>NZ_JAUBQX010000109.1:0-2972 GCF_036701505.1 Microcoleus sp. Pol11C2
AATTTTTCTGTAGGAACTGATAAGTTTTTCCTGGCTGGTGGCTTGAGTTTTGAGGCTTTGCAAATTAACTCGACGGCAAATGGCACACTGCTGCAGGTTGCGGCCACAGGGGAGGTTTTAGCTCAGGTTTTTGGGGCTGATAATACTATTACTTCTCTGGATTTTCTGAATTTGGCTCGGTAAGAATAAAAGCGCATTTTATCGGGGGCATTTTGCCGATATTCTACACGCTCGGTTTTTAAAATTAACCGGGCTTGTAGAATATTTTTAGCTCAACTAACATCAAGCTAGTGACTTATTTGATGTTCGACAGAGCTGCTACTATGAAATTGGTTTTAGGGAGTAATTCATTCCTGATTAAAGTCAAAAGGCATAATTTATGACGACCAAAGTTATAACGTTTCTTTTACACAAAGAGATACTATTTGATATTGGACTGATTGACTACCATAAAATTGGTTTGTTATCTGGACTCAAGTCCTAATAAACGTCTGAGGGGTCAACCCCCTTAATACTACAAACACGAACAATTGTCAACTAGCGGGTGCAAACAAATTTCGCACCTCACGGCGTAATTTTCTTAGAGCGCAGGCGTTTTTTTTATACTAAAATAATTCTGCGTTTAGTCAGACTTGGCTAAAAAAACGCCTGATTTCCCAGGTAAATGCCACTAACTGCTACTTTGGGAAGATGTCGATAAAAAAAATATCGCAGTAAATGGAACTTGTTAAGTATGCGAAGCCGAGAAATTAGCAAGTAGAAATTTCTTATTAGCAATTAACAATAATATCTACCACTTAAGGTTGACAATTAACACGTCAAGGAGCTATCTAACTCATGAAAAGATCAGGGTTCAACTACTCTTCCCCTATGCAAAAATTAAGTTGTGAGCGGCACGAAAAAGACTGCATAGAAGATCGTGGTATTCGGGAGCCGTTAGCGGGCGATCGGCTGAGCGATATTTACTGTTTAAAAAAAGCGAGTCTTCGCGTCAAGAGTGAGCATAAAAAACATTTAGTTTGCATCGATCCCAGGGTAGAGAATTATCAGCATCTTGCCAGCGGAGCTAAACCGGGAACAGAGATAATTGTCCTCGATCGCACCCTAGACGGAGTAGAACAAATTACCGAGATTCTAGCTAAACGCAGCTTAATTGCCAGCCTTCAGATAGTTGCTCACGGCAATGAAGGTTTGGTGCAAATCGGGTCAACGGTACTGAAGGATGAAAACTTACCAAAGTACGATCGGCATTTGCAGCAGTGGCGAAATGCCTTAAGCGAAAAAGCCGATATTTTATTATTAGCGTGTAGGGTTGCGGCTGGAAAATCAGGGATTGCTTTCGTGCGGAAGCTGAGAAAACTAACCGGCGCAAATATAGCCGCTTCTAACAATTTAA
Source organism: Microcoleus sp. Pol11C2 (assembly GCF_036701505.1). Classification (NCBI taxonomy): domain Bacteria; kingdom Bacillati; phylum Cyanobacteriota; class Cyanophyceae; order Oscillatoriales; family Microcoleaceae; genus Microcoleus; species Microcoleus sp. Pol11C2. The sequence continues at coordinate 1,397 of NZ_JAUBQX010000109.1, forward strand.
TTGGTAGTGCAAAATTAGGAGGAAACTGGAAATTAAATGTTACAGCAGGACAAGTAAAAACCGCAATAGCATTTGAAACAAAAACACAGGAAACTTACAGCGCTGTCCTCATTACTTTAGTTGACGAAACTTTTCAAGATGCAAGTCTAATAGGGCCTTGGATATCTGGGGTCACCGGCACGTCAGACGCTCCAGCTTTAACAGCAGGAACCGGAACAGAGACTTTTCCGGGTTTGAACATAGACGCGCCCGGCAGCGGAGCTTTGAGGTTAACTTCAAGAAGTTTTGACCAATCTACTTTTGCCATCTATAACAGTCCGGTACCCGCCAGCAGTGGTCTTAAAATTGTCTTCGATATATTTGCCTACAACGGCACAGCACGTGATAATTTAGCAGGGCGGACAGGGGACGGCATAAGTTTCTTTTTAATTGAGGGTAGTGTGACGCCAACAAAAGCTGGAGGCTATGGAGGTTCTCTCGGCTACGCCCAAAATATCAACGAAAATCAGTCCGGTTTACTCGGAGGTTATTTAGGAATTGGATTGGATGAATTCGGAAATTTTTCAACTGAAAATGAAGGGCGTATAGGCGGAATTGGGGGGGGGCGTAGACCAGATTCGGTAACGCTTCGAGGTAGCCAAGCTACGCAATATCGGTTTTTAACTTCTAACTTTGTGCCGGGGGGAATAGATAATATTCCCAATCCCGTAAGTCCGCCGACCAACACTATTACTAGCACTCGCGAACCAGCCAAAAGAAGAGTTCAAGTTATTTTGGAACCTCCCACTTCTGAAACGCCCAGCCGTCGTCAGCTTACTGTTAGCTTTGATCTCAACAATAATGGTTCGTTTACAGATCCGGGCGAGACTATTATCGACATTAGCGATTTAGAGGCAATAAACGGGCGAATCCCCGCAACATTTAAATTTGGTTTTGCAGGTTCAACGGGAGACGCAACAAATATTCACGACGTTCGCACTTTGTCTATCCAAACTATAGACGTGCCGCTTACTACAGCAGATGTTGCGACAACGAAAAAAGGCCCGCCCGCTGCGGCACCGGGCAGCCCCATTACTTACACAATTACGACAGTAAATAATGGCCCGAACCCGGCCGAAAATGTGCTAGTTGAAGACCAACTGCCCCGAGGGGCAGTATTTGGCAGTGCCGACAGCGGCGGCACTTTCAACCCGACAACGAGATTGGTCTCCTGGCGTATTCCGAATTTAGCTGTTGGGGCCAGCCAGACCCGCACCGTAACTGTTACGGCCCCAACTACACTCGGCGCTATTACAAACAGTGTATTCAGCAGCAGCAACACGATCGATCCCGTACCCGCCAACAACAGCGGCAGCAGCCCGTCGGCGCGAGTCACCACCACTATCACGAACAATATTGCCGATGTAGTTACGCGCAAAACCGGGCCCGCTACTGCGGCGGCAGGCTCAAGTGTCACCTACACCATTACGGCGGCTAACAGTGGGCCGAGTGCGGCAACCAATGTGGCGATCGCCGACAGCATTGTTCCTGGTTTAATAGGAGTCAGCGTGTCGGACGGCGGAAGTTACAACGCAAC
>NZ_JAUBQX010000044.1:0-53569 GCF_036701505.1 Microcoleus sp. Pol11C2
CTGCTTATCAAGCTATTCAACAAGCCCTCTCTATTCATGGCTCCCTTTTTTCCCCTAGTTGAGCAATTACAATAAATATTATGCAATATTCTCACATTGATAATGATGAATGCACTTATTTACTATTGTTTTCAATTTTAGCAATAAAACGCTGCGAAGGTTTTACCTTCGGGGACAAATTTAAAAAAAGTGATTATTTGTGAGGGACGACTAGGCATCAAACTGATGAAATAAATCGGAGATTTGCCACGGATTGAGCATTATGCAGCTCCGATAAATCAAGCTTTCCTAAATATTATCAATCACGCGAGCGATGTTTTAGAATAGTCAGCGCAACAGTTGTAATAGTTGCAATCCATTAAATTTAAATTTGTGATTTGGATTGGCACTGAGGTGGTTGATACTCAGGGGATTTATAGTGAGGTTGGTGATAACAACAATATGGCAATTAGCAAAAAAATATGTCACAGCGCCACTTTCTGCTCCCTTGTGGGTTGCCAGAACCAGCCATCTCGTCAATAATTCCTCTCGGCTATCGGATAATTGTAGAGCAGAAAAAAGGAGAGTTAAAGTGTTTATTGCAAGCTGGCAAAGGTACTAAATTTCGGATATAACTTCCGCTGCGACACAGTTAATGAATAGTATTTAGCGTTAGTGGATGCGGGTTTTTGAGATAGTTGATTTTAGCATGAGATTGTTGGTGACCCCGCCCCTACAGGGACTGCAAAATAATTTAAAAATGTAAAATTTTGTATATAAATTAACCGAACTTCAGGAAAATAGACGATAGTTGATATGCAAGAGATTTTAAGCGTCCGCGAAAACAAATTTTAATCAGGAAATAAAATGGTAGTAGCAGCACCTGTTCAATCCGGCAGTCAGTCGATTTTTCAAACTCGCTACGACAACTTTATCGGCGGTAAGTGGGTAGCGCCGGTGAAAGGGAAATACTCGGAAAACCTGTCTCCAATTACAGGAAAATCAATTTGTCAAGTTCCCCGATCGACCGCCGAGGATGTAGAATTGGCACTGGATGCCGCCCACGACGCGAAAGACAAGTGGGGTAAGACTTCCCCAGCAGACAGGGCGCGGGTTTTACACAAAATTGCCGATCGAATCGAAGAAAACCTCGATCGCCTCGCCATCGCCGAAACCTGGGACAACGGTAAACCAATTCGCGAAACCCGCCTCGCAGACATACCGCTGGCGATCGACCATTTCCGCTACTTCGCAAGCTGCATCCGAGCTCAAGAAGGGTCGATCGGCGAACTCGACGGAACCACCGTCGCCTACCACTTCCACGAACCCCTAGGCGTCATCGGACAAATCATCCCCTGGAACTTCCCGATATTAATGGCCGCCTGGAAACTCGCCCCAGCCCTCGCCGCCGGCAACTGCGTCGTCCTCAAACCAGCAGGCCCCACCCCCGCCTCAATCTTGGTACTGATGGAAATCATCGCCGACTTAGTACCAGACGGCGTTATCAACGTCATTAACGGGCCAGGCGCCGAAATCGGCAAAACCCTCGCCACCAGTCCTCGGATTGCCAAAGTCGCCTTCACCGGCGAAACCACCACCGGCAGGCTAATCATGCAATACGCCTCCCAAAACGTCATCCCCGTCACCCTAGAACTAGGCGGCAAATCCCCCAACATTTTCTTTGAAGATATCTGCGCCCAAGACGACGAATTCCTCGACAAAGCAGTCGAAGGATTAGTCATGTTTGCCTTCAATCAAGGCGAAGTGTGCACCTGTCCCTCCCGCGCCTTAATTCAGGAGTCAATCTACGATCGATTCATGGAAAGGGCGATCGATCGCATCCGCCAAATCAAACAAGACAACCCCTTAGATCCGACAACCGCCCTCGGCGCGCAAGTCTCCGTCAACCAGATGGCAAAAATCGCCGAATACGTCAAAATCGGTCACGCCGAAGGCGCAGAATGCCTGGTTGGCGGCGAAAGAAACATCTTATCCGGCGACTTGCAAGACGGGTATTATTTCCAGCCGACAGTCTTCAAAGGAAACAACAAAATGCGAATTTTCCAAGAAGAAATCTTCGGCCCAGTATTAGCAGTCACCACCTTCAAAGACGAAGCCGAAGCATTAGAAATTGCCAACGATACTCTCTACGGTTTAGGTGCCGGAGTTTGGACTCGCGACATCAACACCGCCTACCGCATGGGCCGCGCCGTTCAAGCAGGCCGCGTGTGGACAAACTGCTATCATTTGTATCCCGCGCACGCAGCATTCGGCGGCTACAAATCATCTGGAATCGGTCGCGAAAATCACAAAATGATGTTAGATCACTACCAGCAAACTAAGAATTTGTTAATCAGCTACAGCCCCAAAGCTTTAGGTTTTTTCTAAGGTTTTAGTCATTGGGAAGGAAGAAAGAAGAAAGACAAACTTCAAGGATTCGTCAACTCCTTCTTTCTCTCTTTCCTCTCTTTCTCTGCGTCCTTTGCGCCCTCTGCGGTTCATAAAAAAATCTCATTCATAAACCAAATAAAATTGCTACACAAACAGACTGCAATGGAAACTGCAAAAGTTACCGCAACAGAATCCGCTTTAAAATTAATTAACTATCTCAAAACTCAACACGGAGAATTGATGTTTTACCAATCCGGCGGCTGCTGCGACGGTAGTTCCCCCATGTGCTTTCCCGATGGCGAATTGATAATCGGTGATGGTGACATATTGCTCGGCGAAATAGGCGGTTGTCCCTTTTATATTGCAGCGCAGCAATACAAATATTGGCAGCACACGCAGTTAATTATAGACGTGGCAGCGGGGCCCGGAGGTAGCGATTTTTCCCTAGAAGGGCCGGATGGAGAGCGTTTTATTACTCGTTCTCGCTTGTTTGCCAATATGAATTAACCGGTTTTTTAAAATCCGAGCGCTTATGGAGTAGGATTAAATGAACCGCGAAGGCGCTAAGAACGCAAATGAAGAGAAAGAAGAAGATGCAGTTGTTGCTTCGACTACAAACGTATTTCCTCAATAAAGGAGATACCAGCGAAAATGCCATTTTAAAAGACTTGAGTGCTACGAACTCGCTGATTTTCGCTGAGTAATGTCATTGTTTCAACGAAGGTTATCAGTGCGTTATCTTCGGTTTTAGTTGCCCGAAAGCAAACTGTTTCCTTGCCTGCATCCCAAACGATCGCCGAAAAATCCGAATAACTGCTAGAAGACAATTTCAGAATCCGTTCTTCAAATTCCCCTTGAAAATTAAGCTGCCGGCGAGAACCATCTGAAAATTTATAATTATTAACTTGTTGGTAGTGACTTCCCTCAATCAAGATGGTAAAATTACCGAAGAAGCTGCGAGAAAAATGTCCGCGAGTATCAGTCTTAATAAATGCACCTTGCCAAGTACCAATATGACGGGTAAAAATCTCAGGAACTTTATCAAAATCGGGAGAGTTGAGAGGGTTGACGGTATCTTGACGAATTACAGGAGCGTTACTCATTAAATCAGCCTCCACTTTGTTTACAAAACGCGATCGAGTAAAATGCTTTTTTCTGAAATACCCGATTTCTTCAAAAAGTCGGGTATCTGGGTATATTGATGATTTTTTATTGGGCTAACGACGACCTATTTTCAGGCTCATTTCACGGCTAGTGCGTTGATATTCATGGACAATAGGTAATCTTTCAGCTTGAAAATTTTCTAGCGCTTCGGCAATATTAGCACTATCTCTGAGATGTTTTGCTAAACACAGACCATCTTCCCAACCGGAAGTCATACCTCTAGCGCGTGTGGAACTTTTGGCGTGGGCCGCATCTCCAATTAAGATAACACGACCATCATAGATTTTTGGCAGGGGGTCAATGTCATAGGAAAAACGACAGAAAATATTTTCCACAGGGGTTGATTCAATCACATTTCGCGCATCATCTGGGAGTTTTGCTAGTTCTTGGGGAGGAATGGTAATATTATTAGGTTGTAGTTTCCCGATTTCGGAGTCTGTGCGCTCTTTTTCAATAAAGAAACCCCAATGAGTGCGACCTCCACCAATGTGAAAGAAGTTGGCATAAATTCCTCGGCCGCGTACATAAACAAAAAAGTTTCCTTCTGGACAGAAGCTGCGATCTTCGACTATTCCTCGCCACACAATATCGCCTAAATAGAATAGTTCAACACCTGGAACTATATACTGACGAACCTTTGAGACGATTCCATCTGCACCAATTAAAAGATCGCCTTCCCATTTACTGCCATCTTTGAAGTGGGCGATCGCACTGTGTTCGGTTTGGGCGATCGATGCTAATTCTGCATTAAAATGAATACAGTCAGGGGGTAACTTGTCGAGGAGTGCTTCTAGAATAGCTTTGCGGTGTACCAGCATTCCTGGGAGTTCATTTTATTCGTAGGTGACGGGTTCGGAATTGATGACACCGCCGCGGAGGTTGCGAAACTCGAATAATTTAACCGGATCGCCTGAGTGGATAATTTTTTAGGTGATTTCAGGGTTGCCTTGATGAAGTGCTTGCATACCTGCTTGTACGATCAGGATACCACAGCCATCGGTGCGCGGATGGGGTGCTTTTTCAAACAAGTCAACTTGAAACCCTTGTTGAATCAGCAGAATTGCCAGATAAGCTCCTGATGTTCCGGCGCCGATAATACCTATCCTGCTTTGGGACGAAACCATTTGTGCTTCTCCTGATTTAAGATTGCCGATCGGTTCTCAACTATTATTGTAATTAAGGAAAATCTAATTTGCGCGATCGCCCAATTGCGGGTTTAGTTTATGTTGATAGCGACAGATTTCAAGCTGTCGCTAAAATCAGTATCTAAGCTGATGCAGGATTAATGTTTAATTGATGACTTCAAAATTCACGCACTCAAAAGTTAAGACTACTTTAAGCTTGAGTATTTTTAATGAGAGCCACTTCAATTTTGTCACCAGCCTTTTGACTCACTTGTGCGCGCAAACCCGGCCCAAAAAAAGTAGCTATTTTGTCTTGCTTTTCTTCCCAGACTTCGATCGGCATTAGTGGCGAATAAAACTCTAGAATTAACCCATAAGCACCATCAACATCAACTTCCCGCAACCCTTGCAGGAGGGGCCGTTCCTCGTCTGTCGGGGCCAGGCCCAAGCGCTCCAAAGCATCATCTAAGTGCGCTTGTTGGCCGTAGCGAAATCGGGTGACATCTTTGCGGACTTGGTTTTGAGTATCTGTCGCCTGACTTTCTCGCAGGAGGAGAACTTCAGCAGAGGTAGGTTCGGTGAAATCCACTGGTTCGAGTTCGGCCGCTTTCAGGGCCAAACCTCCCAGCAACAGCGGAATTCCATAAAAAAAACCGGCTAGGTTCAGAGTAGGTCTGTCTGTGAAGTAGGCTCCGAAACCGACTGCTGCTATAATACCGCCCACAACTAAGGCTAGGTTTGCTAAAGAAATTTTACGTAACATATTAGTGAGGTAAGTAGTCGGACAGAAATAATATACTTTAATTATTATCTGTCAAAAAGTCTTGAATAAATTTAGTTTTTTTGCCAAAAGACCTGTAAAAACTGCTAGCATCTATGAGCGCGGGAGCGGTGTGCATCCACAGTCTTGTCTCTAGGTTCAGAAGCTTATCCTGCCGGACTCGCCCGGGCACGCCATCGGTAAATATCCGTGTTAATTGCGCGGCGTTGGTTCCAGAAGGCAATCGAGATCGGCAGTATCATCAAAGTATACAGAGTGGCGATCGCGATCGACACTCTTGCCCTTTCAACCATTTTTCGGACATGATTAAAGACGAAGACAAACAAACTGCTGGAGCAAACAAGGCGGTTTTGGAGCAGATTAACTCGCTCAAACGCGAAGATGAAAGGCTTTATAATATCTTAGCGATCGATGTCTGGGCCCTAGCCAAGACGATGGATGAATATCAACCGGGATTTTGGGCTGCTTTTATGAAAAACCGGGAGAAGGCCCTGAAGCGATTTTTAGCTGGAATGATGAAAAATAAACCCGCAGATACCAAACGTCCGCCTTTTTTACGTTAAAATGTGGCTGGAGTTTGGCTGAGGTTTTGATGTACAATCAAACTATAACACAGACTCAAAAACCATGAGCAGGTTCATCACTTCCCCTATAAAAAAAGTGAAGGATTTGCCCAAAAAGGTAGGTCGGTGAATTAAGAATCTCCGTCTGTTCGCAGAGGAGAATGTCAAATATTTTTGTTAATAGTAGCAAAGGCAAAAAACCATGGATGCACAAACAATCAAAGAGCGCGTAGCAGAGATCGAAGTCAAGCGGGAATCCCTCGTGCGGCTGTTAGATCGATCGGACTTGGGAGCCCTGAGAATAGATGTGAGTCAGGCGATCGAAGAAATTGACGATCTCTTAGAAGAATTCAAGCGCACTTTTAACAGTTGACAGTTGACAGTTGACAGTTGACAGTTGGCAGTTGGCAGTTGTTAGTTGTCGCGCATTTAATCTGCATATTTCGGTGTATTAAAACTTTTAGGGCGCGCAAGATGCCCGCCCTAAAAGTTAAAATTAAATGCATTACAGCTTAATAGCTAACAAGAACTGACAACGACTAACTGCAAATTTGACCAATAACCACTGACAACTGTCAACTGCAAATTTGACCAATAACCGCTGACAACTGTCAACTGTCAACTGTCAACTGACTAATTCATCACCATATCCATCAAAATTTGCTGAGAGCTCACTTCCGGGCAATTAGCAGGTGGCCGCCGCTGAGAGTAGTGTCCCCCAGACTGCAAATCCCAAGCTTGGCGGTTGTCCGCCAGCATTACTCCCAAAATTTCTTGCAATTCCTTGGCAATTGTCGGATCTTCCACTTGAACTATCGCCTCAACCCGTCTTGTGAGATTGCGCTGCATCCAATCCGCAGAACCAATATACACCTCTTCATCCCCACCGTTGAAAAAATAAAACATCCGAGAATGCTCTAAAAAGCGACCGATAATACTGATAACTCTGATATTTTCGCTAACACCCTCAACGCCGGGACGCAAACAGCAAATCCCCCGAATAATCAAGTCAATTTTAACTCCCGCCTGTGCAGCTTCGTACAAAGCAACAATGATTTGAGGGTCTACTAAAGCGTTCATTTTAGCGACAATGCGGCCGCAGCTACTGATACCGCTTTCGGCCTGCAAGCGGCAGAATTCTGCCTCACGCCGGATTAAAGCTAAAAATCGATCGCGCATATTGACCGGTGCCACCAATAATTTGCGATAAGATACCTGTCGGGAATAACCAGTCAAATAATTAAACAAATCCGTCAAATCCGATCCCAAATCCTCGCGACAACTCAACAAACCCACATCGGTATAGAGTCCGGCTGTTTTGGGATTGTAATTGCCGGTGCCGATGTGGACATAGCGGCGGATATACCCTTCCTCGCGACGCACTACCATCACAATTTTGGTGTGGGTTTTGAGTCCCACCAAACCGTAAACTACGTGGACTCCCGCTTGTTCTAACTTGCGAGCCCAATTAATATTATTTTCTTCGTCAAACCTAGCTTTGAGCTCTACTAAAACCGCTACCTGCTTGCCGTTTTCCGCTGCTTGAATTAAGGCGCTGACGATCGGCGAATCACCCGAAGTGCGGTATAAAGTCATCTTAATCGCTAACACGGAGCGATCGTGCGCCGCCTCAGTAATAAACCGCTGTACCGTCGCAGCAAACGAGTGATAGGGATGGTGCAGCATCAAATCCCCCTGCCGGATGGTGGTGAAAATATCCTCGCCCTCTTCAGCATCCAACCTCGATTTGTCTAAAATCCTTGCCGATTCCGAGTTCCGCAATCGCGGCGGCACAACCGGAGTCCAAGGCGGGTCTTTCAGTTCCGGCACCGGCAGCCCCACAAAAGACATCAAATCCTTGAGGCCTAGCAGCCCCTCTACGACGTAAACATCTTGCTCACCGATATCCAGCTCCTCCATGAGCATATCTCGCAGCGCAGGCGGCATAATCGCTTGAATTTCCATCCGCACCGCAGAACCTCCAAACCGGCGCTTGCGGAGCTCCTGTTCTATTGCCAGCAGCAAATCCTCTGCCTCATCTTCCTCCACCGTCAAATCGGAATTGCGAGTAATGCGGAACGGGTGATATTCCTCTACGTCCATCCCCGGAAACAAAGCTTCTAAATTGTGGGCAATCACCTGTTCTAGGGGCACGCCAGTCCAAACAGGAGATTTGCCCCTCTGCTGCCACTGCAAATCCCCCGGCAGCGGCACAAACCTCGGCAAAACCTGCGGTACTTTGACGCGGGCAAACAATTCTTCCCGGGTGTCGGGGTCCCTGACTACTACTGCTAAATTGAGGCTGAGATTTGAAAGGTAGGGGAATGGGTGACTGGGGTCAACTGCTAGGGGAGTGAGTACGGGAAATACTTGTTCTTTGAAGTAGCGGTGCAAGTAATTGCGCTGTTCTTGATTGAGGTCAATGTAGTCAAGAATGTAGATTTCGCTTGCTGCTAGTTTCGGCCGCAGGGTTTGCTCAAAATACGAGTGCTGCTGAGTAACCATCGGCAAAAGCCGCTTGTTCAGGGCATCTAGCTGTTGTTGGGGGGTGCGGCCGTCGGAGGTTAATTTGCTGACTTTTGCGTGTACTTGTTGTTTGAGGGCGCCCACGCGCACCATAAAATATTCGTCTAGGTTGGAGCTAAAAATAGCGAGAAATTTGAGTCTTTCTAAGAGGGGCGTGCGGGGGTCGAGGGCTTCGTGGAGCACGCGGTTGTTGAATTCTAGCCAGCTTTGTTCTCGGTTGAAGTAGTATTGGGGGTCGCTGAGGTTGATTTCAGTGTAGGTTTTGGCGGGGGTCTTTTTTGGCTTGGGCATGGTTTGAGGGAGTCTTTGGGAGGCTCTGTTGATCGCATCTGTGAATTAGTATCGCAGGTTAAACTATTTGTTCGCATCTGCTTTTGGTCGAGCGCTAAAACCTTGAATTTAGGCAAAACTTTCAACTATTTTTCTAGGATTACCACGAAATCCTCAATCATCACATCAAAAGTTCGAGCCAACTTGTGGACTGCTGCAAAGTCAACCATTGCCATCCCCTGAGAACGAGCATAATTGCTAATCGTACTGTAGCCCACGCCCGATCGCTCCGCAACTTCCTTGAGCGTCCATCCCTTCTCGGCAGCCAACTCTCGAACCCGCAATCTGACTAAGCCTTTGCTCATATTCACTATTTACAAAATTTTGGATTTAGTATAATATATCAAAAAGCGATCGCCCCCGGTCTGCAAACTAAAGACGATCGCCAGTTAAAATTAATCCCGACAGATAATTTCTGTCGATCGCACTTAGCAGAGATAGATTTAGCTACCACCACCAGATGCAACTACAATGATATCAGAAAATCAGCTAAGATCGTCAGCGATCGGCGCATCAAAAATTATTCACAAATCGTCGATCGTCAATCCGCGATCGAGATTTGTCACCGAAGAAACAGTGGCACTCCTGTTCAACATCTCACCTGAACAGATATACCGGATCGATTGCTGCCACAACGTGGTGTATGTTCATGCCAAAGGCCTCAGTCGATTTGTCAGCTACGCTGATTTCCCCCCAATCCTAGAAGTAAAACCGCCCTGTGCGCAAGATTTTGTCGCCTGGTACAAACGCTGGAAACGGACACAAGCACCAGATTTTTGGACTAAATTCTATATGTATAACTTCAAAGCCGCTGTTTCAGTTGACAGCTTGCTTGAGTGGGGCAAATTAGTTGCTACAGTTAAATCGGTAATTTCTGCCTCAGCGCTGCAACAGCTACGAGATGTTTACGCTCAACAAAAAACATTGATGGAAAATTTTTAAAGCAGTCGGCGCGAGTAAACCCGCGATTGTTTGCCACCAGCAAAATCAATGTAAGGTGCGCTTCGGCGCACCCTACGAAATAGAGATTCTACTCAAAACTCTTCTTTACCTTCCAATCCCCACATATTGGAAACCAGCCGCTTCTAAAGCCTTCTTGTCTAAGAAATTGCGGCCATCAATCATCACTGGATGATTCATCAACTTCGCCATTTTATCGTAATCTAAATTGCGAAACTGTTCCCAGTCCGTCACCAACACCAAAGCATCGCAACCGTCGGCCAACCTTTCCGGGTCAGTTTCTACCAAAACTCCCGACAAACCGTGACGCATCCCAGTTTGAGAAACGATCGGATCGTAAGCTTTAACTTTCGCTCCCAACCGATTCAAATTCTCGATTAAAATCAGCGCTGGAGCATCCCGCAAATCGTCAGTATCCGGCTTGAAAGTCAAACCCAAAAGTCCGACAGTTTTACCTTTGAGAATCTTCAAAACGTGCTGCAACTTTTCAATAGCAATGAACCGCTGGCGTTCGTTAACTTCCACTGCTGCTTTCAGCAAATGTGCCTCGTAGCCGTAATCGTCAGCAGTGTGAACTAAAGCTGAGACATCTTTGGGGAAACAAGAACCGCCCCAACCAATGCCAGCTTGCAAAAACTTGTTGCCAATCCGTGAATCTAAGCCGATACCTCGGGCAACTTGACTAACATCTGCACCGACGCGATCGCAAATATTAGCAACTTCATTAATAAAGCTAATCTTCGTAGCCAAAAAAGCATTAGCTGCGTACTTAATCATCTCCGCTGAACTGATATCAGTCATCACCACAGGAACCTCCGGCAAAGACTGATTTTCTGCAAACTTGCGATCGACAATCGGCCGGTATAACTGTAGCATCATATCCATAGCCCGCCGAGAGTTGCTGCCGAGAACAATGCGATCGGGATTAAAAGTATCGAAAACAGCACAGCCCTCCCGCAAAAACTCCGGGTTGCTAACTACATCAAATACCACACCTTTTTTTGCGGCTACTTCCTCACCCGTAGCCGCATCATTAGTTTGAGCTTTTTGACGTTCCGCCAAACCGTCGAGGACAATCCTCCGCACCCAGTCCCCGGAACCGATGGGAACCGTAGATTTATTGACAATGACTTTGTAATCGCCGTCGAGGTGAGCTCCAATTCCACGAGCAACCGCTTCCACGTAGCGAGTATCGCTTTCCCCAGTAGGCAAAGGAGGCGTCCCCACGGCAATAAACAAAATGTCCCCGTGAGCCACTCCGGCTGCTAAATCCGAAGTAAATTCTAGATTGCCAGACGCAGATCCAGAGGACATTAATTCAGACAGTCCGGGTTCAAAAATAGGCGACTGTCCAGACTTCATTAATTTAACTTTTTCTTCGTTGTTGTCTACGCAAATCACGTGGTGGCCGATGTGGGCCAAACAAGTGCCGGTGACTAAGCCAACATATCCTGTACCGATGACGCAAACATGCATACAAATGTCCTCAAAGTTAGTAAAAAAATCAGATAGGAATTGGTAATCGCAAATCGAGAATTTGGAATTGGGAATAAGGAAGATTTTTTCTCTCCCCCACTCTCCCAGTCTCCCCCTCTCCCAGTCTCTACTTTTGGTTTCCCTCTATGCGAGCGCGAAAATCCTTTATAGTCAACTCTAAACCTTTATCAAGTGGCACAGTTGGCTCCCACCCCAACCAATTTTTAGCACGAGTAATATCCGGTTGTCGCTGTTTTGGATCGTCTTCTGGCAGCGGTTTAAAAATAATTTCTGCCCCTGGATTAATCGTGTTTTGAATTTTTTGTGCCAGTTCCAATATAGTGTATTCGCCGGGATTCCCCAAATTCATCGGTCCGATTTGGTCGCTATTCATCAAACGAATAAATCCTTCCACCAAATCAGAAACGTAGCAAAAACTCCGGGTTTGGGAGCCGTCGCCGTATACAGTGAGCGGTTGATTCCGCAAAGCTTGAGCAATAAAATTGCTCACTACTCTACCGTCATTTTCCAACATCCGGGGGCCGTAGGTATTGAAGATTCGCACAACTCGAATGTCTACCCCATTTTGACGATGGTAATCAAAAGATAAGGTTTCAGCTACTCGCTTCCCTTCGTCATAACACGATCTGATCCCGATACAATTAACGTTGCCACGATAATCTTCTGTTTGTGGATGAACGTCAGGATCTCCGTACACTTCGGAAGTGGAAGCGAGAAAGAATCTTGCTTTTACCCGTTTGGCCAATCCCAACATATTCATCGTGCCGATGACGTTTGTTTTAATTGTCTTGACAGGGTTGTACTGATAGTGTATTGGGGAAGCGGGACAAGCCAGATGGTAAATCTGATCTACCTCTAACCGAATAGGTTCCGTGATGTCGTGGCGGATCAGCTCAAAATACGGGTTGTCCAGCCATTTGAGGATATTGCGTTTAGTCCCGGTGTAAAAATTATCCAGGCAGACTACCTCATGTCCTTGGGCCATTAAGCGATCAATTAGGTGAGAACCGAGGAAACCCGCACCGCCTGTGACTAAAATTCTCATTGTGGAAACTGCCGTTCTGTTTAGGGGTAGGACTGGAGTACAAAAATTCAGTCGCTCGAATGAAACTTTCTAATAGAATAACAAAATTGCGATCGACAATGTAAAGACTTATGCGTCACTTTTATAAAATCTTTAATTAACTTAGCATTTTCAAATACTTGGAACAAAGTGCTATAATTCGCAAATGTCGGTAGCAATTTTTATTTAAGCTTTAATATTTCCGAAAAAACACTCTTGACATTAGTTAGGTTATTTGTTAGTGGTTATTGGTTATTTGATGACTTCGGTCTGAGGTTGGGCGATGCGCTAGGGGATAGCTGCGCTTCACGGGCTTATTTGAAAAAACCAGGGTCGACTTCTCTGAAAAGCTATAGGAGAGAAATTATGTCGATTTCGGCAATAGAATGTCTGCCACTTTCAACCCTGCGTTGCACTCGTTCAATTGCGATTTCTGGAGATTGCAGCCCGAACTAAATCAGGTTGATTGTCTAGCCTTTAGCTTTACAGTTTCTCAAGAATCGACCAAAGTTACGATCGCCTAAAGTGGTCTCGAAGGCGAAATCGGTGCCAGAGTCTGATAAAGTTCGCAGTCTTTGTATCATTAAGCGTCCTGCGAGGATGGCGACTGACTCTGGCTTGAATTGGGACATTCCGGCGGCGATCGCATCTGCATTTACATATTCAAAACATTCTAAAAAATAGGGTAATAATCTCGGAAAAACTGTAGTTTTACTTTAACCGTTAGGACTGCCAATAATGTAAATATTTGGTCTAATAGTAAGATTAATTTTATAGCTTGTCTCTTAGCCTCCCTCTGCTGGGACGAGTGTTTGTGTAGGATTGGTTTCAAGCGCCGAATACTCAAAGGGATAACTAACTATCCCTTCCCTCCCAATGACATCTGAACCCAGCGGCGGAATAGTTCGACAGTAATACAGTAGCAACCATCAACTTCTCGAACCACATCGTGGCGTTCGAGAGTTTTTAGTGCTTCCAGTAAACTTGTCTCATCCATCTCTGTTTCTTGACTCAGCCTGTCGAGATTCATTCCTTGTAAGTGAGGTGCTAAGGCTTTTAAAATCTCCTGTTGTCCCGATGCGCCTTGCGCTGCTTGACCCCAAACTCCTGTAAAATAGTAGCGACCTCGGGTGAAGAATTCTGTGTCGTTGATGACAGTTGCTACGTCTTCTAGTGTAAACATTGGATCGCGGGGGCGTCCCATTTCAAATACTCGATCGTTGTAGAGGCGGACTAACAGAAATCCTACCAATTGCGTGAGGTAGGGTTGGCCGTGAGTTAGTTCGTAAATGCGATCGAGGGCTTCTGGTTTGTAGTCGAGGAGAAAATCATCATCGGGATTGGCTAAAACTTGGCGAGTTGCACCAAGACTCAGGAAACCTACTCGGATGGGGATAATGCTAGCAAAAAAAGGATTGAAATAATCCTCTGTCATTTCATCTAAGGTGTGCAATCCGGCAAAAGCAAAGGCTACTTTAGAACTCATTTGCACCATCCCTCGCAAAAAACCGATAAAACCTCGATCGATGTTCCCAGCGTCTATCAATTCTTCAATTTTTTCAAACTCGTCTAAAGCAACGATCAATCCACTTTCTACATTTGCTATTACTTGTTCGATGTAGCGTCCAAAAGTGACATAGGGTAAATCGAGTAAATCGCGATCGGCAGGAGGTGGAATCTTGACGGTTTTGGCAATGGCATCGGTGATGAATATTAGCAGTTCGCCGACTCCTTGAGAGCAATCTCCTACCCGCAGCAAATTGACATAAGCCACCTGTACTTTTGAGCCTAAGCAGTTGCTAGCATTCAACAAAATCGAAGTTTTTCCCATGCGCCGATGACCGTAGAGTGCCACAGATTGAACCGGATTGCCTTTTACCCACACCTCCTCTAGGTCTCTGATGATGTCTTCGCGGCCGACAAATAGATTGCCTTGGACTGGATCGCCAATTATATAGGGGATACTGACTGGTTGAGTAATGGAAATATCTCCGATTTTCCCGGTCACTTGCAGTAATATTTCTTGCCATTTTTGGGCAGTTTGAATAATTAAATTTCGTTCACATTTTGGTATAATATCTGGACTATCGAGGATAGTTTCAAGTTCGCCTAATGCTCGGTTGAGGGCAAGGGAACGGGCAGAACGAGATACGCTATTCTGGACGACTTGAACCTCGGCAATTACCCGCCGTAGAGAGGCAATTGCTTCCCAAGTAGTCTCACGCAGCAGAGGTGGATTGGGGGAAGCAGGCAGCTTCAGGGAAGCAATCTCGGCTAGTTCTGCTGTTTGGTGAAAATCTGTGAGAATCTGCGCTAAGGTAAACATCTCCTCTCCATAAAGCAGATCTCGCACTACAGCGAAAGCCTCTGTAGCTTTATCTGGTTTTTGCTCGTGGAGATACCAGAAACCAGCGGCAGAGGCACGGGTAGGAGTATTTAAACGAATTTCTGTTTGAAAACGAGCTTGAATTTGTTGTGGATAAGGTAGCTTTAAGAACAAACCTTTTACTGCTTGTGACTTCATTACTTCACCCAGAGAAGCTGAGGCAAAACGCACCAAATCCCAATCATAAGGATCTTCTGATAATTGAGCGACGCGATAGATGAGTTGGTCTTTTGGTGTCTCTGCCAGTACACGATTTACAGCTTTAACAATAGGGATAAACTGAAGGGTAAATCGTAGTAATTGGTTAATGTTGTGCAATCCTGTTTCCCAATCCCGCCTCAGCCAATTACCTATTTGAAAAGACAGGTAGGGAAGGGGAAGTGGGGTAGTGTGGGGAAATTGTCTATTTTGCTGTTGACGCTGGAGTAAGGTAAACGGTAAAGCGAAAAGCCAATTTTCAGGACGTGGGATCGCCAAGGCGGACGCCACGCCCAACGTCACGCCGAACGCCACGAAAAACGCCAAGGCGGACGCCAAGGCGGACGCCGCGCCGGGCGCCGCGCCGAACGCCTCGACAGACGCCAAGGCGGACGGCACGCCGAAGAACACGCCGAAGAACACGCCGAACGCAACGGCGGACGCCACGCCGGAGGCCACGGCGGACGCCACGTCGAACGCCACGCCGGAGGCCATGCCCAACCCCACACCGGAGATCACGCCCATCCCCACACCCAACCGCACGCCCGACGCTATGCCCGACGCTATGCCCAACCCCACGTCCGATGCTATGCCCGACGGCACGCCCAACCCCACGCCCCACGCCACGCAGGACCCCACGCCCGACGCCAGGCCGGACCCCACGCCCAACACCACGCCCAACACCACGCCCAAGGCCACGCCGAACGCCACGCCGAACAAAGAGATAGAAATGCCTATTTCCTCGAAAAATCTACTCAAGCCTACGGGGATAACAATGATTAACATCAAGGCTTGTAGAATTAACTGACGCTGGACAGAATTTTGACGCAACCACTCCCACTTTTCTCGCCAGGTTTTGGCGTCTTGGAAATTAGATTCACCACCAAAGGTAGACTCATACCACCGCAAAGCTTGAGGAAAGAAAAACACCCAATATAACAATCGCAGGTAATCTAAAGGATTCCACAAAGAAAGAGGGCGCTTCAGTTTGGGAGCTAAATCTAACCGAGGAACGGGGCGATCGTTTTGAATCATAAATAGGTGGGGATGAATAAACAGGACTTACGCACGGGTGGTGAGAAACCGGGTTTTTTACCGAATCTGCGATTCTCTAACGAAATATTTTCGTAAAAAACCCGGTTTCTGGGCCCCCATGTGTAAGTCCTAGTTGATATAACGGGCATAAGTTTGATAGCACAACTGCATCAATTTCTGAGGATAGCCGCCACTTTCAGCAATTAACCCCGCAATTTCTGCCTGAGTAAAACTCACGGGCTGAGCAACAGGTGTTAACCAGTCAGCCTGGAGGCGACTAGCAATAAATTCACGGCAGATTTTTTCATCCCATTGCTTCAGATTTTCCTCAATGCAAATCCCTTGGAAAGGAGATTTTTTATCTTGACTATCAGGAAACAGGGTATCGAGAGAGGTGCAGGCGGCGACAACTAGACGCAAAGGTGCGTCACTTCCATAGGCCAAACCCCGCAATTGGCTGCGTACTTGGTTAGTAAATCCATCCCAGATCATGTTTTCGACTTCATCTAAAAGCAACAGGAATCGGAATTGGGGCGAATCTAAAGCCCGTGATAACTCAGTGCCCTTTGCTTTCTCGATACCCGTTAATCTGCACAAAGCACCGTAAAAGTCATTTTCATCGTAAACATCTTCTAAGTTTAGGTAAATGGGTTTGCGAGGCTCACGGAGTTGAATTGGTGCTTCTCGGTAAATGGCTTGTAGCAGAGAACTTTTGCCGATCGCTCTTTCGCCAATGATTGCTACGCTACTGCCACTATTGAGCAGATCAAATACCGTTCTAATTTCCCGTTTTCTACCAAAGAAAAATTGCGGTTTGTCTATCCTGCCACTTCGAGGGAAAAATGGATTATTGTAGTTGATATTTGGTTGTTCTACTTCTGCGGTTGGATTGTCATTTGGTAAAGGTATTTGGGGCGATGTGGTTGTATTAAGATTTTTAATTTCTTGCCAATCCAATCCTAAAGTATTGCAAATTGCAACAAAATACTGGGGCTTGACACCCTTTTGGGTGAAAAATTTATGAACTGTTTGAATATCGATACCTATCGTTTGACTTTTGTCTTCCCCCATCACAACACGATCAGCTAAGTTTTGGCGACTCCAGCCTTTGTCGGTGAGAGCTATTTCTGCTTTTTCGATTCCTGCGTCAGATGCTTTGAGCGATCGCCCTGCCATAGCTAAGTTACGAACGTTTTAACTATTGTAGCAAGCGCTCGCCAACCAAACGCATCCTAAACGCATACCAAACTCATACTCACTGAAACCTATACACAGGCTGACTTTCAAGCTTTTACTCTTTAAGATTAAAACATATCCAATAAGAAAGTAGCAATTATGAAAGCTAAACCAAATATGACACCTGCTAAACCCAAATCTACCAAAATGACTCGTAAAAACACTTTTCCTCAATCTCCCTCTCCTTTCCAGTACGTCTTCGCCACTGTTATCTGTATTACCTTCTTTTCTGGAGGGGTGTCTTTCTGGATTAGTACGGAAGATCGGCCATCTCCGCAACGAGAGCGCATTTTTGAGACTTGCAATAGCACTTGGAATATGGGTGTGGGTGCGATTTTCGGACTTTTAAGTAGTAAGGTAGTTCAAGATAATGATGATGATGATGATGATGAGTAATCTCTGATAGTTTATTTGCAAAAGGGCGATCGGCCTTCATGTCCAAAAGTGCGTGAAGCGTAGTTATCCCGTCGGGAATCGCTCTTAATCTAACTTCCCTAACTCTTTGTATTTATCTGGATTTAAACAGTCCTGAACGCACTCCGAGAAAGAAACCGGGTTTTTTACCGAATTTACGGTGTGTAACGCGTCTTTCGGGAAAAAAACCCGGTTTCTGGGCCCCCACAGGGACGGGCAAGATGCCCATCCCACAAGAAAACAAACTCTTTGTGGAACAGACATCTTGCCTGTTCTAGGTAATCGCCAATAACTACAAGAAAAATGACTCTTTGTGGAACAGGCATCTTGTCTGTTCCTGACAAAAGGCCACACAGATTACGAATCTCGATCGAGCTTCAGCACAGCCATAAAAGCCTCCTGCGGCACATCCACAGTACCGACAGACTTCATCCGCTTCTTACCCTTCGCCTGCTTTTGCAGCAACTTCTTCTTCCGCGAAATATCACCGCCGTAACACTTCGCCAACACATCCTTCCGCAAAGCCGGAATGTGCTCCGAAGCAATCACCTTCGCACCAATTGTTGCTTGAATCGGAACTTTAAATTGATGGCGAGGAATCAACTCCTTCAGTTTTTCCGTCAACCCGCGACCCACATTGTAAGCCTTATCCCGGTGTACGATCATCGCCAAAGCATCAACCGGATCGCCATTAATTAAAATGTCCATTTTCACCAACGGATTTTCGCGATAACCGATGAGGTGATACTCCATGCTCGCATAACCGCGCGATCGCGATTTCATCTGGTCAAAAAAGTCAGTCACCACCTCCGCCAAAGGCAACTCATAAACCAGCGTAGTTCGGCCTTGACTCAGATACTTCATATCCATAAAAATGCCCCGCCGACTTTGAGATAGTTCCATCAGCGCGCCCACATAAGTTTCTGGCGACAGCATTTCTACCCGCACATAAGGTTCCTCAATTTTCTCGCGATACTGAGGATCGGGCAAGTGGCTGGGATTGTCGATTGTTAACACTTCCCCTTTAATTGTTGTGATTTGATAAACCACAGAAGGAGCCGTAACAATCAAATCCAAATTGTATTCTCTCTCCAGTCTTTCTTGCACAATTTCCATGTGCAGCAAACCCAAGAAACCGCAGCGAAAACCAAATCCCATCGCACTCGAAGTTTCCGGTTCGTAAGAAAGCGCCGCATCGTTGAGTTCGAGTTTTTCTAAAGCTTCCCGCAAATCTGGAAATTGGTCAGCATCGATCGGGAACAAGCCGCAAAAAACCATTGGTTTTGCTTCTGTATAACCCGGCCAAGGCTCCGGTGCTGGCTTTTTGACCAAAGTAATCGTATCGCCAACGCGAGCATCAGCTACTGCTTTAATTGCCGCGCCCAGATAACCAACTTCCCCCGCGTGCAGTTCGTCTACTTGAACTTGAGTCGGTGAAAGGATGCCCAATTCATCGATGACATATTCCTTACCCGAAACCATCAACAAAACTCGATCGCCCTTTTTGACGCTTCCGTCCATCACCCGGAAATACACAATTACCCCCCGATAAGGGTCGTAATAACTGTCAAAAATTAGCGCCCGCAGCGGTTTATCAACAGTATCCTGCGGCGGCGGCACCAATTCGACGATCGACTCCAAAATCTCATCTATACCAATTCCTTCCTTAGCCGAAGCCTCAATCGCCCCGCTACAGTCCAGACCGATAATTTCTTCAATTTCCCCTTTTACCCGTTCCGGTTCTGCCCCCGGCAGGTCAATTTTATTTAAAACAGGAATAATTTCCAAATTGTTTCCCAAGGCAAGGTAGACATTTGCTAGGGTTTGTGCTTCCACGCCTTGAGATGCGTCTACCACCAGCAGCGCCCCTTCGCAAGCAGCGAGCGATCGCGACACCTCGTAAGAAAAGTCCACGTGTCCGGGAGTGTCGATCAGATTCAGCACGTACTCCTGACCGTCCTTGGCAGTGTAATTCATCCGAGCCGCTTGCAGCTTGATCGTAATGCCGCGTTCGCGTTCGAGATCCATATTGTCTAAAAACTGCTCCTTCATCTCCCGTGCCTGCACAGTCCCAGTCGCCTGCAACAGGCGATCTGCCAAGGTCGATTTTCCGTGGTCGATGTGAGCAATAATCGAAAAATTACGAATGCGAGATACAGGGACGTTAGTCATGTTTTTTATCGAAGAGCTAATCGGCAAAGGATACTTTTTGTTGTATGATTACACAAGCAAGAGTAGAGTGCTTACTTCAACCTCTTACTGGGGATTGAGATGAAACCACAACTGAGACAAACCTCAAGAGTATCAGTTATTACCCTTCAAGTGTCCGGGCTCGGTCGGACACCCAAAAGGAAAAAACTTTTCTCTGTCTCATTGTACAGAAAGCTGTTAAGCGGTTGAGGAAAGGTGGGGTGCAAATCCGGGACTGCAAATATCTAGTCCAGTCGGTTGTCATGAAAAGAATTGAAACTTAAGAATTAAAACTAGGATTTTTTAACTATGAGCCAGTCAAGTATACCCTCCCACAGTTCCTCAGAAAAAGTGGAACTATCTATCCATATAGATTCTGAACTCCTCGACCAAATTAAGCACTTGACGAATGACCCCAGCAAAGTCATTGAAACAGCAATCAAGCAGTGGCTCAGAGGCGAGCGCCGCGAAGACGAGCTGGCTCTGAGTTTACGCCGCAACCCCCCAGTCCCGCCGCGTGGTGAATGGAACGACTGAGGTGCTCTCGCCCCAGACGGCGCGCGCAAATCTGCAGGCTGTGAAATTTAGAGCGCGCGGGCGAGCTCCTGCAGATTTCGTGGCTAAAGCTACAGGTGGTGGGCGAGTGAACTCGGCTAAATCACAACCTCGGAACTATTCCAGGTGAGGGAAAAAATGCGTGAGCCATTCCCTGACTAGAGTTGTTCGCAGCCTCATATTTTGGCGTAATTTTCACACTTGATAGTTAATCGGTGCAGATTCCTAATTGCTCAATCTTAATTTTTATCTTTAAATTACCCAAAACGGCTGAGAACGAATAGTTTTGAGGTTTGAGTTTAGTTCAGAGTTAAATAATTAATATTATATGAGTTGATTAATCACTCCAAAGTCAATAGTAGCAGCCTAAAAATTTTGCCAATTGTGAGTTTTGAGCGATTAATGTTTTAATTAAAAATACAACAACTTTTTAATTAATTAATAACTCACAAATTAACAGTAGAAGCCCCAAACAATGGGAAGTCTTGAGATCTTTATTAAAAACTCAATACTCCCAAATCCGAACTACTTTCATCCCCTACTCTGATGGACTCTAACACAGATTTCCGGCGATCGAGCCTCGCCTCTACAGTTTTTTTTCAAGAGTTAGGGGCAGAATTAGTATTTACCCAAGACGCCTCTGGTCGATATCTATCTTTTTATTGGCAAAAAGCCGAGCAGTACAACCTTACAGCAGAACAAATTGTCGATCGCCCCTTCAGCGAAACCCTGCAACCCATCCCCGCTGCGCCTTATCTCGATATCCTGCGGCGGGCGCTCGAAACCCTCGTACCGCAACGGTTCAGCTATCCATTTGGC
The DNA here is from genome assembly GCF_036701505.1 of Microcoleus sp. Pol11C2. Taxonomy (NCBI): domain Bacteria; kingdom Bacillati; phylum Cyanobacteriota; class Cyanophyceae; order Oscillatoriales; family Microcoleaceae; genus Microcoleus; species Microcoleus sp. Pol11C2. Next base: position 21,212 of record NZ_JAUBQX010000044.1, read on the forward strand.
CACGCCGGACAATATTTTCTCTTCGATTTGACACTCACTCCGGCGATCGACTCAAACGGCAAAGCTGCAAAAGTCTTAGTTATGGGAAGGCTGCTGTCTGACAAACCCACAGACAGACGGCCCGACTCCCCAGAATTCATGCTCTATCGAGCTTTGCCATCCCCCTTGGACGCCCGCCAACAAATGTCGCTTCCAGCGAGCCGTATCCCCGGTCGATCGCTCCCTCCCTACTCGGAAATCGACCGTAAAATCATCTCCCAAATCGCTCAAAACTTGCACAAAACCCTCGATTTAGCCACCATTTGGCAGCAAACTGTTAACAGCTTGGGTCAAGTTTTAAACGCTAGTCGCTGCATCATCTGTTGCTACAAAAAAGACAGCGAAAATGTCGAAACATCCCCCTTCCTTGCCTCCGAAAATCAGCCAAAATCGACCGCAGCAGCAGCCGAATTACAACAGTCTATAGCTAGCTACCCCTCGCCCCCGCTTTCCCCAACTCAAATCGAAAATCTCCAATCGAAAACTTTTAAAGTAGTAGCTGAGTACCGCCAAGAAGCTTACTCTTCTATGCTGGGAGTAGAACTGCGCGCAGCCGAACAGCCAGGGTGGATTCAAACTTTAGCCACCTTAAAACCAGTAGCAGTCGATTACGCCTCCCCCGCCACCGATCCCTTCCACCGCCATTCCGTGCTCGTAGCAGCTACCTCCTATGAAGACCAACCCAATGCACTGATATGTTTGCACCGCTGCGGCAGTTCCCCGAAATGGAGTCCTGTCGAACTCGAATTCGCCCGCGAGTTAGTCGCTCAAGTCGGCAGTGCGATCGCCCACGCTACACTTTACCAAGAATTAGAACAGGCGCGCGCCGAAGCCGTAGCTCTTTCCCAACTTAAAAGTCAATTTCTTGCTAATACTTCTCACGAACTCCGTACCCCCCTCAACGGCATCCTCGGCTTCCTAAAACTGCTTATGGACGGCATGGCAGATGACCCCGAAGAAGCGCACCAATTTATCGAAGAAGCTTACCGATCAGCAGTACATTTGTTCAATGTGATTAACGATATTTTGGATGTCGCTAAAATCGAAGCTGGCAAAATGGAGTTAGATCTCGCTCCCGTCAAACTCGGTGAACTGTTGCAACAAGTTGAGAATTTTACACGGGTTCAAGTCGAGCAAAAGCGATTGCAATTTCAAATCCAAAAACCCCCTGTGGAGGACGAGATTATTGTGTACGGCAACTACCAACGCCTGCTTCAGGTAATCTTGAACCTCACGGGCAATGCGATTAAATTTACCGGGGAAGGGGGAATTCGCATCAGTGCCGAGGTTATTAAGAAAAAGGTGACTGTTCACAACCAGCAGTTCCCCGGAATGGTGAAAATTCGAGTTGCTGATACTGGCATTGGGGTTTCTCTCGACAAGCAGGATAAATTATTTGAGTCGTTTTTTCAGGTAGACGGCGCTCGTACCAGACAATACGGTGGCACCGGTTTGGGATTGGCTATTTCTCAAAAACTGGTAGAAGCAATGGGGGGTACAGTAAATTTTTACAGTATGGGGGAAGGACTCGGCTCGACGGTTACTTTTACTGTGCCGCTTTATCAAGAACCACTATTTAAAAATTAATCATCGGTAATTGAGCATCAGTAATTGGTCATCCGGACGTTGAAGGAATTAGGAATCAGCACACCTTAAGAAGCAAGAGGGAATCAGGAAGCCGAAAAAAAAACTGCTAGAGCGATTCTCAACTTTCGTGAGGTACTCGCCAGCTTTCTTACCAATTACCAATTACCCAACTGTACCTTACTCACTTAAAAATTGCTATATTCGTGTATCCGTGAGTTCCGTTTCGTGAATAAAAGCCATCAATAATTTGTAATTATCCTACAAAGACAGTTCGATCGCCCACCCGCGTATCAATTTTGACTTTTATCCGTCGCCGAGCTCCCTCCTTAGGAGTTTTGGACTCATATTCATCACCCCCGCCACTTCCGATCCCCACCCAGAATTGGCATAAATCAAATCAGGGGGATACGGATAACAGCTAATCTTTAATCTGTCGGCTGGCAGCTCACACCTCCGAGTAAACCCCCACAAACCGCCAACTTTACAATAACTTAATGGCTACTTTTAGCACTGATTCAGCTTTCCAATCCCCTACTGTCAAGGATTTTTAAGAAAATACAACGCTCTCCCTTCTATGTGAAAATCATAAAGATCTTGTAAAGACACCGCAAATACTTAGTAATGTTTGACTGCCTGTGGCAATATTTAAGTAGAATTACGTAATCCATAAGTCGGACAGCGGCAGGCTGACAAATTCAGTAACTTCCTGCTCTGTTGTCGGAGTGGTAAACTTTTGCCAGTCTAGTAGAAAAAGGGTTGCTATGAATCAGCAAATATCAGCTCAATCGCAAAAACTTTTACTCCAAATTGGCAGAAATATTCGTCGAACCTTGGATCTCCATACCATCTGGCAGCAAACAGTTAACACTCTGGGAGAAACACTAGGCGTCAGCCGCTGTATCCTTTGTCCCTATGAAAGTTCTAGCCTGCAAGTCAAAGTAGCTGCTGAATACTGCCAAGAACCATTTTTACCCATGCTGGGAATGGAAATTTCGCTGACAGCAGCACCTCATTTCCTTCAAGCTCTAGCCACTCTCGAACCGGTGGTAGTAGACTCCTTTGCAGCCAATGACTCTTTTGGGCCGCAGTCGCTGCTAGTGGTGGCTACGGCTTACCAAGAGCAACCTAACGGCATAATTAGCTTGCATCAGTGCAAAGGTCGATCGTCGGGGAAGGGTAAGACCGATCGACCTTGGACTCAAGGCCAGATCGAATTCGCACAAGAACTTGCCGATCAAGTAGGAAGTGCGATCGCCCTCGCCACCCTCTACCAAGAGCGCACCAAGCGAGTACAAGGACTATCCCAACTCAAAAAGCAATTTTTGTTGAAGGCGTCCCACGAGCTCCGCACTCCCCTAAATCACATCATTGGCTATCTACAACTAACCATAGACGATCAAGCTGACGATCCCATAGAGGAGAGAGATTTTATCCAAGAAGCTCACCGTTCGGCTATCCACCTTTCTCAGGTAATTTCCAATATCTTAGATTACATTGAGTTAAGTGAAGCTTGCCAAACTCACGCAGAGTTAGCCACTTTGAGGAGTCAGGAAAAATCGGGGCATCAGTAAAGTTTTTAGTGGCGCATTCAATAAGTCTAATATTTACCGTCCCAACAAATTTTACCCTGGAAAAAGCTGACACTTTATCGATAGATTCCCTCAATAAATTCGGTAGCTGATTCATCAATTATTTTTAGGGAATTATAGTTTTACACAGTACAGCCTAGCAAATACTACACGTAGTAGCTCGGTGTATTTATCATATTATGTCCGCTCGAACGACTCCCATCAAATAGGTTATTTGACCAGAAAGGATATTGCAAGCATAAGATTGCACTTTCGCACTTTTAATGCTTTTAACTTGTGCTTGTTGATAGAATTACCCACCGCCCTTTTTTTTCGGAGTTTTTGGAGGGCTGACATAGCGCGCCCAAAAAGGCTCCTCCATATCTTTCATCGCTGCTAGCTTTTGGCGCTCTTCCTCTATGCGCTTGCGTTCTGAAAGATCAGAAAATATGTTGATACTGCCGACAGTCTGGCCGCCCGCATCTCGCACGCGTGCCGCCCAAAGCCAAACATTGATCGAACTACCGTCTTTTTTCAACAAAGATATTTCCAAACCGTTTTGCGGTTTGCCATTAGACGCAGACTTTAGCAGCGCGTAAAAATCTTGCTTTTGGCCTTCAGGAATATTCGGTAAAGGTTTCCCTAAAACCTCGGCCGCACTCCAGCCAAAAAGTTGTTCGGCGGCGCGGTTCCAAACAACGGTATTGCCGTCATTGCTGGTACAGTTAATCGCCAGCGGCGCCGATGCTATCTGCGCTTGCAAAACTTGGTTAACGAGTTGCAGTTTCAATTCTACTTGCTTGCGATCGGTAATTTCCTGACAAGCGCCCCACAAACGGACAACCCGTTCAGCAGTTTTGTCCCACACCACTTGCCAGTAGTCCTGCAACCAGCGCACCTCGCCTTTTTGATTAATAATGCGATACTCATTGGCTCCAGTGCGGCTGAAAGTACAGCCTTCTAACTGTTTAATTAACATTTCCCTGTCGTCGGGATGAACGAGTTCGGAGTTCCACCAACCAAACGATTCTAATTCTTCAGGAACGCAACCGGTGCAGCGCTCAAAAGCTTCTGTCGCCCACTCGCAGGCGAACTTGCCGTCGGGCAGTCCCTTAAAAGAATAGGCAAAATCCGAAGTAATTTGCGACATAACTCTGTAGTGGAGTTCCGACTCTCGGACTGCGATTTCTGCTTGCTTTCGTTCCCCTATTTCCCGCGAATTAATTATAATTCCCTGCACGCTAGAATCGTAAAGCAAACTATTACCTATCGACTCCATGTAGAGCCAAGAACCGTCAGCGTGGCGTTTCCGATATTCGATTGCCCCTCCAATTCCCGGAGATTCTAACAACTTACCAAAATAGGTCTGCCAAGCCAGCAAATCGTCTGGATGGATTAACTCGCCGTGAAATTTGCCAATTCTTTCTTCTGGGTTGTAACCCAAAAGCCGCTGTAGGGCTCCGCTGTGGTATCGAACTCGCCCGTCGGAGCCGACAATGCTAATTAGATCGGGAGAATTACGCAGCATAGCTTGCAGTTTAGCTTCACTTTTAGTTAATGCTTGAGTGTCCCTGCGATGCTGGCTGATTTGTTTTTCCAATTGCTCCCGTAGCTGTCTGATTTGCCCTACTTGCTGGGCTACAGTGCGTTCCAATAGGCGATTATTTTTTTCAATTTCAACCAGCTTTGCCGCGTTATTTGTTGCGCTTTCAAACAAGCGGCTGCCTGCCATTTCCTGTAGAGAATTTGATAAATCTTCCAATATTTTTGTAAAAATTGCCTGTTGCGGCTGTGGCAATTCCCTAGCTTGTTCCTGCAAAGTTTCTAAGTGTTGGTAGACAGTTTCTAGCATTTTATTAAGGGGGGAATCTAATAGTTGCCTGCGGGTGCAACCCCTAAAAAGCGGACACAAGTTTTTTCAACATAACCCATAATTAAGACTGGTGTCTGGCGATCGACCAATCGCGCTCTCAATAACCAGGCATTTTGTGACTTTATTTTCAAATCATAGCAACCGATAGAGACAGTAAATTCTTGTTGCGCCCTAATTGCCAGCCCAGCCGCACCCCCAAGAAGTGCTCGCCAGGAGTGCGGGTAACTCCCCTATCCAGTGAATGTGGGGCTTCTCGCGGTTAAGCTAAACTAGATGGGTGTCAAGAGAAAGAGGGATTTATGACAGAGCAAGCCAACGCTCGCGATTTGTTTCGCGCTGCTTACGAACACCGCTATACCTGGGATGCCAATTTTCCCGGTTACAGTGCCGATATTGAACTCAAACAGGGCGACGAAGTATATACGGGTCATGTTTCCATCAAACCCGACATGAGCGTGGAAGTCAGCGGCATTGAAGATGAGGAAGTGCAGCAAAGCGTCTACACCCAAATGCGCGATATTGTCACCCACCGCAAACGCTCGACATTTGAAAAATCTCACGGCAAAAATAGCTTCACCCTGGGCGAGAAGGACAGCACCGACGCTGTGGACATCTTGGTACAAGGCGACTCAATGGGCTCGAATTATAAAATCCGAGGTCTCTCAATTTGTCAAGTTAGCCGGGTGATGGGCCGCATGGCTTTCGTAATTGACACGCACAAAAGCTTAGAGACACCCGAAGGTTCTTTGGCCACTCACTACGATGCCGTTTTCCGCAACCCCCAAACAGACGAACTCATCAAAGAACTCGAATTTGAAGATACCTTTGACAAGATAGGCGACTATTATGTCATGACCAAGCAAGTAGTTCGAGCCAAAGAAAAAGGTCAATTGACAACAACCGAGTTCAACTACTCCAATGTCAAACTGCTAGAACCAGCAGTAGTGTAGCGCGATCAAAAACCCAATTTCTTAAATAAAAGGGTTTTTTTGGTTAACGTATCAGAATCAACTTGATTTGGCGGCAAGTAACGCTACGATCGAACGAGAGAGCTAATTGGGATCGAGCATCAGCGTGACAGAAACCGGGTTTACTGCCGCGGGCTCACCTGAGTGCCTAAGTCTTTTATCAAAAAACCCGGTTTCTTAAATCCCGCGCGGGTTGAGAATGCTGTCCTTGAGTCAAATCGAACTTTCATCAACTGCAAGAAATCATCACAGAGGCGAAATATGACACTAGCACTAACCAGAGATAACGTCGAAACAGTTCTCGATGAAATGCGCCCCTACCTGATATCCGACGGTGGCAACGTCGAACTCGTAGAAATTGACGGCCCAGTGGTACACCTGAGACTGCAAGGAGCTTGTGGATCTTGCCCGAGTTCCACAATGACTCTGAGAATGGGCATTGAACGTCGCCTGCGCGAGGCTATCCCAGAAATTGCCGAAGTCGAACAGGTAATGTAATTAGTCAGTTGACAATTGGTAGTTGGCAGTTGACGGTTGACGGTTGACGGTTGACTGTTACCAATTACCAGTTGACTGTTGACTGTTGACTGTTGCCAATTACCAAATTTAATTGCTAATTACCAATTACCAAATTTAATTACCAATTACCAATTACCAATTACCAATTACTAAATTCAATGTCTCACCCCCTTTATGTAGCCTTCATTTGGCACCAACACCAACCGCTCTACAAATCCAGAGTATCAGCTAGCGCAGGAGCAGCTCAGTACCGACTGCCTTGGGTGCGCTTGCATGGAGTCAAAGACTACTTGGATTTAGTGCTAATGCTGGCAAAATATCCCAACCTGCATCAAACCGTAAACTTGGTTCCCTCCTTGATTTTGCAGATAGAAGACTGCATCGCAGACCGAGCATTAGACCCTTACTTGGCGGTGACATTAAAGCCAGCAGAAACTTTAAATATCGAAGAAAAAGAGTTCATTTTAGAACACTTCTTTGACGCCAATTACCACACCCTGATTCAGCCACACCCCCGCTACGCTCAACTCTACACTCAGCGGCAGGAAAAAGGTATTCAGTGGTGTTTGGCAAACTGGAAATTGCAGGATTTTAGCGACTTGCTGGCGTGGCACAATTTAGCTTGGATTGACCCGCTGTTTTGGGACGACCCCGATATTGCAGGGTGGCTGAAACAAGGACAAAATTTTAGTTTGGTAGACAGAAAAAACATCTACTCAAAACAAAAAGAAATCCTCGCTCGCATCATTCCCCAGCACCGTAAAATGCAAGCTGAGGGACAGTTGGAAGTCTCCACAACCCCCTACACACACCCGATTTTACCGCTGCTTGCCGACACCAACGGCGGCCGCATAGCCATTCCAAACATGACGCTGCCACAACACAGGTTTCAGTGGGAAGAAGATATTCCCCGACACCTGAGAAAAGCCTGGGAAATGTATGAAGATCGGTTTGATTGCCAACCGCGCGGTTTGTGGCCGTCGGAACAAGCAGTCAGCCCGGAAATTTTGCCCTACATTGCCAAACAAGGCTTTAAATGGATAGTCTCGGACGAAGCAGTATTGGGGTGGACAATTAAACACTTTTTCAACCGCGACGCGACAGGGAATGTCTACGAACCAGAATTCTTATATCGCCCTTACCGGTTAGAAACTCCTGACGGTGATTTAGCTATAGTATTTAGAGACCACAGATTGTCCGACTTGATCGGGTTTACCTACGGTTCGATGGAACCGGAAAAAGCAGCATCAGATTTAGTGGGACACTTAGAAGCGATCGGCAGAACTCTCAAAAACCGACAACCCGACGGCCAAACAGCTTTAGAAAATCCCTGGTTAGTGACGATCGCCCTAGACGGCGAAAATTGCTGGGAATTCTATCCCCAAGACGGCAAACCGTTCTTAGAATCCCTCTATCAAACTCTCAGCGACAATCCAGATATAAAATTAGTCACCGTCTCGGAATTTCTCGACAAATTCCCAGCAACCGAAACAATTCCCGCAGCCCAACTGCACACCGGTTCCTGGGTGGACGGTTCTCTCACAACTTGGATCGGCGATCCCGCGAAAAATCGGGCTTGGGACATATTAGGGCCCGCCAGACAAATGCTGGCAAACCATCCAGAGGCCACAGAAGAAAGCAACCCAGAAGCTTGGGAAGCGCTTTACGCTGCCGAAGGTTCCGACTGGTTCTGGTGGTTTGGCGAAGGCCACACATCGAACCAAGATGCCATGTTCGACCAGCTATTTCGGGAACACGTAGCGGGAATTTACGAAGCTCTCGGCGAGCCCGTACCCCCGGAAGTGCGACGGCAAGTAGAGGTGCACGAGGTTCAAGGCGACCACCTGCCGCTGAGCTTTATTCACCCGGTGATTGACGGTATCGGCAACGAACAGGATTGGGACAAAGCCGGCCGGATTGAAGTTGGGGGAGCAAGGGGTACGATGCACCGGAGCTCGGCAATTCAGCGGCTTTGGTACGGGGTTGACCACTTGAATTTTTACATTCGTGCCGACTTCAAGGTAGGGGTGCGGCCGGGAATTGATTGCCCGCAGCAGTTAAATTTGTTCTGGTTTTATCCCGATCGCACCATGCACAACAGTTTGATTCCGCTGTCGGGTTTGCCTGACGAAGCACCGCTAAACTATAGATACCACCATCAGTTAGAGATTAATTTGCTGACGAAATCGATTTGGTTTCAGGAAGCAGAAGATGGCGATGAGTGGCAGCCCCGCATTAGCCGCGCCCAAGTGGGAGTGGATAAATGTTTGGAAGTAGCAGTGCCCTGGGCAGATTTGCAGATTATGCCCGACTGGCAGGTGAGGCTGATTGCGGTTTTATCGGAAGGGGCGACTTATTCTAGCTGTATGCCGGAAGATGCTTTTATTCAGATCGGAATGCCGTAAAAAGCCATTAGTCATCAGTCATTAGTCATTAGTCGGTAGGGGCGGGTTTCACCAGCTTTCATAGAACTGACAACCCAAATAAATATAAACCCGCCCCCTGAATTAGTCATTAGTCATTAGTCATTTTTTGAACCAAAAAACAATTAAATAATTATCAAATTTTATTAAATTGGGGATTCTACTCTGGCTACCTAATGCCTTGATAATTTCGATCACGTCCGGTCGATATAAGGCTATAAAATTTGTTGGTAGGGAGGGCTTCATTCCTCATATAAAAGAGGACTTAATTCTTGACTACACAACATAATATAATGGTTAATTGGCCGGACATCATATCATTAGTCATGGGGAAATTAACAAACTAATGAGCCGCATTTTACTCTTGGTCGATCGCCACCAACAACTTAATTTGCCGATCGCCCACCTCAACACCGAGCATGAGGTGATTGTACTTGATCACGCTTTAAATCCCAACTCCGACTTTCCCATTCCCCAAATCGCTTTCGACTTGTGCATTCTCGACGAGGCAAATTTTGATCGCATCGGGCCGCTGGTAGAATCATTAAAAACTGCCGCCGAGCCGATTTTTTTACCGTTCTTGCTTATTAGTCAATCCCAAACGCCTGCTCTTGCTGAGCAGCCATTTTCGCAGCAGGCAAAACAACTCGAACCCAGAATAGACGATTTGATAGTAAGTCCCGTCGAACTCACCCAACTGCATTTGCGGGTAGAGAATTTGTTGGCCCGCAGGTGGCAGTCGTTAGAACTCCACAGACTTCAGGAAGTAATTAAAGAACAGACTTTTACAGAAAGTTTGTTAAAGGACTCGTTGCAAAAGGCAAACGAAAACCTGCAACAGGAAATCGCCAAGCGGGCGGAGGTAGAAACGGCACTGCGAGAAAACTCCTATCTCAACTCGCTGATCAATGCCATGCCAGATATTGTCTGCTTCAAAGATGGCGAGGGCAGGTGGCTGGAGGCAAATCAAGCGATTTTGGAAGTGTTCGACCTAGAAAAAATAGACTACCGCGGCCTCAAAGATTCTCAACTAGGAGAACTCAGCAGTTTTTACAGCGAGGCACTACAGGCGTGCGAGGTGACCGATAGAGAAGCGTGGGAAAAAGGTGAGCTTTCTAGGGGAGAAGAAGTGATTCTCCGCTCAAACGGTACTGTGAAAATCTACGACGTGATTAAAGTACCCGTATTTCACCCCGACGGCAGACGCAAAACTATAGTGATTTTGGGTCGCGACATTACCGAACACAAACAAACTAGAGACGAACTCGTGCGCTTGGCGTCGATTGTCGAGTCTTCCGACGACGGCATCGTCGGCAAAACCCTCGCCGGGACAATTCAGAGCTGGAACTCAGGAGCCGAGAAGATTTACGGCTACTGTGCTGCGGAAATCAAGGGCCAGTCGATAGAGATTTTAGCCATACCCGAACGCCCCAAGGAAATGCCTCAAATATTGGAAAATATTAGGGCCGGAGCCAGCATCGACCATTACGAAACCGTACACTTGCGGAAAGACGGTCAACAGATAGATGTGTCCCTGACGATTTCTCCAATTAAAGACGCGACTGGAGCGGTAACGGGCGTTTCGACAATCTCTCGCGACATCAGCGACAGCAAGCGAGTCGAAAAAGCCTTTGAACAACTCCGCCACCAAACAGAAATGATTTTGTTCTCGGCAGGAGAAGGAATTTGCGGATTGAACAAAGAGGGAAAAGTAACTTTTGTCAATCCTGCGGCGGTGAGAATGGCTGGGTGCGAATCGAAGCAATTGATCGATCGACCACTCTATGAAAGCTTACACCGTGCACAGGAAGAATGCTCAAGGGCGATCAAGCAACTGTCACCTGCAACAGACATCAATTCAGAGTCGGAACTTGTCCCACACTGCGCCGCACCGCAGGCGGGCAAACTGCTGCCGAACCGGGTAAGTTCTCAAATTTTAGCCACCTTGGAAGACGGAGAGGCGCGGCGCGTCACCGATGAGATTTTTTGGCGGCGAGACGGCAGCAGTTTTCCGGTTGAGTACGTTGTCGCTCCGATGCGAGAAGAAGGCGAAATTATTGGAGCTGTGGTGACTTTTAAAGATATCACGGAGCGGCTTGCCGTCGAGCGCATGAAAGATGAATTCATCTCTGTTGTCAGCCACGAACTGCGGACACCTATGACGTCAATTCACGGCGCTCTCGGCCTCCTCAACAGCGGCCTGCTTGACGCTTACCCCCAGAAAGCTAAGCGGATGCTGGAGATTGCTGTCACTAACACTGACCGTTTGGTGCGCTTGGTCAACGACATCCTAGATTTAGAGCGGATGGAGTCAAGTTACAGCACTGCCATCAAACAAACTTGCAATGTGGCTGAGCTGATGTTGCAGGCGGCTGACGAGATGCAGGGAATGGCTCAGCAGGCGGGAGTTACTCTGTCGGTGAAGCCTGTGGGGGCGCAATTGCAAGCTGTTCCCGATCGGCTAATTCAAGCCTTGACAAATTTACTCAGTAATGCAATAAAATTTTCTCCCTCCGGCGCTACGGTTTGGCTGAGCGGGGAGTTGACCCACAATCCGGACTTGGCAGAAAAAGCAGCGCACAAGTCGGTGTCGTCTCCGTCTTTGTTGTCTCCTGAGCCTGCCGCCGCGCATCCGCACTTGCCAGTTGCGAGCTCGTGGTACATCGTGATTGCTGTGAAAGACCAAGGGCGGGGTATTCCGCCAGACAAACTGGAGATGGTCTTTGAACGCTTTCAACAAGTTGATGCTTCTGATTCTCGCCAGAAAGGAGGTACTGGTTTGGGGCTGGCTATTTGTCGCAGTATCGTGCAGCAGCACGGGGGGCGGATGTGGGTGGAGAGCGTTTTGGGGGAGGGCAGCACTTTTTTCTTAAGTCTGCCACTTCTCAGGGAGGGGCTTGCAACGGAAAGTTAATTTCTACCCAGATGTACCCAAAGTTACTGATTTTGTGAAGATTGTTCGATCGAGTCATCGACAAACAATCTCAGCCTTTTCTGCTGTTTGGGGACTGCAGGCAAAAAGCGCGATTTGAGGTCGAAAAGCGGCTTTTTTTGGGTGGGATATTTTACAGCAACCGCGCCAGACGGTTAGGATGTTCTTAGTTGAAATCCTGCCGCTCGATTGCAACTTCGGTCTTCCTTGTTCCTTCTTTCTTCAACATCTGCTATACAGGTGTGAAAATTTAATGTACAGTCCGATCGGGTAAGATAATTTGCTTTACAAAATATTCACATTTCACCTCTAATCTGTGATCAGTTCTCATTGCTAAAAAAATGTTAATTTTGACTGCCAAGCGCATCTTGGTTATTGACGATGCGGAAGATATTCGGGAAGTAGCTCAAGTCAGTCTTGAGGTGGTGGGGGGCTGGGAAGTCCTGACAGCGAGTTCTGGTCGCGAGGGCGTTGCTAAGGCTCTTGCCGAACAGCCTGATGCGATTCTATTGGACGTGATGATGCCCGACCAAGACGGGCCTACTACTTTTCTACAGTTACAAGCTAATAAGGCTACGCAGCACATTCCGGTAATTTTATTGACAGCTAAGGCTCTGGCTGGGGACAGGCGGATGTTCGCGGATTTGGGGGTGGTGAGCGTGATTGCTAAGCCTTTTGAACCCATGTTTTTGGCGGCTCAGGTCGCTGAGGCTTTGGGCTGGGAGCAAGAATAGATCGATCGCGCGCCTTGAATTGTGCAGCTTTTCAAGCAGTAGTTTTGCAGGCAAAGAGAGTTAAAAAAACTTGGTTTCTTTGGTATGGTTCCTTAGATAGAATCGGGGCGATTGGACAGGATATATGTAGCGATTTAGGCCCCGTACCTTTCGTCCTGTCAGCTTAAGACTCAAAACCTCAGTCCGGTATCAGTTTCAACCCTGTCGGTCTTGGGGTGAAATTGATACCAATTAGGGATGCCTAAATCCCTATTGGTAGTGCGTTCATTTAACCTGATTCGGCCTCAACCATGAGCTCAGTATTCCTACTGATTTATCGGGAAAATATAAGCTGGCAGGATTATTTTACTTTTTGTAACAACTCACTCGTCTTCATAAGTTCTTCAGGTTTTAGTTTTATGTTTAAGCAGAACGTCAGGGATCGCTCCTGACTGTTGGCAGACACATTGGGAGAAGACAACTATGCCCTCAGCTTACATTTTGCTACTAATAGTTTCTCTGGCAGCAGTCTGGGTTTACTGGCAAACCTCTCAAGATATTTTTGTTCTTGTGGCTTGGGCCGGGCTGGGTTGTTTTATTTGGGGTTTCTCTTGGGCTCCTTGGAGCGTTCAGCTTTTGATTGTGGTGTTACTGTTGGGCATCCAAAAGTGCTACTTGCGCGACGCTCAAAGCTGTGAGTGAAAGAGATTTTTTATTTTTGTGCCTGGAATTGAGATGTGCAGGCCTTCGTGAATCTCTCTAATGATTGGGTTATCCCTCCATATCTTCAAAAAAGGTTTAAAATATCATGAATAGTTGCCCTTGTTGCTCCTCTAAATTGCTCCGCCACGCTCGCCACAATCGCGTTTATTGGTTCTGCTCGCACTGCTGGCAGGAAATGCCCGATCTGGCGGAGATGATTTTAGGTAATAGCACGCGGAGTCACAAACGCGACGGTTTGGTGAAGGTGGCGACTTTGACTCCTAAATTGAGGATTTTGGATTCTGTAGAAATTGCTTAGTTTGCTGGAGTTAGTCTCGCGATAAATATTGAGACGGAAAAGATTTTTGTTTGTGCTATCTGTGGGATTTTTGGATAAAAAATGCAAAAGCCCCTTCCGTGTGAAGTGAAGGGGACTTATTAGCGGGGGGGCTTTTGCACTTATGATGGGGTTAATCGCCTGAATTTCAGCTATTGTGCAGTTAAGCTAATTACATCAAACCGATTTGAGAGAGAATGCCTTGACCGGTGAGGAATTCGGTAGCTAGACCGATAACGAAGCCCAACATTGCCAAACGGCCGTTCCAGGTTTCAGCAAACTCAGTGAAGCCAACTTTTGCGTCTTTGTTTTCCATGACCAGAAACCTCGTTTAATTTCAACCTTATGTAACTAAACTTAACACAGCAGTACAAAGTTTGCAACATATTTTTACATTTACTGTTCAAATGCGGGAGATCAGCCACTAATCTAGCGTTAATTAGCAGAGAATGACGGACTATTTACGCTATAGATAGCGTTTTTGTGTAATTATTGTGCAAGTAGAGATTAGCAGGGGTATTTGTGTCAGATAAACTCAAAAAATTAAATTAGATTACCCCTTGACATCTAACAGTTAAAGTGCAAGTATCAAAACAATACAGCTCAGATAGACACCCGCATTCAAAAGCAAAAAGTGTCGGTTAAGTCGTCTCAGCGTTAGGATATGCAGATTGCGAATAGGCGTCCTAAAGACCAGTTGATATAGACATTAAAGTTAATTTCGTTTCAACTGGAATCAATAGGTATCTCTAGGAACTATGTTTTTGTCTTGACACGGCAAGAGTTTTAGGTTTTTATTTGGAGAGTTGTAATAAGTCACTTGGCGCGACATTAACTTTAATGTCTATATCAACTGGTCTTTACGACGCCTATTCGCAATTTGCACATCCTATCGCTGAGACGCTAACCAAGCAAGTACACACTAAATTAATAGTGTGTTAGTCAAGAGTTTTGTTAAATGGAAAACCTCATTTTTGAGCGAAGCCACAGACAATCTTTCCTTGACTAGATGCGTAATTTATCTATGCTGTCCTGCAAACATTAGTTTTAGGACACATAAAGATGACGGACAATCATTTAGTAATTGGCAAACAACTCAGCCAGCAACAGTCTTTAGTTTCAATTTATTGGGATTATCAAAACATCCCAGATGTAAAACAAGCCAAAAACTTATTGCTTTTTGCTGCTTCATTAGGATATGTAGTTACCAGAAAGGTTTACGACAAAAATTGGCAGCAGAGAAATAAGATTTCTCAAAAAAGAACATTCGTGAATCTTGGCTATGATTGTGTTCCTGTAGTCCAGAAAATCCATGATGCTGTTGACTTCTGTTTGTGTTATGACTGTTCTGATGAAGCAGCAATTAGTCTATATCCACACACATTTATTATTGTGTCGGGAGACGGCAATGGCGAAATCTTGATTCCTAAGCTGCAAAACAAGGGTAAAAAGGTGATAATCTTCGCTCGACCAGGTAATGAAAATAAAAATCTGGAAAGGCTCGCAAATGAATTCTACTTTCTGGATGAATTACCGAACTTGCTTGAAAGCTACAAACTAGCAGCATAAATATCCCTGAAATTCACCCCCGCCGCAGATAGCAAAAATCCAGTTTATTTGATAAACTAGATTCTCCAAACCAACCGCTATCTGCGGCTCTTTTATGTCCACATAATAACACCAAACTCCAAAAACAATAACCATTACCAAACTCCTATGCCATTAACTAATCCAACACAAGAACTCAAAATTAACCTTCCAGAATTCCAAAATGAAAAACTGCTGCGCCAAGCGCTCACGCACCGTTCCTACGTCAACGAAAACCCCACATTCCACGAAGAAGACAACGAACGCTTAGAATTTCTCGGCGATGCTTTGCTGACTTTTCTCAGCGGCGAATATCTCTATCAGCGTCATCCAGAAATGGGAGAAGACCAACTGACTCGCCGGCGCTCTGCATTAGTAGATGAAAAACAATTAGCCAGATTTGCTACTGAAATAGGTTTAGACTTAAAAATGCGGCTCGGAAAAGGAGCTTATCGAGAAGGTGGGATTACCAATCCAAATTTGCTCAGCAGCACTTTTGAAGCATTTATTGGTGCTTACTATCTCGACACGCAAGACATGGACAAAGTTCGCCAGTTTGTACAACAAATGTTTGATTCTGTTCCCGAAAATGTGGTGGAAACTCGATCGACTGTAGACTCGAAAAATCGCTTTCAAGAATGGGTACAAGCCAATGGTGACACGACTCCCCCCAAATATGTGACAGTCCAAGCAGGAGGCACACCCCACAAGCCGGAATTTCTCGCTAAAGTTTATGTCGCAGAGAAACTTTATGGAGAAGGTAAAGGCAAAAGCAAAAAAGATGCGGAGAAAAATGCGGCAGAAGATGCGCTAGCAAAGCTGAAAAAACGCGGACTGATCTAAACTGGAAAACATCCGTCAAAACTACTAGCTTTTTTGTGCGATACGGGCGTTGGCGTTAGCGAAGCGATCCGAAGGAAAGCCCTCGAAGACGATCGCCCGAATTGATTGCCAGAACACACAGTGGGTTATAATCAGGACTTGTGCAAGTGTTACCGCCGTCGATCGAGGGTTGTAATGGCAGAAATTCGTTGACGAGTGCCCGATTGTCGATCGTAATTTTGGGAAATATCAGAGCAATTCATGTCTACTCACAACCCCACTACCCTAACTGTTGAAGAAGCACAGCAAATCCTCAAGGATTTCACTTGTCTGGATATGCAATCTGTAGCATCGCCGCTGGAAAAACAGGCACTCCGTCAAGCGATTTTGCTGGTAGCAAGTTTGTCTGATTATCAAATGTTGGGAGTGTGCGCTTCTTCGACGGATGAGGGGTTTTTAGCTTTAGAAGCTTATTTAAAAGCTTTGGGATATCAAGCTGTTTTAGATCCCAATGCTGTCTCGACCTTTGCTGGTTCGGTTTATATTAAGTTCAATACTTTGAAGGGTTCCTATTATGTTGACGGCTATCCCGGAACTTACCGGGGGGTTTTGATTTCGTGTCAATCTGCCTCAGAAGGTGGAGTTAGCGGAACTTACGGTCATTTACCTCTCGATTTATTTGTTGATTAATTTGTCAGTAGTCAGTCGATCGATTAAATTGAATCAAAAACCGACTGATGCACCTTACTAAGCTGTAAGCTGCGTCAGCAGATCGCCCTTCGATTCAGTTGAATCAAACACCGACTGACGCACCTTACTAAAATTAACCCTTACCAACGATCAATTCTGCCTCTGGTGCCGGTGTGGTTTCTTCCGGCGGCAGTCCCAAAATATCGCTGTACAAGTTGACGTATTTCCGGGCCGAAATATCCCAGCTAAAATCTTCTCTCATGCCGCGCTGTTGCAGTTCTCTCCACTTATCTTTGTAGCGGAAACCTTCCCAAGTTCTGATCATGCAGGTGAACAAGTCGAGGGGTTCGTAGCGATCGAAACAGTAACCTGTACCGGTATTGTCGATCGGGTTGTTGTGGGAAACGGTATCGACTAAACCGCCGGTGCGGCGAACCATTGGCACGCACCCGTACCGGAGGGCGAGCATTTGGCTGATGCCGCAGGGCTCGAAACGGCTGGGCATCAGGAAGCTGTCGCAGCCTGCGTAAACGCGCCGAGACAGGGCCTCATTGTAAAGTAGTTGGGTGGACATCCGACCGGGATAGCGGGCTGTCATTTGCCAGAGTTGGGTTTCGTAGTAGCGATCGCCCGTTCCGAGTACAATAAATTGAGCATCGGTATAGGCCATGAACAGATCGAGCATTTGAATTATCAAATCCAATCCCTTCTGTTCTACCAGCCTTGTCACCATGCCGATCAAAAAGGCATTTTTATTTACTTCCAAACCGACTTCTTCTTGCAGCGCAATTTTATTAGCGGGGCGCTTTTCAATAGTATCAGCACTAAATTGTTGATGGAGGTACTTGTCAGTTGCTGGATTGTAAGATTCTGTATCAATTCCATTCAAAATGCCCGATACTTTACCGCCGAGGTAAGAGAGCAAACCTTCCAAAGTTTCCCCATAAGCTGGCGTTTTGATTTGCTCGGCGTAAGTCGGTGAAACTGTATTTACTCGATCTGCAAACTGTACTGCGGCAGCCATTGTATTGTGACCTTGCATATACCAAGGACACCAAGTCATCTGCTCCAAACGCCAGCGCCACGGCCCTTGATAAGCTAAATTGTGAATAGTAAAAACTGTGCTGATATCCGGATCTTGGCTCATCCAAACAGGTATCATCCCCGTATGCCAGTCGTGACAGTGGATAATTTGGGGCTTCCAATGATTCCAGGCAAATTCAGCCGCAGCATTGGCAAAGAAAGTGAACCTCCAATCTTCATCTAAACCGCCGTAAACGCGGCGGGGCAAGAAAGATGGATGTTGCATTAAGTATAAAGGTACATCGGTTCCCGGCAAAACAGTTTCAAACACCGAGAAGCTTTGGAACATGGCAGACCCATCCCAAACAGGTTTTTTGGGAACGTCCATTTTGTCGGGAACGAAACCGTAGTAGGGCATAAAGATGCGGACATCGTGGCCCATGCGCCGCAGAAATTTCGGCAAAGCGCCGACGACATCGCCCATACCGCCCACTTTGGCGAGGGGTGCTGCTTCGGCGGATACAAATAAAATACGCATTATTTTTTTGTGTTCCTTGAGATTGTTAGTCTAGATTAAGTTTAAAGGGCGAGCGGCACAATATTAACGCGCCTGCCAAAAACAAGTATAAATCTCAGTTGCTGTAGCGATCGCAGTTTACTCAAGTATGCGATCGCCCTTTTTCCATCCACGTCGCTGTGCAGTGAAAAAAAGAGCAATCGCCCGTACTCTCCTCCCGCGATAATTTTCACGATCTAATCAAATTTATCTGTCCCTTTCTGAGGGACGGTAAGCATCAAAAATTGTATGCAGTCTGCTCACTTTTACGCATTAGTAAAACTGCACGCAAAGCCATCAGTATGTAATTAGGAAATAGCGATCGCCTTTTTCATCCCCTCTGATAAAAAGAGCGATCCTCTTCGAGGGCTTTGCCAACGCCCGAATCACATATTACTGACAACGGGAGCATCTTAATGAAAGCAGCCCAGCTAGAAATTGGAGTTTTGAGGCAGGAGGCAGGAGGAAAGAAGAAGGAGGAAGGAGCCAGAAGAAGTGTTTTTACAAATATGAGATCCTCCCGGATAACTGCCGACTAATTCTGAGAATTGTCCTCAAAAGTCTCCTCAAATCCCGCTAGAAAATCATCCAAAGCTTCAGAGGCGATCGCCAAATTAATATTATCAGCATCTTCCCATCCCCACGTATTCACCCCAACCACTTGACCTGCCATATTAATCAGCGGTCCGCCGGAATTGCCCGGATTAATCGCCGCATCAGTTTGCAACACCTTCACCTCACCAACATCATCTTCGTCGTCGT
The DNA here is from genome assembly GCF_036701505.1 of Microcoleus sp. Pol11C2. NCBI lineage: Bacteria > Bacillati > Cyanobacteriota > Cyanophyceae > Oscillatoriales > Microcoleaceae > Microcoleus > Microcoleus sp. Pol11C2. The sequence goes on from NZ_JAUBQX010000044.1 coordinate 40,313, forward strand.
CGCCTTCTTCATATTCCTCGGGTTCGCGAATTGCACTCACAATACCTTGAGTTACAGTTGAAGCAAACTGCCCCAAAGGATTGCCCACAGCAATTACTCTATCTCCCACTTTCACATCAAAAGACAACTCTAGGGGAGGGTATTCTTGGGGAGAATCCACTTGTTCCCCTGTGTTCGGGTCGAAGGTAAAATCGCTAATTAAGAGTAAGGCTAAATCTTCTTCAGCATTACCAGTAAACACCACCTCGGCCAATCTCAATTTTCCGTCGTGAGTTTCGACTAAAACCTGTTCGATTTCATCTTCTTCATAGAAGTAATCTTGATCGGCAATATCTTCTATAACGTGATAGTTCGTGACAATTATGTCCGGCGATACAAAGAACCCGCTTCCAGAAGAAATCTCTTCTTCTGTATCCCAATCCATGACGTAAATTGACACTACCGACGGCAAGACTTGCTCGACTACATCCGACAAATTTCCTGGTTGAGTTTTTAACTCTTTCAATTGCTTCTGCAAAGCTTGTTGGTCGGCCTGCATTTTGCTATACAGTTGCTGAACCTTTTTCAATTCCAGCTTTAATTGAATTTCTCTAGCGCTCATATTGGGCCTTTACCTGAAATAAATTGCTGATTAATTTTGGATGTTTGATTGTAGATTGTGGATGGGTAGGTTAAGAATTATAGGACTTACGAAAAAAAACCGGTTTTTACCATAAATCTTGGGCTATACAGCGAGACTTACATCAGAAACCGGGTTGCTTAACACCCGTGCGGAGCGTCCTAAATTAGTCAGATATTTTTGAAATCTATCGCGCAATTCCTACCTAAAATCCCATCAAAAATCTACAATCAGACTGCTACTCTATCTGTTTTGCCGCGAAACGCCTGGTATTTTTATTATTGTACAAAAGGCGATATATCGCATCTAAAAGCATTGACAAAGAGATACGGAGCGGTTTTAGGAACCACGTTGAACTTGGACAAATATTTCCTCCAAAATTGCACTAGCACCCTGTTGGCGGAGGCGGTGAGCGAGGTCAATTCCGATCATTTCAGCAGTCTCGGCGGCGCCGGAAACAGTATCTTTGACGAACCGCTTGCCGTCGAGACTCGATACCATTCCGGTTAAGGTTAATTGACCGTTTTCTATTTTGGTATTGACGCCGATCGGCACTTGACAGCCGCCTTCTAATTCCCGCAGAAATGCGCGTTCGGCATAACATCTTTGGGCGGTTTCCGAGTGTTCGAGAGCTTTAATCACGGCCATGATTTCTGTATCTCCAGCGCGGCATTCGATGCCCAAAGCACCTTGTCCGACGGCGTGAAGGGAGATATCAGCAGGGATAATTTGGTGGATGCGATCGCCCATTCCCAATCTTTCGAGGCCGGCAACTGCTAAAATAATCGCGTCGTAACCGCCCTCATCTAATTTAGCGAGTCTAGTATTGAGATTGCCGCGAATATCTTTAAATTCAAAATGAGGGAAATGGTGCCGCAGTTGAGCTAGCCGCCGCAGGGAAGAAGTACCGATTACAGAACCTTCTGGGAGGGTGTCGAGTTGCTTGTCTTTGTGCTTGGAGTGAACTACCAAGGCGTCAGCGGGATTTTCCCGTTCGGTGACGCATCCTAAAATTAAACCTTCGGGCAAATTGGTAGGCAAATCTTTGAGGGAATGAACGGCAAAGTCCGTTTCATTGTTAATCATCCCCGTTTCTAATTCTTTGGTGAAAAGTCCTTTATCGCCAATTTTAGCGAGGGCGACATCAAGAATTATGTCCCCTTGGGTGGACATGGTGTGGACTTCAAAAGTGTGTTCCGGGAAGTGTTTCTGTAGCTGTTCTTGCACCCAGTGGGTTTGCACGAGAGCGAGTTGGCTTTTGCGGGAACCGATGCGAACGGTTCGGGAAGGGGCAGATGTGGTTGGGGACATAAGATCGATCGGAGGATAGCTTGAAATCAGCCAATATATTCACCTGATCTAGCGTACCGCAGGTGGGGACTTTAATTGCTCGTTGGGATAATTCGGGCGATAAAATAGAAATACCCGATTTTGAGCGCCAGTAGCAGTGAGCCTTGATGATGTTTCCCATCCAGCGTTGGGCGTCGCTTGCAGTCCAAGCGATCGACATTCCGAAGCAAAGGCTGCCGGCGATGTAAGATTTACCTAGGGTCGAGCCGGATGAACCTGGTTGACATGAGGAGTTAGCTTAGCTGCGGCGAGAAAGAATTAGCTCAAAAGTTGCGGGATTTGGAGAGAGAAATGTAGTGGCGAGGGGAAAAGGGCGATCGTATTTATTTGTAGCAGCTTCGTTGACCAAAGGGCGATTCCCTACCCTTCGGGAACGCCTGCGGGAAGATAGCTTCGCTGGCGCGTACCTTTTCCATTTCTCACCAAAATTTAACGTTGCCCTGCTTGAAGTGCAGAATTTGCTATCTGGACAACTTCTTGCTGCCGTGCATTTCTCCTTGTGACTCGGTACAGCACCCCCAGCCTTTGCCACTCAACAAAAGCCGTACAGTAAGCACCGCAATTATTGAAATAAATCCCCCTGAATCCACCCGCCAATTCAACGCTTCTGTAAGTATCCTGCGGCAATTGGGAAGGAGGCGAAAACGGTTCATTTCTTTTAGCTTCGATTGTGCCGAAATAACAGGCTCCCGCGCGGCATCCTTTGCCTAAATATATTCCCACAATGTAACCTTCTGCCCCCGCTTGCACATCAAAATCAACTTGCTGAGTGTTAGATACAGGAAGTATGCTCGGAAGAAAAACAGGCACTCGCGTTTTGCCTTTGATTTGCCTAGAAATGTTACTTGCAGGAAAAATACTGTTAGCTTGGTTTGCTGAATTATCGGGAATGGGGGGAAACTTTTGCACAAAATCCCTCCACTGCACAACTCTATTTTTAGCAATGTTAAAAGTGGGAATCGAGTATTTTTCTAGCGTAAAAGAAGGGCGACCGTTTTTCAGGTTGAAGTTGCGGCGAATCACTGTAATTTCTGGTTTCCCTAAGCCGTAAGCTGGAGCTATGGAACGGGCGAGATTGCAGCTAATTTTGAAGCGTCCCATCTCAATATTGCCATTTTCCGCTTGATAAGACCAATTGTAACCTTCAGAAGCACGATCGCGATCGCACAGAAAATGAGAAATCTCAAACATCTTGGCAATATGAACGTCGTACAACCGCAACTTGCGGCTGCCGGCAGATTTTGCAGTGTTGCGATCGGGCACAATAAATTGTATCGGTTGCCAGCTATCTTCAGGGGAATAATTAAACCAGCGGATTTCTGTAATCGGGAGTTCAGTCCTTGCTAACGCTGAGTTTGGTGTCAAAGGTGCAATCGTAAAAGCAGTCACCACACAAGCAAAAATCGCCGCAAATAGCCATCTTCCCCTCATCCTGATTTCCCCCTAAGTAGGTCAGCGCAAAAAAAACAATAGCATCTTCTAAGGGGCGAGTGCGAGTTAAGATATATCATACAATAACGGTAAGGTGCGCCCTTACGCACCCTACATATAGAAGTTGTGTGTCCCCGACTACAAAACTTAACGCTTCCCAGCTTGAATAGCAGAATTTCCTATTAAAATTAAATCAGATTCTCGTCCGTTCTTAATGGCTACAGTATACATAAAACCCTGAGTTTTCCACTCAAGAGTTGCTGTGCAGTAAGCCCCGCAACCGTTATGAAAAACTCCTTTCACTCCGCCCGCAAGCTTGACATTTTTTAACGTCTTAGTTACCCCTTCTAGTTTTGTAGTAAACTCCCCGCCTTTTTGACCTTGAATTGACCCAAAAGTGCAAACAGTCGTACCGCCGCAATCGGGTTTATACTCGATTGAAATACTATAGCTGTTTGCTTGTGCTGTAGTTGGATAGTACATTTTTTGCGAAACCGGAATCCTGCTGGGAATAAAAATAGGCACTTGCGTTTTGCCTTTTAACTTTCGCAAAATCTCATTTACCGGAAACGCAGTGCCTCCTTGAGCAATGTGTGTTGTTCCCGATTGTCGCTGCGACAATTGCGAAGATCCAAAAACAACCGATAGAGGTACTAAAGCAGTTAATACACCAGCAGAAGTAGCCAAAAATAATAATTTCTTCTTCACTGTCTTTTTCCTTAATATTCCAAGAGTTTAGTTGGGCGGTGAACCGCATTCACGTATGTACAACCATAATTCAAAATACCAAATTAAGACTCGCTTTTCCGGGAAGAATGTTTTTTGACTATCTTGACAAGGTTGGCAGAATATGAAGTCATATATAATATAGAGAAGGCGAGCAATTTAGGAGTCGATCGTGGAACTGCAAGAGTATTTGCGCCAGCACGGATTGGAAACTTTGTCCGAAACTTATCATATCAAAGTTACCCGCCACCGCCAATATCCCGATTTAGTCTGTCTGAAATACTCGCAGATAGAATCTCCCCTAGGCGAAAAGATAGTCCAGCAGTGCCGAGGCATTATTTTAGATTCATCTCAAGATTGGCAGATAGTTTCTTATCCCTACAACAAATTTTTTAATTACGGAGAAATTCACGCTGCTGCAATTGATTGGACAAATGCCAAAGTTTATGAAAAACTAGACGGTTCTCTAACTGTACTGTATTTTTACAAAGGAGAATGGAGAGTGCAATCTAGCGGCACTCCCGACGCCGCCGGCGAAGTTAACGGTTTTGGGTTCAGCTTTGCGGAACTTTTTTGGAAAGTCTGGCAAGAATTGGGATATCAATTGCCACAAGAAACCGACCAGTGTTTTATCTTTGAGTTGATGACGCCTTACAATAGAATAGTTGTCCAGCAACAAAACAATCAAATCGTGCTGCACGGGGTTCGCAACACTCAAACGCTGGTAGAAACAGACCCGAGTCTTTGGGTCAATAAATATGGCTGGGAATTGGTCGCATCCTATCCTTTAACTAGCTGGAAAGAAGTTATCGAAGCGGCTCAACATTTAGATCCGATGGATTCGGAAGGGTATATTATCTGCGATGCTAACTTCCACAGAGTTAAAGTTAAGTCTCCGCAATATGTCGCGATTTCCCATCTCCGCGAAGGGTTTTCGACTCGCCGCCTGATAGAAATTGTTTTAACTAATGAAGGAGAAGAGTTTTTAGCTTATTTTCCTGAGTGGAGTGAGTTGTATCAAAAAGTTAAGGACAAATATCAATCTTTGGTTGAAGAAATCGAGGAAGCTTACCGACAGCACGAACATATCGAAGTTCAGAAAGATTTTGCATTAGCTGTGAAACATTTGCCGTATTCCGGGATTTTGTTTTCTTTGCGGGCCCGAAGAGTTGCGGGAGTGAAAGAAGCTCTCCGTGATGTTACGATCCATAAAATAGAGGAGCTATTGGGTTTAGATTACATCCATCTAGGTTTGTAGTAACGACTACAGTCGTTTCTTGAATGAGGAATAAAATCCTCACTACCCACGAAGATTAACATTATATATAGGTGACAGAATAAAGAAGTAAATGCACCTAATTAAACCTAAGATACAGGTGGCTAAAAAGCTTGCTGTATGAGCATTCTACTTTTTACCTTCTACCTTCTTCCTTCTACTTACCATGAAAAGAGTTATTGTACTTGTCGGTTTGCCTGCTTCGGGAAAATCTCAATTTGCTAGGGAATTACTGCTGTCGGAACCTGCAAAGTGGGTGCGAAGCAATAAAGATTTGCTCAGAGAAATGGCTCACGCTTCTCATTGGTCGCCGACGAATGAAAAGTTTATTGTGAAGTTGAGAGATACGATTATTTTGATGGCTTTGGAAAGTGGCAAACACGTCATTGTTGATGATACTAATTTTGGCGCTCACATCGAGCATATCAAGGAGTTGGTTAAAGGTAAAGCTGTTGTGGAAGTTAATGATTCTTTTCTCCAAGTTCCGGTAGAGGAATGTATTAAACGGGATTTGAAAAGACTTAATTCGGTGGGCAAAGATGTGATTATGAAGATGTACAATAAGTACGTGCGTGTTCCCGTTGCGCCGCCGGAATATAACCCGGATTTGCCGGATGCAATTATTGTCGATATGGACGGTACGCTGGCACTTCTAAATGGCAGAAATCCTTTTGATGCTTCTACGTGCGATCGCGATTTGCCCAATCAGCCCGTCTTAGATACCGTTCGCAAGTGGCAGTCCAGCGTTAATATCATTGTAGTGTCGGGCCGGACGGATGATTGTCAGCCTCAAACTGAAAAATGGTTGCAGCAGTACGAGGTTAATTATGCCGATCTTTATATGCGGAAAACCGGAGATATGAGGAAGGATGCGATTATGAAGGAAGAATTTTATCGGCAGCATATTGCAGGGAAATATAATGTTAAGTTTGTGTTGGACGATCGCCAACAAGTTGTTGATATGTGGAGAGGCTTGGGATTGACGGTATTCCAAGTAGATGAAGGGGATTTTTAAGGCAGGGTTTGTTGGTGGGGCCGAGATCCCAACTCCTAATGCTACACTTAAAGTAACCCGGGATGGATCTAATTCATCTGCGTTAATCTGCGTTGATCTGCCTGTATCTGCGGTAAAAAAAATATAATTTCTTCTTAACCGCAGATGACAAGGGATTGACGCTGATTCACGCAGAGATAGAGATAGGAATAATTCCGCTGCTAACAGATTTGAGATTATTTACTTATCGCGTCCAAGCCAGCCAGCGGTTAAACAAATTTTTCACAAACGGCGTCAAACGAGTGCGATTGTAAGCATCTCCTGCTTTCCGAATTGCATCAGCTTGTGTGGGATACGGGTGAATTGTGCTCGCAATCTTTCCTAAACCAATATTGTTAACCATTGCTAAAGTAAGTTCGCTAATCATATCCCCAGCGTGTCGCGCTACAATAGTTGCACCTAATATTTTATCGCTGCCTTTCTTGACGTGAATTTTTACAAATCCTTCCTCTTCGCCGTCAATAATTGCCCGATCGACTTGACTGAAAGGAATTAAAAATGTATCGATATCAATGCCTTTTTCCTTAGCCTCGTGTTCCCCAATTCCGACGCGCGCAATTTCCGGGTTTGTGTAAGTACACCAAGGTATCGTCAAAGCGCTGAGCTTTTTGCGCCCGAAAAATAGAGTGTTTTGAATTACCATTCTCGCGGCAAAATCAGCAGCGTGAGTAAATTTAGGTTTCATGCAAATATCCCCAGCGGCATAAATGCGGGGATTAGTAGTTTGCAAATTGTCGTTGACAAATACGCCTGTTTGTGTATCGTATTCAACGCCGATCACCTCCAGATTCAATCCTTCCACGTTGGGCGATCGCCCTGTACTCACAATAATTTCATCTACTGTTACCGATGCTTCCTTACCTTGAGATTTATAAGAAATTACTTTGCCTGCATTTGTTTGCTCAACGCGCTCTATTGTGGATTCTAGTATTAGTTGAATTTCTTCGCGTATAAAAGCCTGCTGCACGATTTTAGCAGCATCAGCATCTTCTTTGTCTAAAATCTGAGCATTTTTGTGCAGCAATACGACTTCCGAACCCAGCCTGCGGAATGCTTGAGCCAATTCGCAGCCGATCGGCCCTGCGCCAATTACGGCCAAACGCTGAGGTCTTTCTGTCAGGTTAAAGACAGTTTCATTTGTCAGATATCCAGTTTCTTGTAAGCCGGGAATTTGTGGTTGTAGCGCCCTTGCACCTGTGGCAATTACTGCTTTTTTAAAGCGGAGAGTTTGCCCTGCAACTTCTACTGTATTATTGCTAGTAAAACGACCCGAACCTAAAAAAACATCAACTCCTAATTTGTACTGGTAGCGTTCAACAGAATCAACATCGCTGATTCCCGCCCTAATCCGGCGCAGCCGTTCCATCACAGCAGCAAAATCAACTTCTGCACCCTTAGGAACGTTAACACCAAATTTACTTGCTTCCCAGATATCGCCGACAGTGCGGGACGATCGAATTAAAGCTTTTGAGGGCACACAACCGACATTCAAACAGTCGCCTCCCATTAAATGTTTTTCAATCAAAGCAACTTTCGCACCCAAACCTGCGGCACCTGCAGCAACAATTAATCCAGCGGGGCCCGCACCAATTACTATTAAATTATAAGAAGTAGCAGGCTGCGGATTTACCCAATCGGGCGGATGCAAATAGGAGACTAATTTCTGGTTGTGTTCGTCCATCGGAGGGACAGTTACGCGATCGACTTTTGACTCCGGCATTCGCAAATCCTCCTAATTAAATACTTTCTTCCAAAGCTTTGCTGGCTATCCGAGTGACAAAGACAGTAACAGTGACAGTAGCAATAAAACCGAGGATATTGATCGACCATTTGGCTGCTTCTGTGTGGGGACTTGTGGACTGACATATCGCGCCTATCGCAGCAACCTCTCCCACCAAAGAACCCGAGTAAACGTACATGATTGTACCCGGTATCATGCCCAAGGAACCCAGCACGTAATCTTTCAAAGAAACCTGAGTAATTCCCAAAGCGTAATTCAACAAATTGAAAGGAAATAAAGGACAAAGACGAGTCAAAAAAACTATTTTTAATCCTTGTTGGGAAACTGCGCGATCGAGAGCTTTAAACTTGGGGTGAGATTCCATATATTTTACCACGCGATCGCGGCACAAATAGCGCCCGATCGCAAAAGCAAATACAGCACCTAAAAGGGACGCCGCAAAAACGTAAACTGAACCCCACCACAAACCAAAAATCGCCCCCCCTCCCAGCGTCAGTACCGAACCCGGTACAAACAGCACAGTAGCCAAGTTATAAGTAGCTACAAAAGCCACCGGTCCCCACCACCCTAACTCCTCGATCCGCATTAACAGAGTTCTCAAAACATCTTGAACGTAGGCAGATCTAGTTGCTACAATCAAGAGAGCAAGCAAAATTGCTATCAAAAAAAACAACACTATGCGTTTAAATTTTACCTTAGCATAATCTTGGATTCCTTCTTTTGGCATGATTCACCCGCAAAGATTTATCAGCATTATACTCCAAACTTAAATTATTACTGTAAACTAGCCTAAAAGCGATTGTCATGACACCAAAAGCCCAACTTCCAATTCCCGAACATTTTGACTCCAAAAAAGTAGGCGAAGTCTGGCGAGTCCCCTACCGAGAACGAGCCGCCCAAGCGAAAGATTGGGCAAAACAGCACAGCATCCAGCCAGCCGCAAGGGACACCAACCGCATTTGTTTGCTGATAATTGATGTCCAAAATACCTTTTGTTTGCCCGAATTTGAATTATTTGTGGGCGGCCGTTCCGGTAGCGGTGCAGTTGATGACAACCTGCGGCTGTGCGAATTTATTTACCGCAATTTAAATGCAATTACAACCATTGCACCGACAATGGACACCCACACCGCCATGCAAATTTTTCATCCAATCTTTTGGATCGACGAAGCAGGCGAACACCCCCTACCAGCCGCAACTTCTATTACACTCGAAGATGTCCAAAAAGGCATTTGGAAAGTCAATCCCGCCATCACCCACAGCATCAGCGGGGAGAATTTTTCAGCACTGGAAAAACAGGCTTGCCACTACGTCAAAAAACTCAGCGCCGATGGGAAATATCCCCTGACAATTTGGCCCTATCACTCAATGTTAGGCGGCATCGGACACGCGCTGGTTTCGGCGGTGGAAGAAGCAGTATTTTTTCATACTATAGCCCGCAACAGCCAAGCACTTTTTGAAATCAAAGGCGGGAATCCACTGACAGAAAACTATTCGGTTTTGCGGCCGGAAGTTTTAGATGGGTTCGACGGCAATCCGATTGCTGAAAAGAATGCTAAGTTTATTGATAAATTACTCGATTTTGATGAAGTAATTATTGCCGGACAAGCCAAAAGTCACTGCGTTGCTTGGACAATTGATGATTTGTTAACGGAAATTTTGGCGCGAGATACGAATTTGGCAAAGAAGGTTTATTTGCTGGAAGATTGCACTTCGCCTGTGGTAGTTCCGGGTGTTGTTGATTTTACGGAACAAGCAGATGCAGCTTATCAAAAATTTGCGGCGGCGGGAATGAATATTGTTCAATCTACTCAGTTAATTCTGGGCGATTAAAGACGCTTGTTTTCTGTTGGGTTTTTCAGTGCAAAAAAAGTATACATTATCAATCCTAGGCGATAATTTTTGTTCGCTTGGCACTCTGCTGCGATCGCATTTAACTGATTACTTATGATATCATATCCGATAAATCACTTCCGAGAGAAGCATAGTTAAGGAGTTTCCCGATGACTGAAAGCGAAATTTATAGTGTTGTTTTGTTTCGGGATGCGAGTGTGCAAGCAATTTCAAAACTCTCTGTGGGCATCGCCACGACTATTCTGAGCACAGTTGTAACTGCAACCCAAGCCTACGCAGTTCCCGTAACCTACGATTTCACCATCACTGTTACCAAAGGCGGGTTAGCGGGCAATTCATTCAACGGTTCTTTCAGCTACGATGATGCCAAATTGAAGGGAACGGGAGTAGAAGAATTGGGAATTACTGACGGATTAACGACCTGCCTAAATTACCTTGGACGCACTTATCGCGAAACCGATGATACCAGTTATCCTACCTTTCCCACACTCAGATTTGAGGATGGCAAGATCACGCAACTAAACTTTTGGATTCAGCCGAATCAGCGAGTTAATTGGTGGAATTTACCTGGATGGGAAGTCAAGCTGTCTGAGCCTAAAATGGGCGATTCAACTGTTCCCAATTGTCAAAAACGGTGAGGCGTAGCCAAGGTGCGCTCGACGGTAAAAATATAGGAGGAATTAGATGCAACTGCCTACGCTTACGGTAATTTCATGCAGCCACGCTACCAAGGTGCGATCGTCGATCATCTGCTGGGGCGATCGAATTTTTGCGAGCGCTATCAACGAATGACTCAAACATTGTTTGAAAAAAACCGCATGATTCCTCTTCCCTGTCGGTCAAGAGTTCCTCTGCGGTTCACGATTTTCCATAACTATTTCCCATCCAGTCTGGGGACTTCTTGCAAAAAACTGCCACTCAACATTAATTCAGTCATCCGGTCTAACTTACCGCTGAATTTTAATTTTTTATCTGTTTGAAAGCGCTCGATATTTGCTTTTAAATCGCCGCTACTATATCCTAATTTACTCAAATAGTCCATAGCTTGTTTGTCACTTAACCAGATATCCGCAGAACGAAAAATCGGCACGTATTCCTCCCGCCAAATCTGGGCAAAAGTTGCCCTATCTAAATAGAAAATCCTGCCCCGCGCCGGGTCTCCAATTGCAGCAATACTGTCATTCATTCCCAGCAAAGCCACCGCGTGCGGTAGCTTCCGAGGGCCGTCAAACAGCCAAACTGCTAGCACTCCGGGGCGATTAATTTGCTGAATTTGCTCCCAAGTCGGCGCCAGTTCGATCGCATTTACGCCCAAAGCTCTTGCTGCTATAATTAACTGCGGCATCGAAGTTCCCAAGCGACTTGTCCCGGCAAAACGCGCTACACTCGATTCCGTCGCATCGATTCCCCAACGCCTTAACACTGTTGCTAGCGCCGCCGGCGCGCAACTGCTGTTAGATGTTTGCCGAAATACACCGTTTGGCTGCAAATTATCTATTAAATCAGCGTAAATTGGCGCCATAAAATAGTTTTCAGCGCCTGTAAATCCTCCCAATCCCAACAAGCAAATTAAAATTACTGCGATTACTTGGGCTCGTGCTGTCAACCAACTTATACTAAAGCCAATACCGCAGACTCCCATCAGCATCACTCGTAGCAAAGTCCAAGTAACTCGCATCCCGTGAAAGCGCCACTCGATCGGCAAAACAGGCATTTGAGGCATATTTAGAGCCAGTAGCAGCAAGGCAATATAAAAACCCAAAAACAGCAGGGCGATCGAATTTCTGCCCTTAAACAAATCGTTAGCCGTCACTCCAGAGCGAACTAACACTCGCCCTAAGCGCATTCCCCAGAGTAACAGCACCGAACCCAGCACCAGCGTCACTACTATTTCCATGAACTCAAAATTTTGTTGCTTAACTATGTTGTAACATTTATGCGATCGACTTAGATCCCAATCAATAGTGGAAGAGAGGAAGAGTGGGAGAGAGAATTTGACGATGTTTGGGCTTCGTTCCTCAATTTTCCGCTACAATCGAATAAACAGGATTTATCCAAAATCGAAGCAGGCCAAACAACCATCAATCCTAAAGACTTTGACCTGCATAGCTTGCTCGATATTAAGTTTTACCAGATTTTTCTTGATGAGTCTGAATCAATGGTTGACAATCAGATAATTCAGCTACCTAACCCCAAAGGAGATATTGCCATGTTTGCCAACTTAAAGCTGAGAAACCGGATGTTACTGGCATATGCAGTTCACATTGATTTGAAGGCGATTAATTATTAATTATTTTTTTGTAATTCTAGGAAAACTTTAAGGTGATTAACTTCAAAACCACAAAATTAAGAGAGCGTATTCTGTGGGGATATTCCATACCGATTTTGCTTTCAGTAGGAGCTGCTACTTTGGTTTTCTTTAATGCTAAAGAAGTAGAAGCGAAAGCAAAACTGCTAAATAATTCTCATGCTGTTGTTATAGATTTGAAAGAGCAACAGCTAGGATTTGCAGGTATGCAAAAAGCTGCTCGTGGGTATTTTTTGGCACAAGATAGTGCTTTCTTAACTGAATACAATGAAGCGGTAAACAGCTTTGACCAATTCTATCAGGATTTACTCAAGCTGGTTCAAAACCCACAGCAGCGCCAGCGGCTAGATGAAATGAATCTCTTACAAGATCAGATAGACAACGGCTACAAACAAGCCTTTTCTTTGGTCGATCAAGGTAAGCGAGACGAGGGACTTAACTTATGGAAGAGACAAGTTGTGCCCAAGCTTCGTCAGGTTGATGCTATAGCTAATGAGTTTCAAAGCACCGAGCTAAATATTTTACTCGAACAAGAAAAAAAACAGATTCAAGCTTTGCAGTTCCTGAGTACAGTGGTGATTTTAAGCACTGCTTTAGCTGCACTTACGGCAATTGCGATCGCTCTGTGGATTGCTTCAGGCATTGCAAAGAGCATGAATCAGTCAGTCAATATGATTGTTAGTTCTTCCACAGAGATTGCGGCCACAGTTGAACAGCAGGAACGCACAGCCGCACAGCAATCGAGCTCTGTAAATCAAACTACAATCACAATGGATGAGTTAGGCGCTGCTTCCCAACAATCAGCCCAGCAAGCCCAAGCTGGTGCGGAATCTGCACGGCAAGCTTTACAGATCACTCAAAAGGGAACCCTAGCAGTGGAGCAAACACTGGAATCGAT
>NZ_JAUBQX010000045.1:0-51879 GCF_036701505.1 Microcoleus sp. Pol11C2
TACGTCAATATACTTACACACAGAAAATTATTTAGGATTGTTTATAAATATAGAAAATCATTTAGGATTGCTATAGATGCTAACCTGTGAATAATTCACGCACTGACAATTCAGTCTAACTTAACTCGCGGCTGCTTTGAGAGTACCGCATTGATATTCAATGTGATAATTTTTGTAAATTACGATGCTCTTACCTTGGCTAAGAAACCCGGTTTCTCGTTTCTACTTTCGGAGCTTCTAGGAGGCACTGGTGTTAAAAAACCGGGTTTCTGTTAATATAGCGCCCATATATTGAGTTGGCTCAGTAGAAACATTCTCTGTATTCACTTGTTTTTTTAAGATAATTCGTTTTTTTCACGCCGACTTACTTAAACTCTATTTGATTGGTGAACTCGTTTTAGATAATCCGTTGTATTCCCTTTCTTTTAATCTCCTACTTTATCACTAATAACTATAAAAATTTATTGTCCTGGTAGTTCTTGTATAATAAGGTTTAATCTAGCTCTCTCAAGCCTTCTAATTTTCAAGTAATTCGCTTAGAAAATACCCGAGTTTTTGTTCATTGCTTAATCCCAATACACGAGATATTGCTGGTAGTGTTTTACGCTTCATATCAGAAAATCCCCACATGAAAGTAATTAAAAGCCTCACAAATTCTCACTTTGGGGAATAGTGTTCTGTATGCTCTGTATAATTCACAGTAATCGTCAATCGTTAACAAATTTTATCGTTACGGCGGGTTCTCCGATCTTCAACATAGTCGTAAAGGGTTTACGGCACTTTCGGTTTTTATTATCTCATGAAATTGATAAGAAATCGTTACCTTAGAGTAGCCGAATTTCCATAACTCCTTTCATGCAGAAGCGAACTGTAAGTAAATATAATATTTAGAGAATGTCGTGCAGCTAAGTAACTCTTCTCGTTACTATGGCTGACCCCAGGCTACGCTATCAGCTCATGTGTTTAAGGCGAAGTGTTTAAAAAAATAATCAGCAATAAAACCCTATAAACTCATGTTCATGCGTACTACGGCTCTCACTCCAATAGAACTCAAGACTGCGATCGTCCGGGAACCCTTGGTGGTTTCGCCCGATACAACGGTGATGGATGCGATCGCCCAAATGAGCGGCGTGCGATCGCTCTGCAACACCGCTAGAACGGCGGATGGTCAACTTGACGACCTCCACCTAGAGGCGCGATCAAGCTGCGTGTTTGTAGTGGAAAACGAGCAATTGGTCGGCGTACTGACCGAGCGAGACGTGGTGTGGCTGAGTGCCCAGCAGCGTTCCTTGGAGAATTTGGCGCTCCGGGAGGTGATGACATATCCAGTCGTCACCCTCCGCGAGTCCGCCTTCACCGATTTATTTTTTGCGATAAATCTGCTCCAGCAGCACCACATTCGCCATTTGCCCATCTTGGACGAACTCGATCGCCTAGTGGGTCTAGTGACTCACGAAAGTCTGCGCCAAACCTCTCGACCGATCGACCTGCTGCGGTTGCGTATGGTAGCAGAAGTGATGACCCGCGAAGTGATTTGTGCAGCGCCAGATTCTTCCCTACTGGCGATCGCTCAACTTATGGCAGAGCATCGCGTCAGTTCCGTGATGATCGTGCACCCAGGCGGAATCTCTACTGAACCGCTACAAATTCCAGTAGGGATTCTCACCGAGCGGGATATTGTGCAATTTCAGACATTGGGCTTGCACCTGGAAACCTGTCTGGCTGAGGCGGTAATGAGTACGCCGATTTTTGCCGTTAGACCCGACGATTCGCTCTGGACTGTGCAGGAGATCGTGGAGCAGCGATCGATCCGTCGGTTGGCGGTGACAGGGGAGCTAGGAGAACTATTAGGCATCGTCACCCAGACCAGTTTGCTGCAAGCCCTCAACCCGCTGGAGCTATACAAACTGGTCCAGAAGTGGGAAGAGAAGGTGGTGCGCCTAGAGGCGGAAAAGGTGGCGCTGCTGGCAAATCGCAACCTTGAGCTTGAGCAGCAGGTGGAAGCTCGGACAGCGGCCCTCAAAGCAAAAGCCGATCGAGAGCAACTTCTCAATACCATTGCCGAGCAGATCCGCTCGTCCCTGAATTTGTCAGATATTCTGCAGACTACGGTGCAGGAAATTCACTCGCTTCTGGGGTGTGATCGCGTCATCATTTACCAGTTTCGGCCTGACTTTAGCGGCACAGTGATTGCGGAAGCGATTAGTGACACTGGGCGATCGGTGCTCCATAGGGAAGCCCGCGATCCTTGCATGAGCCCAGAATGGCTTGAACCGTATCGCCAGGGCAGAATTCGCGTCATCAACGACATCTACGGCGAAGAAATGACCCAGTGCCATCAGGAAATGTTAGTGGGGTTTGATATTCGTGCCAAGCTGATGGTGCCGATCGTGATTGAGGAACAACTGCGCGGATTAATGATCGCCAGTTATCGAGCCACCGCGCACTCTTGGACGACTGACGAGATCGAACTCCTGCGACAAGTTTGTCTACAGGTGGCGATCGCCCTTGGGCAATCCCTGATCCAGCAAAAATTGCAGAATGAACTGGTAAAGCGACAGCGGATCGAAGCCACCCTGATCGAGAGCGAACAACGCTACGCCGCCCTTGCCGCTGCTGCTCCGGTGGGGATTTTTCGCACCGATGCTACGGGGCTATGCACCTATGTCAACGATCGCTACTTTCAGATCAGCGGACTCAGACCAGGAGCCACTATCGCACAGGGATGGCAACAAGGAGTACACGCCGACGATCGCGATTTGGTTATCGCCCAATGGGAGCAATTCATCCAAGGTAACGACTCTTTTGAACTCGAATATCGCTTTCAACGTCCCGACGGTACGGTAACGTGGGTTTATGGGCAGTGCGTCGCCGAACTCGATGCCAATGGACATCGGAGCGGCTATATAGGCACCATTACCGACATTAGCGATCGCAAACGAACTGAAGTCCGCCTGCAAGAAAGCGAAGAACGCTACGCCAGCCTAGTGGAAGCCGTACCCGTGGGGATTTTCCGCGCTGATGCTGCGGGCAAGTGCATCTATGTTAACGATTGGTGGTGTCTGATCAGCGGACTCACCCCAAAAACCGCCATCGGGAAAGGATGGCAACAAGGGCTACACCCCGACGATCGCGATTGGGTCATCGCCGAATGGAAGCAATCTCTCCAAGAAAAGGGCTCTTTCCAACTCGAATATCGCTTTCAACATCCCGACGGTGCTGTGGCTTGGGTATATGGGCAGTCCGTTCCCGAACTGGATGCAGACGGGCAAGTAGTCGGGTATGTAGGAACTACTACAGACATTAACGATTGCAAACTTGCCGAACAACAACTCCAGCAACTCAACCAACAGCTAGAAACCAAAGTAGCAGAACGCACCCAAGAGCTTTCGCAAGTCAACAGCCTGCAACGCGCCATCCTCGATGGTGCTGATTACTCCATCATCTCCACTGACCCAACTGGCATCATCCAGACCTTTAATGCTGGAGCCGAAAGGATGCTGGGTTACAGTGCTCAAGAAATCATCGGCAAAGCCTCCCCCGCACTCTTCCACGATGCAAATGAGATAATTGACCGGGCAGCATCACTATCTGCCGAACTAGGGCAAAATATTCCCCCCGGCTTTGAGGTTCTTGTTGCCAAAGCACGCCAAGGTATTGTCAGCGAAGAAGAGTGGAGCTATATCCGCAAAGATGGTTGTCGATTTCCTATGTCACTATCTGTCAGCGCGCTCAAGGATGTCAATCAGCAAATTATCGGCTTTTTAGGCATCGCCAAAGATATTAGCGATCGCAAACGTGCAGAAGTGGAACTAAAGAAAGTATCGGATCGCCTCGCTTTGTCTCTCAAATCAGGGGCGATCGGCTGTTGGGACTTCGATATTGTACAGAACACCATCTTTTGGGATGAGCGGATGTACGAACTGTACGGTGTCACAAAACAATTTGATTCCCCTCTGCCTTACGACATTTGGGCAAACCGGCTACATCCCGAAGACCGCACCGCCACCGAAACCTTGCTCCAGCAAGCCATCTTAGGACAGGCAGAATTTAATACCGAGTTTCGAGTGTTGCATCCCGATGGCAGCCTCCACTTTATTAAAACCTTTGGTATGGTCCTGCGAGATGCCCAAGGCAATCCCCAGAGCATGATTGGGGTCAACTTGGATATTAGCAGACGCAAACAGGCTGAACTCCAACGACAGCAGTTAATTCAAGAATTATCAGCCTTTAAACAGGCCTTGGATCAGTCTGCCATTGTGGTCATCACCGATCGCGAAGGGGTGATATCCTACGTCAACGATCGCTTCTGTGTAGTCTCTGGCTACTCCCACGATGAACTGATCGGACAAACCCATCGCATTGTCAACTCTGGCTATCATCCCCCTGCTTTTTTCCAAGACTTGTGGCGCACCATTAACAGCAGTCAGATTTGGCGCGGTGAAATTTGCAATCGGGCAAAAAACGGTAGGCTGTACTGGGTTGCCACCACCATCGTCCCCTTTGTGGACGAACAAGGGCGACCTTTTCAGTATCTAGCGATTCGCTTCGACATTACCGATCGCAAGTTGGCCGAAGCAACGCTTCGGCAGGAAAATACTTTCCGTCAACAAATTGTAGAAAACATGGCAGAAGGGCTGTGCGTTTTCCATCAAGTTGAGGAGTTTCCCTTTGTCCGCTTCACAGTCTGGAATCAGCAAATGCAAGTGATTACGGGTTACACCTTAGAAGAAATTAACCGTCTGGGGTGGTATCAAACCTGGTACCCGAATCTAGAAGATCCAGAACAGGCGATCGCCAACTGTAGACAGATGCACCCGATCGCCGTGGAAAGGGAAATCCAGCGTCAAGATGGACAGCGGCGCACTATCTCCCTTTCCACCTCTGTCCTATCGGGTGATGATGGACATCTCTATTCGCTGGCCCTGATCCAAGACATTACCGATCGCCAACAGACAGAGCGAGAAAATCGCCTGTTGAAAGAACGCCTAGAATTTCTTCTGGCATCCAGTCCCGCGATGATCTATAGCTCTAAGCCCTATCGCGACTATGACTCAACTTTCATCAGCAAAAATATCGAAACCATTTTGGGCTACAAGCCAAAAGAAGTTGTATCGACCCCCAGCTTCTGGACTCACCATCTTCACCCAGAAGATGCCCCTAGAGTTTTGGCTGATCTATCGGCTCTCTTTGAGTACGACACTCATCAGCATGAATATCGATTTTTGCATCGCGAGGGTTACTACGTTTGGATACGGGATGCAATGCGCCTGGTGCGAGATGAACAAGGTCGCCCAACCGAGATTGTTGGCTATTTTGCCGATATTAGCGATATCAAACAAACCGAAGAAACCCTAAAAATACAACTGGCGGCAATTGAGGCGGCGATCGACGGCATTGCGATTATGCAAGGAGATACCTACCTCTATTTGAATCAAGCCCATCTAGGATTGTTTGGCTACGAACGCCCTGAAGAAATCTTGGGCAAATCTTGGAAACTTTTGTATTCCCAACAGGAGTTAGAACGGTTTGAGCGGGAAGTCTTTCCGGTGCTGGGGCGCGACCGCGCTTGGCAGGGAGAGGCGATCGCCACCCGCAAAGATGGCTCTACTTTTGCCGAAGAGCTATCCCTGACCCTCACAGACGATGGAGTATTGATTTGTGTATGCCGCGATATCAGCGATCGCAAACAGATCGAAGCCGAATTAGCAGAGAGTGAAGCTAAATTCCGGCGGCTGGTAGAAGGGGCTAATGATTTGATCTGGTCATGTGAACCCGATGGCATACTCACTTATGTGTCACCCCAATTCAAGACCCTGTTTGGCTGGGACGAGAGTGCATGGATTGGTAAGTCGTTTATATATCTGGTGCATCCAGACGATCGCCCTTTGGTGGTTACTGGTTATCGGGAGAATATCAAATTTGGTAAAAAGTCAAGTGATTATGAGTTCCGACACCGCCACCGAGATGGCAATTATGTCTGGGTGAGAAGCAGTGCCACACCCGTTATAAATGCTGAAGGGGAATTGATTAGCATCCAGGGAATTTTATCGGATATCAGCGATCGCAAACAAGCTGAACTCGCCAGAGAAAGCAGTGAAATGCGCTTCCGCCGGGTGTTTGATTCCAGTGTGAGCGGCATGATGTTTGCCGATTTTCAGGGGAACATTACCGAGGCCAACGATCGCTTCTTACAGATGGTTGGCTACACTAGGGAGGAACTAAATGCTGGGATGATTCATTGGGATGCCATGACCCCCCCCGAATATCTCCCCGCTGATTTTTTAGCGCTCGAGCGCCTGACACAGGATGGCGAGATCGAGTCCTTGGAAAAGGAATACTACCGTAAGGATGGCAGCCGGATTTCTGTCCTGCTCGGAGCCGCACTTCTTCCAGGCTCAGAGGATCAAACTATTTGTGTATTAGTAGACATCAGCGATCGCAAACAGGCGCAGAAAGCTTTGCAGGAATCTCAGCAGTTTCTGCAAACGGTACTCGATACCATCCCGCTCGCCGTGTTTTGGAAGAATCGAGAGTCTGTTTTTTTAGGATGCAATCAGCAGTTTGCCAAAACTCTAGGCTTGCCATCTACGACCGAAAGTATAGGTAAAAGAGATTTAGATATTTGCCACGAAGAAGTCGAGGCGAACGAGTATTGTGCGATGGATCGGCGGTTAATGGAAACGGGTGAACCTATATTAGGGATCGAAGAAACGCTAACCCTACCCAATGGTAAACCCATATTTATCGAAACCCACAAGGCTCCCCTGCGAGACTGCTCAGATAATGTTATTGGTCTGGTAGGCACGTTTCAGGATATCACCGATCGCAAAGAAGCCGAACTGAGATTCCAACAACAAGCAAAACAGGAAAGTTTGCTGGGAGCGATTACTCAACGGATGCGGTCATCTCTGCATCTCGACGAGATTCTCAATAGCACTGTTGAGGAAATCCATCAGGTTTTGCAATCAGACCGAACGCTGGTTTATCGGGTTTTTCCTGAAGGCACGGGGGCGGCCATTGCTGAATCTGTTTCGCCCAATAGGCTTAAGCTCCTGGATATCCTCTTCCCAGAAGAGGTTTTCCCCGAAGAGAACTACGAGCGCTATATCCAAGGAAGAGTTTATGCCCTCAACGATACCGAAGATGAAAACGAGTCAATCTTACCCTGCTTGGTTGAATTCCTCGCAGACATCGAGGTCAGAGCCAAACTCGTAGTTCCAATTATTCAGAATCAAACCCTTTGGGGGTTGCTGATTATTCATCAATGCGATCGTCCGCGCCAATGGCAAGACTGGGAAATCAATTTACTTAAACAAATTGCTAACCAATTAGCGATCGCAATTCAGCAATCTTATCTCTACGAACAGGTACAATCAGAACTGGCTATCCGCAAGCAAACAGAAAATGCGATCGCTTTACAACTGCAACGGCAGCGAACTTTGGGAGCGATTGCCCAGCAAATTCGCGAATCGTTGGATATTAACGAAATTTTGGCGGCTGTGACACAGCAAGTCAAAGAAATCTTGCAAGGCGATCGGATCATCGTGTTCCGGTTATTTGGGGATGGCAGAAGTCAAATTGTTGAAGAAGCTGTGTCTAGCGAGTTCCCCGCGCTCAAAGAGCATCACTGGGAGGACGAACTGTGGTCGCAAGAAATCCTCAACTGGTACTGGCAGGGCAAGCCCCGCATCGTCCCCGATGTAATGACCGATATCTGGACTGATTGCTTGGTGGGATACGCAAGGGTTGGTCAAATCCAGTCCAAAATCGTTGCACCTATCCTGCAAGAAGTCCGAAGCAGCGAAAGCCATAGATGGGTTGCCCCAGGGCAAACCAAGAAGCTCTGGGGGGTTTTAGTCGTCCATGCCTGTCGAGAACAACGAGTGTGGCAAGAGTCTGAAGCGCAACTCCTGCAACAAATTGCCAACCAGTTGGCGATCGCAATTCAACAAGCTAGCCTATTTAAGCAGTTGCAGCAAGAACTCACCGAACGACAACAAGCCCAGCAGCAACTAACCGAGCGCAACCAACAACTGGGAGCCTCTAACGAAGAACTCGCCCGTGCTACCCGTCTCAAAGACGAATTCCTTGCCAACATGAGCCACGAACTCCGCACCCCCCTTAACGCCATTCTGGGCATGAGCGAGGGGCTACAAGAGCAAGTCTTTGGCACCGTCAACGAACAACAAATCAAAGCTTTACAAACCATCGAGCGCAGTAGCTCTCACTTGCTAGAGTTAATCAACGACATTTTGGATGTCGCCAAAATTGAATCGGGTCAAATGGAGCTCGATTGCACCCCAGTTTCAATCAATCATCTCTGTCAATCCAGTCTGGCATTTATCAAACAACAAGCCCTGCAAAAACGCATCCAGCTAGAGATTCAAATGCCACTCAATCTGCCCGACTTATTGATTGATGAACGGCGGATGCGCCAAGTCTTGATCAACCTGCTCAACAACGCGGTAAAATTCACTCCTAACGGAGGACGCATCACCCTAGAAGTCAGCGGTCAACTGCACCGGGCCGACCCAGATTCTGCCGATTCCCCACCCCATTTTTTGGTCAAAGAGACTCTGCGAATTGCCGTCATCGATACAGGTATTGGTATTGCCCCAAAACATATAAACAAACTGTTTCAGCCTTTTATCCAAATCGATGGCGCGCTGAATCGTCAATATACAGGCACTGGCTTGGGGCTTGCCCTGGTAAAACGCATTGTCGAACTCCACGGCGGGCAGGTGGGGCTCACCAGCACTGTGGGTGTAGGAAGTTGCTTCACGATCGACCTTCCCTGCACGGGTTGTGCGCCCTCCTCTGTTGACCTGGAATCCCAAACAGAGCCCAGCATCGAACCCAGCCAGCCCGAACAGGGAGGTTCTCCCTTAATATTGCTGGCGGAAGACAACGAAGCCAATATCAGTACGATTTCGAGCTACCTGAGAGCTAAAGGCTATCGCATTCTCTTGGCTAAGAATGGAGAGGAGGCGATCGCCCTGGCAAAATCTGAAAACCCCAATCTAATTTTGATGGATATTCAAATGCCTGGTATGGATGGTCTAGAAGCTATGCAGCGTATTCGCTGCGATCCAAACTTAGTTGATATGCCGATCGTTGCCCTAACTGCCTTAGCCATGACGGGCGATCGCGAGCGTTGCCTTGTCGCGGGAGCCAATGATTACCTCACCAAACCCGTCAAGCTGAAGCAATTGGCAAGCACTATTCAACAACTTTTAGCTTCTAAGTAAAGATAACCCGTGAACAGACCATCCGTTTTAATCATTGACGACGATCCCAATAATTTTGATGTAATTGAAACCCTCTTGACCGACCAAGACTATCAATTGCATTACGCTGCCAGCGGGCAAGAAGCGATCGCATCCCTCGACATATTTGATCCGGATCTTATTTTGCTGGATGTGATGATGCCAGGAATAGATGGCATCGAAGTTTGTCGGCAAATCAAAGCCATGCCAAAATGGCAAGCCGTTCCAATCATTATGGTGACAGCATTAAACTCAAAATCCGACCTTGCCCATTGTCTCACTGCCGGCGCTGACGACTTCATTAGTAAACCTGTAAATGCTATTGAACTCGGTGCCAGAGTTCACTGTATGCTGCGAATTAAGCACCAGTATGACGACCTGCAAAGCTTACTCAAATTGCGGGAAGATATGGTTAAAATGGTAGTTCACGATTTACGCAATCCCCTGGCTGGTATCTTGCTTGGCTTGGAACTCCTACAAAGCGTAGAGTATCCTAGAGAAAAACAACAAACACAACTGGCTCGACTTTACTCTTCAGCACAAGCGATACAGCTATTAATTGATGATTTATTGCAAATTGCTTTACTAGAATCCGGCAAAAATCGTCTCAATTACACAGAGGTTTATCTGTGCGATCTCGTAAAGTCTGCCATATCAAACTTTGAAGCTATCGCTGCTAAAAAAAATCAGTCGCTGGTCGCTCAATTACCAGAAGAAACCAGTAGGAAAGTCTCCGTTGATGCTACCATGATACATCGAACGCTGGATAATCTCCTCTCGAATGCCATTAAGTTTTCCCCACCCAATAGTCAAATCATACTGAATGTAGAATTCCCCACATCGGGCAACGCCAAAATCCAGGTTATAGACTCTGGGCCGGGTGTTCCTGATACATTGCGATACAAGATTTTTGAGAAATACGAGATTGGAAATCTGATGTCGGATGTCTCTCAAATAGGGTTGGGTTTAGCTTTCTGCAAAATGGTAGTTGAGGCACATGGAGGTGACATTTGTGTAAGAAGTAATCAACCACAAGGAGCCATTTTTGAAATCAGTTTGGCAGCCTAGCTGATGGCTATCACGTGAAGTCATAAAACTTTTTACATTGTTGAACGGGTGACAATTATGTCTCAATTCTCTATCTTAATTGTTGATGATGAGCCGGATAACTTTGATGTGATTGAAACCCTGTTATCAGAGCAGGATTATCAATTGCATTACGCTGCCAGCGGGCAAGAGGCGATCGCATCCCTCGACATATTTGATCCGGATCTTATTTTGCTGGATGTGATGATGCCGGGAATAGACGGCATCGAGATTTGTCGGCAAATCAAAGCCATGTCAAAATGGCAAGCCGTTCCCATCATTATGGTGACAGCATTAAGCTCAAAATCAGACCTTGCCAACTGTCTAACTGCCGGAGCAGACGACTTCATCAGTAAACCTGTAAATGCTATTGAACTGCGTGCTCGCGTGCATTCAATGCTCAGAATCAAGCAACAGTATGATAATATCCAGAACTTATACCACATCCAAGAAAATACCACCAATCTCTTAGAAAGCACCCTCAATGAGCTGCGTGGCAACTTAGCTTCTACTCTATCCCACGAACTGAATACGCCCCTCAATGGCATCTTAGGCACGATCGCGTGGCTCAAGGACGAGCTCGAAGACATGGAGATCGCCCAAATCCGTGAGATCTTAGGCTGGGCACATGACTCTGCCCGTCGCCTAGAAACATTAACGAAAAAATTCCTGATTTATTTAGGATTAGAACTATCCGCCAGTCAACAGCACAAGATCGAATCTGCGCGGACTGAATTTTCTGCTTCCGCCATTGAAACCGAGTTGAAATACCAGGCTCAGAAGGTCAACCGTAGCAACGATCTGTTGTTCACTCTTGAGGAAGCGGAGATCGCTCTATCAGAGCGATATCTATCAACGATGCTCCGTGAATTAATTGATAATGCACTGAAATTCTCCGCACCAGAGACAACCATTAAAGTTAGCAGTCAAGTCGTAGGGGAGATGCTGCATTTATATGTACAAGACTCGGGGCAGGGCATGACAGAAGAGCAAATTACTAAAATTGGTGCCTTCATGCAGTTTGAGCGCAAGAAGTATGAGCAACAGGGTACTGGTATCGGCTTAAAAATTGTCCAGAAAATAGTCGAACTGGCAGGAGGAGAGTTCTCAATTACCAGTATCTATCAAAAGGAAACAACGGTACATCTCACTCTGCCGATTGTCGGCAATTAGCATGAGTTTTTCTATCAAGTCTGGTGGCATCGTTATGGAGAATGAGAAGGAATAAATTTGCTTTGTATCGGAGCGGCAACCGATAAAAAAAGATGAAGTAGCAGGATAAATATTTGACTCCGAATTAGAGCTTGCTTCTGCAGTAATTCATGGGATAGAAGGTAAAGAAAAAACCGTACACAACCTTACACAACCTATTAAATTTAACTCGAATCACCCTACTTAATCTTTTGTTACCAGAAAGAATTGGTTTAAAGCCGGGACCCTGATCGGGAGAAATTAAAAGAAGACTATAAATTACTCCAATCCTCTTCCTTCCAGGTAGAGGTCGCCCCGCGTGCGGTCAACTGTCAACTGTCAACTGTCAACTGTCAACTGTCAACTGTCAACTGAAATACTGGCGAATTTTCCCACCGACTTACTAAGTTCTCGTGCAAGCTACAATTGCAGACTCCGGCGCGATCGCACTTGTCCATCTGCACCCGCTACCACTAAAACCCCGCAAATCGCGCCCGCAGTCGGACAGAATCGGGATTAGCGGGTTCGCGCAGTACGCTCGGGCGCTTCATCAGTTCGGAATTCTCAGGAGAATGTAAAAATCAAAGCATAACCCTTTTATTTGCCACTCCCCTCATGCCTTTGCCGCGCCTGTTAACCTTAATTGCTGCTTTCTGCCTCGCCCTGGGGCTGATTATTGGGCTGGTGAGTTCCTTAACAGGGCTTTACAGTCAAGTTGCGTGGTCTGCCTCTCCGCTGCTGGCTAATTTGCTGATTTTCCTGATAATTGTACTTTTGGGAACCCTAATTTTTGCGCTAGTTTACTATTTTAGGCTGCTGCAACGCCCTCAGAAAGTTAAGGGAAAACGGCCGATTACTCCGAAGGTTCCTGTTGTCAAAAGTGAAGCTGCTTCGGAAAATCTCAAAGCAATCAGGCAACAAGTCGATCGCATTCAAGATGAAGTAGCGCGGCAAGCTTTGCTGTTGAGAGCCCGCGAAATTGAAGCTAGCATGGCTAGGGGCAGCGTTCGAGTGGTTGTTTTCGGCACCGGTTCTGCAGGCAAAACTTCCGCTGTGAATGCGCTGGTGGGGCGGATGGCGGGACAGGTGGGTGCGCCGATGGGAACTACCGAAGTTGGGGAAACTTACACTCTGAAATTGAAAGGAATCGATCGAGAATTAGCAATTACTGATACCCCAGGCATCTTGGAAGCGGGAGTGGCGGGGACTTACAGAGAAGAATTGGCGAGGCAGTTGGCGGCGAGGGCAGATTTGATCTTATTTGTTTTGGACGGCGATTTGCGAAAATCCGAGTACGAACCGCTGCGGACTTTGGCGGAAATTGGCAAAAGGTCGATCGTGGTTTTTAATAAAGTTGACCTTTATCCCGACACCGACAGAGATGAAATTCTCGATCGACTGCGGCAGCGAGTCAAAGGTTTTGTAGCAGCAATGGATGTAGTAGCCATTAGCGCCAATCCGCAAAAAGTTGTACTAGAAGACGGCACAATTTTTCAGCCAGGCCGCGATATTATGCCATTAATTCGGCGCGTCGCTGCGATTTTGCGAGCTGAAGGCGAAGACTTAATTGCGGACAATATTTTGCTGCAATCTCAGCACTTGGGCGACCAAGCGCGCAAGTTAATTGATGCTCAAAGAAGGCGGCAAGCTGATAAGGCAGTAGAGCGATTTCAGTGGATCGGAGCCGGAGTAATTGCCGTAACGCCTTTGCCAGTTGTGGATTTGTTAGCGACAGCAGCAGTTAACGCTCAAATGGTAGTAGAAATTGCTAAGATTTACGGCTGCGAATTAAATATCGATCGCGCGAAAGAATTGGCATTGTCTCTAGCAAAAACCCTAGCAAGTTTGGGAATAGTTGAAGGCGTAATTCAAGTAGTATCAAGGGCGCTGCAGTTAAGCGTAGCTGGGTTTGTACTTGGCAAAGCAATTCAAGCAGTCAGTGCCGCTTATTTAACCAGAATTGCCGGTAAAAGTTTTATTGAATATTTCCGCCATGACCAAGATTGGGGCGACGGTGGCATCACCGAAGTTGTGCAAAGGCAGTTTCAGTTAAATCGGAAAGACGAGTTTGTCAAAGCATTTGTCAAAGATGCGATCGCCCGCGTTGTCGAACCTCTGAACATTTATCAGCAGGAATCGGAACCAGAATTAGAAATGTCAGCGGAATTGGAACCCGAAATAGAACCCGAACCCTTGTATCAGCCACCCCAACAAGACGATTGGGAAACTTACAGCAACAAACGAAACGATGAATGGTAATGGGGCATTGGCCAAACATGGAATTGGCCAAACAGGGAAGTGAGAATTGGGTAATTACGATCATTCAATGAGATGTTCCCTGAGTATGATTTGTTGAATTTTATTAAGAAATTTTACAATAATTTTACACATAGGGGAGACTCTGGGGGAAGCAAGTCAAACCGAGCGATCGGATCGAACACAATTTTGATAAAATTGAAGATTCACAACAACATTTGCTATTGTGCGTCCGGGTAAAAACAATGAGCGATCGACCAATTATTCTCGGTATTGTCGGAGATAGCGCAGCGGGCAAAACCACCCTGACGCGGGGAATTGCCCAAGTATTGGGGCCAGAAAATGTCACGGTGATTTGCACTGACGACTATCACCGCTACGACAGAAAGCAGCGGGCAGAAATCGGAATCACAGCATTGCATCCCGACTGCAATTACCTAGACATCATGCAGCAGCACCTCAGTCTGCTTCGTACCGGACAAGCAATTCTCAAACCCATCTACAACCACACGACAGGTACATTCGACCCACCGGAATACATCAAGCCCAGCAAATTTGTCATAGTTGAAGGTTTGCTGGGTTACGCAACTCGAACAATCCGCGATTCTTACGACGTAAAAGTGTATCTTGCTCCTCCCGAAGAGTTGCGAACTCAGTGGAAAGTTAAGCGCGATATTATGAAGCGCGGCTATACTGAAGAACAGGTGCTTGCAGAAATAAAAAAACGGGAACCGGACTCTGAAGACTTCATTCGCCCTCAGCGCAAATCGGCCGACGTTGTAGTTAGTTTTTACCCGCCAGAAGCGGACAATCAATCCGATTTGAGCGTCCGTTTAGTGCTCAGACCGACAATTCCTCACCCTGATTTTACTGAAATTTTAGGTCGAGGCAGCGAGAGTTTTCAACCTGCAATTCGCTTGGGACTCGATCGGGATATGGGCAAACCTGTTGACGTTTTGGAAGTAGACTCCCACGCTACCAGCGAGCAAGTAAACGAACTGGAAATGCTCTTGTGCAGCGAGTTGCCACACCTGCGGGGATTTTGCACCGCCCAAGGCAACCCGGAAATTGGCAAACTGATCGGCACAACTGGCGAAGTTTTGCAAAGTTACCCGCTCGCTTTGACACAGTTGCTAGTTGCATATCACATGATGAAAGCAATTCATGTTTATTAGTTAGTTGTTAGTTGTTAGTTGGCAGTTCTTGGTTGTTAATTGTTAGTTGTTATTGCAATGATTAATAACCAATAACCAATAACCAATAACTAATGTACTCGCAAAGTCGGGTTGGCAGTGCCTAATTGCTGAATTGGCATGGAGACTGGCAACTGGCTTTGAGGTGCGGGTACCATTTCGCCTCGGAAGTCGAGGAGGGTGACGAGCAGCAGGTAGGCAACTGCTAAAATTATAGAAATCACCCCAGTGATAATAGCAATAATTTTTGAACGATCCATATTCAGCAAATTTTAAGTACAGCTAATATTAGTTTAACATTAAAAACAGCAATTATTACTTAACTTATGCAATAGAATATAATCAGGTGCTAGTTATTTCTCTGACAAAAATGGAACCTCTTATAGATGCGCCAACTTCCACCGAGATGCCCGGAGCTACCCCAGTGGTGGAAACATTTAATCTGGGGAAGTTCTACCGTACCGGCTTCTGGATGAATGAAAAAATTGAATCGCTCAAAAATTGCACTCTGACTGTCTCTGAAGGGGAAACTTTCGGGTTATTAGGGCAAAATGGAGCGGGGAAAACTACGCTGCTGAAAACTTTGCTGGGTATAGTGCGCCCCACTTCTGGCAGGGCGCTGCTGTTGGGGAGGCCTTTGGGCGATCGCACCGTGAAGCAGCGAGTCGGCTACTTGCCAGAAAATCCCTATTTTTACGATTATCTCACCGGCTGGGAATTCTTGCAATTTGCGGCGGGCTTGTTTGAAATTCCCCCCTCTATTCAGCGACAGCGAATTCCGAATTTGCTAGACTTAGTTGGGCTATCTCAATCGGCGGCAATTAAAAAACAGTTGCGCCAGTATTCTAAGGGAATGCTGCAACGGATCGGCATGGCTCAAGCTTTGATTAACAATCCAGATGTGGTATTTTTGGATGAGCCGATGTCGGGTTTAGATCCGATGGGACGCTATCAGATGCGGGAGATAATTTTATCGCTGAAAAATCAAGGAAAAACAATTTTTTTTAATTCGCATATATTGTCTGATGTGGAGAAGATTTGCGATCGAGTGGCTATTTTGGCGAAGGGTGAGTTAATCTGCATTGGTGCAATCGACGAAATCCTCGGCACTACTGAAACTTACCGGGTTGAAGGTAGGGGCGGTCACTTGAATATCCTAAAAAAATGGATACCGGATATGGAAGTTGATAATGATTTGTGGTACGGTCATTTGCAGGGCGATCCGAAGGAGTTTCTTTCTAGTCTGAGCGGTACGGGAGGGCAGCTAATTGCGATGAATTTGGCTAAGCCTAGTTTGGAAGAGTTTTTTATGCAGCAACTGCAAGAAAGAGGCATTTATTCTAGTGGTTGAAGTCCCTAAAATCGGCTGCTGAAACTCAGCGGTTAAAACCCGGCAGTTGAAAGCAATACTACACAAACGAAGCCCCTCTTTAAGAGACTCAGAAAACGGGATCTTCGGCCCGTTCCACAACACATAAAGCAGGACTTACGCGCCATATCCAGATGTAGGGACTCTTCATCCGCAGGGGGATTGCCCTACAAAACCTTATATTTAGAGGCTGTGCGTAAATCCTGTCTCATTGACTGACATCTAAATTAGCCAAGCTAGTAATCGTTCAGATTGCTTGTCAATTTTGCACACATAAAGTACCCTCAACAGATAGGAGGTAGTAACGAGCTTTCTTTCAAAAAATCTTTAACCAAAACTAATACTATATTCGGCCTACAAAGTAATGTCTGGAAAGTTTGCTTGCAGCGAAAAAAGTAAGACTTAATTCCGAGAGATAGGTAGCAGCTTACAATCGTAGATTTTTGAAGGGGCGGATATCTGTGTTGTGAGGAGAGACCGGATCTGGGAAGCAGCCCAGATGTCTTGAAACTCGATCGCTCAATTATGCCGACTGATTAAAATACAAGTAAGTTTGTTGGCAGGGTGCAAAATGTCTAACATTCAACTCGGCAGTCTTAAGGATAACTATTTCAATATCGATTTCGTTGGTAAGCTCGATTCCACAGACATTTATCGTTTCAATCGTCCTGCTGCAGGCAGTTTCCAAGTCTTGGCTGAAGGTTTTAGCGGCGGTCTGAAAATGGAACTGCTCGACAGCCAAGGAAAGCCGATCGAAACTATCTCAACTAGCGGCAAAAATCCCGGAACTCTCAGTACCGAGAATTTGGGCGCAGGAGACTATACTCTCAAAGTTTCTCCCATCTCCTCCGACACAAACTATCAGATTAGTCTGGCCGTAAATGAAAAAGTTGACCCGCTCACGGGTTTGAAGGTTGACTCCGGTTTTTTTACACCCGATGGCACTGGTGAAGTAGGCTTTGATTTCCTGTATGATGGCGGCGGATTCAAAGGACAATTAGCCATATTTAGTTTGCAGGGTATGGAGAAATTTACTCCAGGCTCTGAGGAGTTTATCAAAGAAGCTGCCAGAAGGGCTCTGAGTAAATCGGTATTGGGTCACGTAGTGATTTCTGATATTACAGAAGGCACAGATCCTCAATTCAGGGGCACTTTAGGAAAGGTAAATCTGAACACCGGTTCCTACAAAGGTGTGAAGAAGTTTGCGATGAACCCAGGAGAAGCATTTGCTGTGATGCTGGTGCCAGATGGCACGGTTAAGGAAGTATTTGATAAGCCTGATATTGGCGGCAACAAAAGTCCGCTGTTTTCGCTATCTAGCAGTGACGAGGATGATGCTTGGCTGTTGGGCCAGGTGGCAGATATTACTGGCGATGGTAAGGCATTTTCGATCGAGGATCGATCGATTACTCCCCTATCAGATTACGACTACGATGATGTGATTTTCCGTGTGACGGGTGCGACTGGAAAAGCGGTGGAGGTGAAAGAACTTATCCCTCCGGCTAAGGATTGGACTAAATCTGAAGGCGGTAAGAAATTGATTGATTATGTCACCTCAAAACTGCCTGATGAGCGCAAACCGCCTGGGGATACAGAACCGCCTCCACCCGCACCAACACCTGCACCTGTACCTGCGCCAACACCTGCACCTGCGCCAACACCTGCACCTGCGCCAACACCTGCGCCAACACCTGCACCTGCGCCCACACCTGCATCAACACCGCCTGTAGCCCCACTGCCACCTGCGGAGCAGCCAACACCGCCTGTAGCCCCACTGCCACCTGTGGAGCCAACACCGCCTGTAGCCTCACCGCCACCTGCGGAGCAGCCAACACCGCCTGTAGCCTCACCGCCACCTGCAGAGCCAACACCGCCTGTAGAGCCAAAACCGCCTGTGGATCCACCGCCACCTGTAGCCCCAACGCCACCTGCGGAGCCAAAACCGCCTGTGACTCCACCGTCACCTGTAGCCCCAACGCCACCTGTAGAGCCAACACCGCCTGTAGCCCCAACGCCACCTGTAGAGCCAACACCGCCTGTAGCCCCAACGCCACCTGTAGAGCCAAAACCGCCTGTAGAGCCAACACCGCCTGTTGA
Source organism: Microcoleus sp. Pol11C2 (assembly GCF_036701505.1). Taxonomy (NCBI): domain Bacteria; kingdom Bacillati; phylum Cyanobacteriota; class Cyanophyceae; order Oscillatoriales; family Microcoleaceae; genus Microcoleus; species Microcoleus sp. Pol11C2. The sequence goes on from NZ_JAUBQX010000045.1 coordinate 18,462, forward strand.
TGATACCCAGTTACCGACTGACACTCAACCGCCCGCTGAGCAGGAACCGCCTGTGGCACCAGAGAAGCCCAGCCTGCCTTTGATTGGGATTATCGATACTGGGTTTGCTGTCAACAATCCCGATCTCGATTATTCTAAAGCGACACTGGGGCGCGATCGCATTGACGGTGACAACAACCCTTTAGTGTCGTCTGATGCAGAAAACGAACACGGCACGGCTGTTTGGAGTTTGATTGGCGCTCGCGCAGGTAATAATATTGGCATTGACGGTATTAACGATCGCGCTCGTGTTTGGCTGGGACGCGCTAGCGGTTCCGGGCAGTGGGACTTGTCGCTGACAGATTTTGTGCATGAAGCCAAGGCACAAGGGCAGCAGAATGCTATTGTCAACCTCAGCCTAGACTTAACTCAAGTTAACGGCGAGGGCAACGTGACGACGCGCTACGAGTTGACGCCCAGAGAGCGGGCTGCTTTAGAATATGCTCGTCAGAATAGAGTGCTGCTGGTGGTTGCTGCTGGCAACGATGGCGGTGTGATGTCGGTTTTGGGTCAAGCTTCTCAAGAGTTTGACAATATTATGACTGTTGGGGCGTTTGACGGAGTGCGCCGATCGTACTATTCGAGTTACGGCTATGGTTTGGATGCTGTAGTTGCCGAGGGGGAGAACGATCTAGATGCGCTTACGGGAACTTCTTTTGCAGCAGCGAAAGCGACTGGTATGGCCTCTGTTGTGTGGGAAAGCAATCCAGAGTTGAGCGATCGCCAAGTAATTGATATTCTCAAACAAAGTGCGATCGATGTAAATTTACCCGGCTGGGATCGGAAAACAGGTTTTGGAGTGCTGGATTTAGATAAAGCCGTGCAGTTAGCGAAGGACACAGCACCGCAAGAAAGCACTCGCGCAGAATTCGCAACACCTGAAACTTGGGGTTACGAAGGGCTCGTAAAACCGATGGAACGAGCTACGGCAGATCGATTTAATGGCAAATCTTATGAGTGGCAACCTTACACGATTCAAGCCGGAGATAGTCTCAGCGAAATTGCCAGAGAAACAATGGGCAGCGCTGCTCCCGATTACTACAAATTTATTGCCAAACACAACAACATTTCCAATCCCAACGTAATTTCTGAAGGTCAAAAAATAGAGGTTCCTGTAGAATTAGCGGCATCTAATGGCGGTGATAATTCGATCGAAACGCCAGAGCAACAGTCACCTAATTCAACCTCTATCAACGGTCACAATATTGCTGGTCAATTCTATCCGGTTTACGACAAGTATCAAAGTGCGATCGGCAAACCTGTTTCAGATGTTGCCAACTATTCAGGTAATGTCAGGTATCAACTATTTGAGCGCGGTTCGATTGTCAGCAGTCCCAAAGGAACTTTTCCGATTTACGGCACTATCCGCCAAGAATACTTGAAAACAGGCGGATTGGATGGTAGGTTAGGAGTTCCCAAGAGTGGGGAGATCGATCGGGGCAACGGTAACAAGATTCAATACTTTGAAGGCGGTCACATTTACTGGAATGGCAACAAAGCAACTGCTTACCAAGAGCAGGCTAAACCTTCCGCTCCTGACACTACTCAAGGCGATACAAAACCTGAAAAACCGCGAACTATTCCCAATGGCTTCCAGCGCGAGAATGGTACAATAAGTGTTGATTTGTATAAAAAAGACTCCGACTACGTACAAATTGTAGATCTGAGCAAAGGAGCCTCTGTCAAGTTACTGCATGGAGAGATTACTAAAGAGGGAGATAGTCCTGATTTTAAAAATCAAACGATTGAAGAGGCGTGGTCTGATTTTTCAGGAAAAAATTCTCGGGGTTTCTCTGTTACAAATGGTCAGTTCTTTGGTACAGGCTCACTACCAAACAAAATAAATAATTTCGGAACAAGGCTAAATTTGTTTGGATTCCAGCCATTTGCTGCATTCAATCCAGTCTCTCACCCTCTAAAAATTGATGGAAAACTAATAAGCCAAGGCTTTAACACTCAAGAGGAGGCAGACAGTCTACTAATGTTAGAGCTGTTCGGCGATCGGGCAACTATTAAGGATTACGATCGTAACTCTTTCGATTCATCTTCAGCGAGAAATATTCTTGTCAGCTACGATCCTATTGAGTATGGAGCAGACCGCAATGAGGAACAGGGAAGAACTTTCATCGGTATTGGCGATCTTCATGGTTCTGATGGCATTAATGAGAGTGTTTTACTGTTTAGTTCTGACAAATCCACTCAAAAGAATGCTGGTGATACTCTCATAAATTTTGGAGCTAATCAGGTAATGATGCTAGATGGCTCTGGTTCGTCTCAATTAAATGTGAAAGGTAAAACTCTTTTGGAAGGAGACAGCAGAAAGATACCACAAACAATAGGTGTAGTAGGTGGGATATTCGGTCGGTATTGGCCTCCGAAACCGGGATTAATGGGTATTTGAAATTATGCCATCGCTTCTAGTCGATCGCCTCAAACTCACGTTTCGGTCGTTGATGCGTAGGGGTAAGGTTCGCACTACGCACCCTACATATAGTCTCTGCGCGTAAGTCCCGATCGCTCAATATTCTGATCGCTCTAACGGCTGGATTTCAATATCTGGAGAAATCTCAATGGCTGCAATTCTGGCATTCTCAACTATCGTATTTCCCATCATTGTATTGTGTACTGCCTCAAACTTAGATTCTGCTTCCGCAATTTCTTCGTAGTGTACAATCACATGATAATATTTATTAATTGGTTCTTCAGAATCTGAAATTTCCACGGCGAGCGAATCTATATTCTGAGACTCTTCTGCTTTCTCGCGATACTCTTCGGCTAAATGTTCTAAGGCGATCGCGATCGCGTGTTATTTCGTTTGTCCGTAAAAATTCATGCGCTCGTCGGGGCGATCGCTTAGAGACGATGAAATCTGACAAACATACTGCCCGTTTGATTGAGCGCAAACGTCGATCGCAATTGTACCAGTAGTGCGATCGGGATTTATTTGGGTCATCTCAACCTCCCTATCTGATGAAATAAGGTTTAGGAATTACGTACTAACTCTATCTGTAGAAGGCGCACGGTACACCTTACACATACTTAGGGCTTGTTTAATAAGTTGGAAAAGTAAACACTCTATGGATTGTCTGACCCACAAAAGGTTGTCAGGTGCAAAAAAAAAACAGCTAAAATAGGTCTGGCTGAATAATTTATTGGCAATCATAAGAGCAATTGATTGGTAATTCAAGCCCTCTTTACTATCTCCGTGAACGATGTAGTTGTTAGCATTTCAAGTGCGGTTAATTAAGCTTTCACTGATTTTAACACCATCGCCCTTGCTCCATCTGCGTTCATCCCCGTTCATCGGCCTTTATCTGCGGTTCAAAAAAGAGCGATCGCCCTTAATCCAAAAAGTGCGATCGCCCCTTTCAATTCCTAACCAGAAATCACCTCACTCAAAAGATGAGCCTGAGAACCCTCAAGCCGAGGCCCGTGAATCTGCACCACCCTAGAAGCCAAATAATTGCCCCAACGAGCCGCTTGTACAGAACTCAAACCGTTAGTAATTCCAAACAAAACACCGCCCGCAAAAGCATCCCCAGCACCCACAGTATCGATCGCCTTTACCGGAAATCCCGCCACATCAACAATCTGTTTGTTCTCCACCACCATGCAGCCTTTATCGCCATTAGTGATAAAAGCCAAATCCGAAATCTCGCTCATTTTCCGAGCGCACTCTTCCAAAGATTCTTCCTTAAAAAAGCTCCGAACTTCATCAGCATTGCAAAAAATTACATCGCAATATTCCGAAACCACCTTGTGAAAATCATCAGCAAATCGATCAACTAAAAAGCCATCCGAAAAAGTAAAAGCCACCTTCACACCCAGACGCTTAGACTGTTCCATCGTCTCAATGCTAGCCTTTCTCGGATCGGGAGCATCCCAAAGATAACCCTCAACATAACTGTACTTGCAGTGACTCAGGCGATCGACATCAATATCACTCGCCGCCAGAGTAGTAGAAACCCCCAGATTAGTACACATCGTGCGTTCCGCATCCGGCGTAGTCAGCACTACACAAGTACCCGTGGGTTCCTTCGACTCAGCAGCAGGATGCACGTTAAAATCAATCCCCGCCGCCAGCAAATCTTGCCGGTAAAATTCCCCGTTAGTATCCTTAGCAACCTTCCCCGAATAATACGCTTTACCGCCACTCTGAGCCAAACCAATCATCGTATTTGCCGCCGAACCGCCCGATCGCATTTGCAGCGAATTGTGTTCTAAATCGTGCAAAATCCCCCCCTGCGTTTCCGAATTCATCAGCGTCATCCCGCCGCGAGCCAGCCCGTGAGCGAGTACAAATTCATCTTCTACCAATGCTAGGATGTCTACCAGGGCATTTCCCACGCCAAACACATCCACGGAGCGGGAATCTTGATTGTTTTCTGTCATCAGTAATTTTTGGTTTACACTAATTATCAACTTTATAATAAATCGACTTCAACTCAACCTCTATTTTCTTTAAGTTATCTTTATCTAAATTTCTAAGCCCAAATCGATCTCAGCTAAAATCCAAAACCTAAAATTGATATGACTGATATTTGTCTCCCACCTCTGATTCAGCAAATGTTGCAGCCCGGGTTTTACCCACATGGGGTGACAGAACCAGTGCAGCTAATTCAGACTCATGCTTCCTTTGTTTTGCTGACAGGAGATTATACTTACAAATTAAAGAAACCAGTTAACTTTGGCTTTTTGGACTATTCAACTTTGGAGAAAAGGCAGCATTTTTGCAACGAAGAATTGCTGCTGAACCGACGCACGGCTCCGGAAATTTATCTAGAAGTTTTGCCAATTATTCAAATTGGGGATTCGTTGCAATTGGGCAGCAACTTACCAGCACTAAAATCTACAGAAAATGCTGTAGAATATGTGCTAAAAATGCGGGAGTTTCCTCAAAATACGCTATTGCTTAGTTTGTTGGAACGCGGACTGTTAACAGAGCAACTTATGGCAGACTTAGGGCGCGAAGTTGCCAACTTTCACAGCAGGGCAATTAGTAACAGCTACATTCGCACATTTGGCGAAGTCAGTCAGATTCGCACAGCAATAGATAACAATTACCGGATTTCGCAAAAATATATCGGCGGGCCGCAGAATCAGAGACAATATCAGGAAACTAAAGATTATACTGATGCGTCTTTTGTGACCAATCAAGAGTTATTTAACCTGCGGATTGCCAATAATAAAATTCGCGAGTGCCACGGAGATTTGCACTTGCGGAATATAGCATTCTGGCAAGATAAAATATTGCTGTTTGACTGCATTGAATTTAACGAGCCTTTTCGCTTTGTTGATGTCATGTACGATGTGGCTTTTACCGTAATGGATTTGGAATCGCGGGGGCGCAGAGACTTGGGCAATGCTTTTCTCAATACTTACATCGAACAAACAGGGGATTGGGAAGGACTGCAACTATTGCCTTTGTATTTGAGCCGTCAAGCTTATGTTAGAGCGAAAGTAACTTCGTTAATGTTGGACGATGCCGCTATTTCAACTGCTCAAAAAGCAGAGATTTCACAGACAGCAGCTCATTACTATAAACTGGCTTGGCAATACACGCAACCGCGCCAAGGCAAGTTAACTTTGATGTCGGGTTTGTCGGGTTCTGGCAAGAGTACAGCAGCTCGATATTTGGCTCGCCGCACGGGCGCAATTCACATTCGATCCGATGCTGTTCGCAAACATTTAGGCGAAATTCCTTTAAATGAACGCGGCGGGCAAGATTTGTACTCGGATGAAATGACGGCACAGACTTATGGTAGATTGTTAGAGTTGGGGATAGTGCTGGCTGACCGAGGTTGGAATGTGATTTTAGATGCAAAGTTCGATCGCCAAAACTGGAGAACCGATGCAATTAATCAGGCTCAATCCCACGGCTTGCCCCTGCAAATTATTTACTGCACCGCACCAATTGAAGTATTGCGAGAACGCCTGCAACAGCGCAGGGGCGATATTGCCGACGCGACAGCCGAACTATTGAGTTCGCAGCAAGCAGCTTTTGAACCTTTTACAGAATTAGAGCAAATTTCTGTAAAGATTTTAGATACCGCCCAAGACTTAGAGGTACAATTAAACTTGATTTGTGGAGAGTAGTTGCAGAGCGATCGCCCTCCCCAATTTGATTGTCTGCTAATATTGTCAATATCTTTCTGTGTTATTACAAACAAAACTTACAGCTCATGCCAAAATTTACTGGAGACTCCAAGGGGTTTAGCCCCGCGCTGATATGGTTTGTTTTGTTTACCGTTGGGTTTCGCTTAGTAGGATGTACGCTGCTCCTGAGTCTCGGCTTGGGTGTCATCGGTGGCGTGGCAGCAGGTTTAATTGTCGCCTGGTGGCACAACGAATTACTACTCAACCCGAATATAAATTCTAAGGACAAAACCTCGGATGCTATCGTCAATAAAGAAGTAGTGCAAAGGGAGGCCCATAAATATAGCAAAACCTCTAGGGGTGATGCTGCTACATTGTTTGGCTGGTTATCTGGACCAGAGGATCGTCGCTAGCACCGAAAATAGTTTTGAGTATTGAGTTGTAAGCTTTAAGTTAAAAAGTTCATAATTCACAACTCTATACTAAAAATTAACCACTCCCGCCACTTAAATTACTAATTACAGATTAGCGACTAACCCTCGTTCATTTCCAATTACCCATTACCGCTAACGAGCAATTTGAATTACTTGCTTAATGTTTGTATTTCTATCGAAACTCCTGCCGCTGTTTATTTATCCTTTGGGATTGAGTTGCCTGTTAATGATGGCGGCTTTAATCACACTTTGGAAGCGTCCGAAATGGGGGGCGGTGCCAATTGCTGCCGCTCTAATTATTTTACTGCTCGGAAGTAGCGGTTGGGTTTCGAAATCATTAGTTCGATCGCTCGAATGGCAAAATTTACCAACCGCCGAACTCCCCCAAGCTGAAGCGATTATCGTCTTGGGTGGCGGTGTGAAAGCAGCTTTACCTCCCCGTCCTTGGGTAGAATTAGCGGAAGCGGGCGATCGCATAATCTACGGTTCCCGACTTTATCGGCAAAGCAAAGCTTCTGTGCTAATTCTCAGCGGCGGTAGAGTAGATTGGAAAGGCGGCGGGGCTCCCGAATCGGCAGACATGGCAGAAATTGCCCAAACAATGGGTGTACCGGCATCAGCAATTCTGCAAGACCCCGATTCACACAACACTTATCAAAATGCCGTAAACGTGCGGAAAATTTTAGATGCTAAAGGCATAAAAGGGCCGGTTTTGCTAGTGACATCGGCGATGCACATGACTCGATCGCTCTTAATTTTTCAGCGTCAGGGAATAAAAGCAATTCCCGCACCAACAGACTTCCAGATAACGCAGCAGGATATCGCAGCATCCCAAAACAATTGGCAAGCAGTCGCCTTGGATTTATTGCCGGATACCTATCAGTTAAACCAGTCAACTAAAGCCTTAAAAGAATACATCGGTTTGTTTGTCTACCGATTGCGGGGATGGCTTTGAGAGAATTTTAGATTTTGGATTTTGGATTTTGGATTCAATCTAGGACTTATAGCCGTCGCCCGTACACAAGTTCAGGACTTATACCAATCCGGGTTAAAAAACCCTTCCCAAGCGCGAGGGGGAGAGGGGGAGATTTCAATCGCCTCCTTCATCAAGGGGATGACAAACCCGGACTTAGTATTGCCCCTCAAGACTGAGAAACCGGGTTTTTTACCAAAATAAAAGGCCTTGATGCACTATTTCTGTAAAAAAACCCGGTTTCTGCCTCCAGGACTAAAGTTGTGCCAATATTGAGCGCACCCTACACGATCGCTCTTTGTGTAGTACAATAGAGTTACGCTTGTCATACAACTGTAACTATAACAAAATAATATAATGTCAAAGCCAAAGTCTCCAAAACAAAAAATGGCGACAATCCGCGAGGTTTACGATCGCATTTTATGGGATAGTCGTTTAGACCATCGCGCCTTTAGTCTGGGTTTTAGCGATCGCATTTCTGGCAATATCCGGGAAAAACCCCTGTCAGAATGGCAAGTAGACGGAGATATTCCCTGGCATCGGATTCGTTATGTTAAATGCGGGGAAACAATTGTTTGGGATCGCGATCGGCTGCTAGACTTGTTTGCTACTGGAGAATTACCAGTCACAGCATGGGTGATGGCAGCGGGAAACGAGGAATCAGAAAACCAGAAACAGCAAATTTTTCCTCACCTGCTACCTTCGATCTCTGTTACTGACTTCCACACTACACCTATTTACCGATACGAGCGAGAAAATTGGCAAGCCATCGATTATTCCTTAGAGTCGGTAACAGTAACAACATTAAAAATTGCCAGTTTTAACGTATTATCAGATCGCTACGAATCCGAGCATACGCAGACAGCCAAGCGAATTCCCATAATTATAGAACATCTGCGTCAGTGTGATGCCGATATTATCGCCCTCCAAGAAGTAACGCCGCGCCTGTTAGAAATACTGTTAGCTGAAGATTGGGTGCACGGTTATAATATCTCCGAATCTCCCGAAGGCGAGACGCTGGAATGGCACGGTTTATTGCTGCTATCCAGATTGCGGTTTAACTTAGTAGAATATCGCTACTCGCAGCGGAAGCGGGTATTAGTAGGAAAGTGGCTGCTTAACGGAAAAACTCTAAATGTCGCCGCCGTACATTTCACCAGCGATTACAATAAAAATGCTCTCCAAGTGAGATTGAAGCAACTTAATATCTTGCTAGAATATCTGAACTCACAGCCCGGAGATGGCCTCATTGTTGGCGATTTTAATGCTAGAGGCAACGAACAAGCAGAGATATTAACCCAAAACAATTTTATCGATATTTGGCAAACACTCCATCCAGACGATCCGGGATACACTTTCAATCCCCAGGGTAATCCCTTGGCAGAATTAATGAGTCTAACTAAACTTGCGGCACGGTTAGATAGGATGGTGTTGCGGAGTCACGATCGAGATTGGATATCTCGTAAAATTGAATTATTTGCCTGCAATCCCGTACCAGATACAGAAGGAAAAATCTATCCCTCCGATCATTTTGGTATCCTTACCCAGCTAGAATCTACAGCCTTTTTGCAAACCATCCCACCTGTCTATCGAAGCGCAGTTGTCATAATTCCGCCGGATGAAATTTTACCCGCAATTCAAACAATTCGCCGCCGCTGCGATCGCCAATTTCACCGCTGGATGCCGCATATCAATCTACTCTATGGTTTTGTGCCAGAGGCATATTTTCCAGAAGCAGCAGCAGCCATCGCCCAAGCACTGAAACAACTAGAACCATTTACCATCACTCTATCAAACTTTGAAATTTTTACCCACTCTTCTAGCTGTACTGCATGGTTAAATCCTATTCCCGAACCTGCTGATTCACTAAATCGATTGCAAACCGTACTCCAACAAATATTTCCCCAATGTAACGAACAAAGTACCAGATCGGCTAACGGATTCACACCCCATTTAACCGCCGGTCAATTTGCCACAGCCCAAGCCGCCAAACCCGAACTTTCCCAATGGCATCCCGTACAATTTCAAGTAGACTCGATCGCCCTAATTAGCCGCCGGGATAACGAACCATTCCAGGTTAGATACCGCATACCTTTAAAAGCAGAAAATCCGCCAGAAATTTCCAGCGCAAAAACAGGAGAAGATGGATCTAACCTATCGCTAATAGAAATAATCAACCAACTCGATCCCAAACTAACCCAAACACAGCTACAGCATCGAGAAGCAATTCAATCGATCGTAGCCCAAGCTTGTCGAGAATGTTTAGGCTACCCACCATTGTTGCAGCAAATCGGATCGGGACGTATAGGCATACAAAGCAGCCACAGCGATTTAGACTTAATTTGTATAATTCCCGTCCCTTTAACAGGGGAAACATTTCTCAAACAGGTACAAAATAGACTAGCAGGATTGTGCGATCGCTCCCAACTGGTAAAATCCGCAAGAGTGCCAGTATTGAGAATGGAAATTGAAGGAGTCGCCGTCGATTTACTCTCTGCTACAACCCTGGGACAATCCCAGATAATTGAACCGTTATCTGAAGCGGCCAGACCCTTTTTCGCTCCCGTCAGTTGGAGTGCCGCAGTCGGTATTTTGGAAGCGGACTTAATAGTGGATACAGTCAGCCAACATCTGTCCTGGGATATATTTACAAACTTGTTAAGGGCGGTGCGAACCTGGGCGAAAGCACGTCAAATTCACGGTAATGCTTGGGGATTTCTGGGTAATTTTTCTTGGGCGTTACTGACAGCTTGGACTTCCACTCAATCTGGAGATATAACCCCCGATTCCCCTAGGCTGTTTCATTCTCAGGAAAACGATGGTTTTGTAGGGGCGGTGTCCCCGTGCCCGCCCTGCCCCAGAGACGATAAATTACTGGACATATTACTTGCCCATTTTTTCCAAAGCCTCAGCCAACACGATTGGACTCAACCAATAGCATTAACTGAAGCTGGAAAACAGTATCCTGTGCGAAAATCGCGGGAATGGTTTCCTGTAATAACATCGATCGAACCTTGTCAAAATAGTACCCGAAATGTCACGAGATCGACCGCCGAAATATTGCGCCGCGAATTGGGGCGCGGTGCAGAAATTGCCGAGGAAGTATTGGCGGGAAATACCGCTTGGACAACTCTATTTGAGCCAGCCGATTTACCAGAACAATCGAATGCGTTTTTAGTATTGACGGTAAGTAGTGCAGAAGTTGGCGAGTTAGAAAAATGCGGCGGCTGGCTTGAAGGTAACACGATCGGATTAGCGATTAATTTAGAGCAAAAACTTAATATCCATGTCAGACCGCGACCGGGAATTATCAGAAGACAAAATCTAGTTAGTGCAGTGCTAGGTACGAGCTGTAATATAGATGAAGATGCTGCTGCGATCGCACAAATTAGCAATGAGTTTATTGACCAGTTCAATACTGTTAACGATCGCAGCAATATCTTGAAGGTAGAGTTGTGCGATCGCGCCTCACTTAGAAATGTGTTAGCTTAAAGTCATTACAGCCAAGATTTGCCCCAGTCGCCCCCAAATAATCATGCTGCCCCACGAGTTGCAAAACATTGCCCCAGAACCGACTCCCGCGGCCGAAATTTTTCAGAGACACCAAATTGTCCGCGAGTTTTACGACGAAATTAAGTACCGTCAAGAACTAGAACTTCACTGCCAGTGGTATTACGCTACAGCCAAGCAGCATCAGCAGGAATTGCAGAAAATGCAGGGAGATTTGAATATCTTCGGCTGGTTCAGCCGGGGACGGTCGAAAAATTAAGGAGTGAACAAAAAAGGTGGTTTGTAGTAAGGGCTTTAGTCCCGCCCATCGACTAAAAGCTACAGAAAAAACTGAACTCCTCACTACAAACTCTACAACATTTATAGGGCCCCCGCCCAAAAACCGATAATTGCTTTCCGACAGGAGTAGTCATCAGCCCAAAATTTTAGACTATAGTTCAAGTTTCCAGATTCATCTGTGGAGTAAATCTAAAATCTAAAATCTAAAATCGACTGACCGGATTGGATATTGTCTTTGACCTCCGGCTTCTACTTTGGAGACAGCTATACTTCCGAAGATATCAATTCGACCTCATCCTCTTTCAGGTGAGCTCGAAATTTTTTGTCAAACTGAACTAGCACCGGCCAATTGGCACTGACAGGTCGGCCGTGCCATTCGTGAACGATCGCCACGACTTCTCCTTCCATACCCTTAATATCAAATGGTTTACTGCGATTTTCAGGGTGGTGGTAGACAACAACAGAGTTTTTAATGCAAACGCGATCGCCAACTTTCATAGACTTATATTTAGTGTTCTCTCTTCAAAACTCTGCAAAGCCTACGGGTGCTTAACACTTGTAGGCTTTGCCGACAGTCTTCTTATCTTCCCACAAGTAGAGCGAAAACTTAAACAAAGTTGGCGGTTCCCTGTCGCTGCTTCGATTCCCAGCCGCGATCCACGTCAGCCGAAATGTTGATGATTCTCGGTTGAACCCGCAGGCCCGATCGAGCTTTAAAGCTCGATCGGGCGGATTTTCAAGGGCGGGAATTGATTTGGCTAATCGGCAAACTATTTACTTAACTGATTTAACCAACACTCAACATCAACGGCCAAGGTTTGACCCAACTCCAGCAACTGCCGGATCGAAGACAAGTCCCAGCCGGCGCCGGAACCTGCAATCCCCAAGGCAACGGCAGCGACCACACTGTCGCCCGCCGAGACATCTTGCAGTTGCAGCCAGCCCAAACACAGAGGCACAATTTGAGTGTACAGAGAATTGAAATACAGTTCCTGCGATCGATCCAGACACAAACCCAGACTCAGCCGATCGCCCACCGCAATCAAACGCTCGATCGTGCGGATATCAGCTTCTAAGGTGACCGGCGAGCGATCCTCCATGCCCGATCCTGCTTGCAGCAGCGCCTCAAGCGATCGCCAAACCATCTTTTCCAAAATTTCCTTGACTTCGGGAACGTTCAACCGACAGCGGAGATGGCCGGCTTCAGTGGCGATCGCCTCAATTTCGGCCAGCAGCGGTTCCACATCCTCCGTTTCCACTTCCAGGGCCTTGGCCGCCGTCAAACAGCGGTGTCCCAAAGCCACCTCAGCAGCCACCTGCAACTCTACGGGCACCTGCAAATCGTCTCGGTGGAACGCCATCATCACCCCGTAATTTTCGCGGTAAACCTGAGTGTAAAGCTGATCCAACCGAGTCAAATTTTCCTGACTCAGCAACTGCACGATCCGGTGGCGTTCCTCCGCAAACAAATCCCGCAAGCTAAAGGACTGATCCCCAAACAGCCGCACCATTTCCAGAATCGCGTGGGACGCCGAAGCTTCTTGCATAACTCCAAACAACCGCTCTTTCAGCATAGTGTAAGACCGGCGGCTGCCAAAAGGCTGAATGCAGCAGTGGAAGTCCCAGCCGCCCAGGTGCAACGCAGCAAACACAAAAACCTCTGTTTCCCACGTAATTTCCGAGGTTAACTGCAATTGACCCACAGCCAGAGTCATCGAGCCCATGCGCTGAATTTGGAAATCTTGCTGCTCCGCCTGATAGCAGTAAACTCGCTCTTCGCGGGGAAATTTGGCAAACAGAGAACTGATTGCGTAGTGGGCGGCCACTTGTCTGAGACTAATTTGGGCTGTCACCACCAGTTGCCGGTAAACTTCTGCCCCTGTTTTAAAACACTCAACGTTGCTGGGTACGAGGGCTAGTTGAGCGACAAAATCCTTTTCTAGCTGCACGCCGGTAACTTCCCCCGCCAATTCCAGCGCCCGGGCCGCGTAGCGCAGAATTTGCACGCCTTCTGGCCGCGAGATTTCTTCAAAAAACCAGCCGCAGCTAGTGAACATTAACAGGGTGTGGCGCTGCATTTCCAGCAGTCGCAGGGCGTCCACCTGTTCGGCGTCGTCGAGTTGGCGCACTTGATGGCGTTGGAGGAACCTGTCCACGTTAGCGGGCGATCGATCGCGGATGACCTCAATATATTCATCTCTGGTCTTCCAGGGATCGCTCAACAGCTTGCGCCCCGCTTCTTCATAAATCGGAATCAGCCGATCGCGCAGCCAATTCAGAGTATCCCGCAGAGGGCGACGCCATTTGAGGTGCCATCCGCCGCCGCCACCGCAGCCGCAATCATCTTGCCAGCGATCGACCCCGTGAGAGCAACTCCAGGCCGTCACGGGTTTGAGTTCCACTTCCCAAGCGCTCGGATTTTGACTTAAATAATGAGCAAAATTCGTCACCGTCCAGCCTCGGCGGGGAAACTCTTCTGTGAAGGCGTAGGCGAGGCATTTTTCGGTACTGTGTTTGTGGTGGCCGAAAGTTTCGCCGTCCGTCGCCACGCAGATTAATTGAGCCGGTCGGTGGTCTCCCCGTACTGCTTGACCCAAGCGCCCGGCCAAGTGGTGGCTGCTGCTGAGAACGTCATTGAAGCCCATATCCCGCGAGATCGGGCCGTCGTAGAAAAAGATATCAATGTAGGGAGTGTTGGCAGGTGGGGTAGCAGAATTTTGGGAGTGCTGGCGGCCAAAATAGTGAGTGCTCAGCGGCGAGAGTTGGTGGTCAGCCATCAACCGCATTTCTGGTTTCAAATAGCAGCGGTACGGGCGAGTCGGATCGATTTGACCCCCGCCGACTTCGTGCCATTCGGAATTTTGCCCTGGTTCCCCTTCGTGGTTTTGCCCGATTAGCGGGCGGCAGCGTTCGGCTTGGGAGGGGGCTAAGACAATGAAGCGGATGCCTTCAGCGACTAAAACTTCGAGGGTAGGGTAGTCTACTGCGGTTTCAGCGAGCCACATTCCTTCGGGATCGCGATTGAATCGGGAGCGAAAATCTGCGATCCCCCAGCGAATTTGGGTGTATTTGTCTCGCTCGTTAGCGAGCGGCATGATGATGTGATTGTATACTTGGGCGATCGCGTTGCCGTGACCGTTGAGTCGCTGACAGCTTTTGCGATCGGCCTCCAGAATCCGCTGATAAACTTCCGCGTCGTAGCGTTCGAGCCAGCTCATCAGGGTCGGCCCGATGTTGAAGCTCATATACTCGTAGTTGTTGACGATCCCCGTGACTTCGCCGCGATCGTTGAGTATGCGGGCAAAGGCGTTCGGGCGGTAGCACTCGATGTCAATGCGTTCGTTCCAGTCGTGGGCGGGAGAGGCGCTGGCTTGGCGTTCGATCGCGTCCAGGTAAGGGTTTTCCCGGGGTGGCTGGTAAAAGTGACCGTGAACCGTCACGCACACCCCAGTTGCAGCAGTCGCACTGTTTTGGGTTGCAGCCGTTACGGTTGGCGAAGGCAAAGGTAGCACATCGGATTGAGTAGTAGAAATCGAAATCATGCGAGCAAATCCTCACTCAAGTAGTTAAAGACAATAAAACGAGCCTAATTAGAAACTGAAACCTTACGCAGCAAGAGTTACAGCTAGGCATCTGTTAGGACTAAATTTGGCTGACAAGTTTTGATACATTTGTAGTATTGCGAGCAAAGCATTCGTTCCAAGATGCCAACCGTCGATCCCTGGTTTTTTTGCCAATGCTTTGCTGTTGAAAGAGTTAAAAAATGTAGCTTTTGCTGCTTTTTGGCACTTGCGACCCATTTCGGGTTAGTGCTTGCAGCACTGCTCATTGAGAGTTTCATTTACCTTGCTGGATTGTAAAGTCTTATTCATTAAATAGCAACTTTTCGCCGGAAAGATTTAATTTTTGGCACTAAATCTTGGCGGTTGTGGATATCGGTTTAATGCCCGATCGATTTATAGAATAAGAGTTTTGCCCGAGTTTCGCATCATACTTTAGGTGCTTTTTATCTAATTTCTGGAGAAGTTAGGCCAGTTGGGTTCGGGCGGGGCAGATTGGCTGCAAATGTACTTTCCAGAAGAGTTGTAACAATTGTGCCGAGTCAAAAGGCAACAAAAAAGCAAAACGGTAAGTGTTAGGTTTTAACTCCTGAGAGGTATGTGGGGGCGGAGGCGGAGGAGGAGGAGGGTTTGGACGAGAAGATGCTGCATTTGACGGCGAAGTTCGAGAGGCCATTTGCCAAGAGTGGCAAGTTAGAGGCGATGATTCGGGAAAATCGGCAGAGGGGGGGTTCTGGCGGATAGTTCGTCAATTGCTGAAGATTATCATGATTTTTTGCGATAACTTAAGGAACGTATTGTGCAATATCAAGTGCGGGCCGTACTTTTTAGGTCTAGAAGCGCAATAGGGAGAATTAGAGAAAGCTTTAATCGATCGCATCCGCGATTTTTTGCTAGAGTTGAGTGTGGGATTTCCCTTAAATCAAGAAATTAATTAATGGAAGCAGAAACCTAATTATGTTAACTTCAAACAATTTTAAGAGATACCTTGCTCAGTTTAATGAACTTATAGCTGAGGGAGAGGCCATGTACAAAGCAATAAAAGTCATACCTGGAGAATTTTCTCAACCCAGATCTCCCAGTTTCGATCAACCACCTGGCATATTTGTCATCAGTTTCGATGATTCACCTATACAAGGGCCTGACAGATATGTCTTGGATGGAAATTATGATTGGGAAAAGTGGCAGACTAACTACAAGTTACTTCTAGAGCAAGTTATCCCATTAACTAGCAGTCAGCGAACCTCATTAATTGAAGTATCCTCGGGCTCGAATCTTAAAACGAATTTAGAGACTCATCTGTCAAAGTTGAAGGCAGTTAAAGAAAATTACGAAAAAGGGTGGCTCATTTCTTCTCAATCTGCTTTAGGCTCCTTTAGCTTGGAAGATGTTAGCAAATTATTAACACAAGTTCCAGCGGGGCTTCGACGTTGGACATGGGAAGAAAAGCCACGCACAAAGGGCGGTACACCTCGGCAATGGTACATAGAAAATGAATATCACGTGCAAAATTTGCTATATTTTTTATTAGCTGCCGTGTTCGCCGATATCCGAGAAGAAGAATATACTAGATCGGTAGGGCCGAAAAAACCAAGAGTAGACCTAGAAATTCCCTCGCTTAAATTGGTTATTGAAATCAAGTTCTGGTATCGCAAAGACAAGCCCCAAAAAATTATTGAAGAAATTGCCGCAGATACGTCTTTATACCTAGCTTAAGGCTCCCCCCACGAACAAATAATTGCTTTTATCTGGGATGACTCTCGCAGGACAGAAGAACACGACTTATTAAAGAGTGGACTCAAAAATTTGAAGGGTATTTTTGACGTAGTTATAGTTTCTCGTCCAGGGCGTATGCCAGACAATACATCAGTAATCAATGAAGAAGATAATGAATGATTAGCTATTTGGTAAATACCTGTTTAAAATTATCGAGGTTAAAATAAGCGTGGTTCTGAACACCCAAAAAGAGGAATTTAGCTATGCTTATGTCTATGCGGTAACAGCCGCGGCAAGCTACTCATTCCAAATAGCCCCGCGTCCCTTAGATGCAGAAGGAGTTGACGTAATTCTTACAGGTTTGGGACCATCACAATCAACGCGCCGCCCTCGCCTAGATGTCCAAATAAAATGCACCTCCAGAAAATTACTGGATAATGAAATTATCCGATATCCCCTAGAAGTTAAAAACTATGAAGAATTAAGGCTAGAAAACCCTTTCGTCCCCCGCATTCTGATTATCGTTTTAGTACCCGACAGCCAAGAGGATTGGTTGCGCCAATCTCAGCAAGAACTCTGCCTTCGCTATTGTGGCTACTGGGCATCATTGCGAGGGCTACCGCCCACCCAAAATCAAAACACTGTCACTGTTCAAATACCCATACAAAACATTTTCAACACAGACGCTTTAAAAACTCTCATGCAGCGCATTGAATCCGGAGAACTCCTATGATAGTAACAGTCCGCGACCCCGATATTCTCAAAACCTTAGAACCGCCTCAAGTCGCTGCTTATTTACAAAAACACGGATGGCACGAACAAAGCCGAGACAATGACAAATCATCGCTCTGGACTCGCAAGAATGAAGCAGGCGAAGACTACGAAATTTTGTTAGCTCTCAAACCCGAAGTCAGCGGTTTTGCTCTGCGGATGTACGAAGTCATGGAAACCCTAGAAATTGTCGAAAATCGCTCTCAAATTGAAATATTAGCAGACTTGATCACCTCACTCCCCAATATGACCTTACAGGGAATTGTCATGCAAATTTACACCCCCAACACCGACAAATTAAGTGGCGAGATAACCTTAATAGGCGTCATTGCTGACAAATTGCGGAAAATTCAAACTTCACTCGCCGACAAAGATTATATCCTGGCGATTAAAGCTTATCAAGAACGCTTACCGATTCTCTGTAGCGGTGACTTAATCAAAGACAACAACGCCTTCATCCTCAAAAATCCCCACAACTTAACCCTCGATGAATTGTGGTAAAACTAACAGATTTTATCGAAATCTATATTAAACACCTTCCAAACAGATATCAAGTTGCCTAGCAAAGGCCTCTGGCGCATCCAGCATCAGCCAGTGTCCAGTATCGGGTAGCGTAGCTGTCGTCAGCGTGGGACGGAGGATGTGGAGGCTGAACGGAAAAGTGTTTGAGGGAGCAATAATGGCGTGGGCCCGTGTTCCAGGGGCTGCTAGGTAGCGATCGAGAGCATCAACAGCTTCAAAGGCAAACATCGCGCGATACATTCCACACAGACAATCCTGTGGAGTCGCCGCCAACCAAGCGAGAATCCGATCGCGCGTAAGGGCCGCGCTTCCTGTCAGTGCCTCATTGAAGCTCATTTGCACAGCAGCCCGCCAATCCTCCGTCTCCAGAGCCCTCTGGTAGGGGACGATCCGTGCCTCGTACATCTGTGCAGGCACCTTGGTAAAATCTCCAGGTGGATCTGCCAGGATCAACTGCGCGATGCGGTGCGGTGCGGCGGCTGCTGTGGCGAGGGCAATACAAGCACCGAAACTGTGCCCGACGATCGCCACTCGATCGAGTCCCAGCCCATCCAGTACCGTGAAAACATCCGCTGCACAGGAGGCGGGCGCATAGTTGCCGTCCTCCGGCGGTGTGGAATCACCGTGTCCCCGCATATCAAGGGCGATCGCGCGTCGGGTACGGGCGACACGGGCAAGCTGGGCATCCCAGATGCTCGCGGACACCGCCATACCGTGCACAAATACCATCGGCAGCCGCTCGGATTCCGCAGCGCTGACAGGGGGGCTGGCTTCGATGATGTGAATAGTGCCGATCGGTCCTTTGATATTTGTCGATCGCATACAATTTTCTCCTAATTGTGAATTTCCTCTTTTCACACAACCAATTTTACCTGCGTTACTCCTTGGCGCAATTCATACTGTCCTTTTACCCAAAATTGTTTAATTTTTTCACCCAAAAACGGAGCCGCTTGCATCATCAACAAACGCAATAATCCATTTTTTCGGAGTTGTTCGCCTTTCCACGCTTCTTGTGCTTGAAGTTGTTGGGCGCGAATAATTTCCGGTTCGCGTTCTGCCTGAATCCGCGATAATGCTAAGTCAATATCCTCGCAATTAGCCCCTGCTTTCAATAAAGGTACAAGGTGATTGGCCGCAACAATAACATCGCGTAACGCCATATTAATTCCTTGAGCGCGAACCGGAGACATGGGATGTGCAGCATCCCCCAAAAGTATGATTCCTGGTCGATGCCAGCGCGGACAGCGACCAACCACAACAGATAATCGCATCGGAGATTCGATCGTATCGGCACAGTTGCGGAAATGTTCTGCCATCCACGCAGGAGATAGCGATGCGAAAGTTTCTGCCCAGTCTGCGTGTTTCCGATCGGTTTTGTCATCGGCAGATAGCACCCAAGCCAGATGAAGTTTTCCTGATTCTGCCCCATGAAAGACACTGAATCCGCTACCGCCATTCAGGATCGAATAAAATACATTATCCGCCACAAACCGAGGATGAGCGGCAAGTTTAAACCACAGAACATCTATACTATTCTGCTGTTTTACTAACTCTAATTCTGCACGCTGTCGTACAACTGAGTTTCTACCATCGGTACCAATCACAAGTGCAGCAGGAATCTCTCGCCCATCTCCTAGCTTTACACCCGCAATGCGATCGTTGCTGTACAGTAAATCTTTTACGGGAACACCTGATATAAATTCAAACTCTGGATGCAACTGAGCTTCTGAAATTAGTGTTTCTAGCAAAGGCGGTTGCGATACCAGCGTACAAGGTCGATTTGACCCCATTGGCTCATCAACTCGAAATAGTTGCCGATCGCCCACAACAAACTCCCAGGCATCAATTTGTCGGTGTGGAACACCTTCTAGCATAGTGGATAAGCCCATTTGGGCGATCGCATCCAATCCGCTGGGCATTAACCCTTCACCGCGAAACACTCGGTAGGAATCTTTTGCCGCCTCAATCAAGGTTACAGCAATACCTCGTTTCACCAGCAGTAAGGCAAGTGCCGCACCAGTTGGCCCCGATCCTACAATTACAACTTGCCTCATTGCCATTCCCCATTGCTTTTTAATGTATTTCCCAGCTTAATTTCCATCGTAAGAGATAAAGCACTGCCGCAGCTCTTCATCAAGTAGCTTTCTCCACTGTAAATCCGATTTCTTGCCCGTAGGATAGTTCCAGCGTGTGACCGTCCGGGTCTCGCAAAAAAGCCCAGTAGCCGATCGGATAACCAGAATCTTTTGGTTCATCAAGCAGTACACCTTCTTGCCGAGCCAAGTCGCACAGAGAATCCATATATTCCCGACTTTTGCAGCCAACTCCCAGATGCGCCAAGGGAGACAGAACGGGATGTACCGAGTTTGTTTGAATTAGCACCATTACAAAAGGGCGAGTGCGATCGGAAAGCCAGACCACAGCAACACCAGCTTCTGCATCAATGCGGCGGTGAACTGCTTGCATTCCAGCATACTTGGAATAGAATTCAATACTGCGATCGACATCGGAAACGGGCAGTGCGATGTGTGTGAGACCGATATCAATCATATGTTATGTTGCTCCAGTCATATTAGGCTTAACCTCAAGAATTGCCACTTCCAATATCATAATTTTAATGAGACGGTCGCCACTTTGCCGCTTTCATATCCATTGCTTTAATGAACCCATCTTTTCCGTCCATGTAGCCTTGAATATTATCAAAGTATTTGTTTGCGAGTTCTCGTTTGAGTTCGCTGTATTGCTGCGCGTTTTCAGGATGGGAAATCATATAATCTCGAAACGCTAAGTGGCGCTCTATTTGCGGTGCAGCCACTTCAAATGTGTGAATGTGGTGTGTTCTAATCCCTGCTTCATTACCCTTGCGAAAAAAACGACGGCCCGATATCCCAAACTGACCCATTGCTTCATAGCCTAAAGCCTCCATTGCTGAAGTCTGTGTATCGACTTTCGTAATATCTTTAACCTCAACTAACATATCAATAATCGGCTTTGCATGAATTTGTGGAATCGCTGTGCTACCAATGTGATGTATCGCAACCACATTTTCGGTAAGTGCAAGTGCAATCAGTTTCGACTCAGTTTCAAAGGCGCTGCGCCAATTTGGATCGTGCGGGACGACTTCTACTTTGAAAAAATCTAGTTTTCTTGACATGGCTGATAATTATTTGCTTTTTTTTCATGTCATTGATTTACAATCGCATTTAACCGACACTGATTTTACCGTTACTCATTTACGGGCTGCGCGCCAAGCTCTTAAACATACGGACAACTGGGAGAAACTGACTGTTTGGGAGAGGAATTTCAAACCGCTCGATCGCCTGATAGCCAAATTTTGTGTAAAATGGCTCTCCCGCCAGCGTCGCAATCATCTCAACTTCCTTAAATCCAGCACGCTCAGCAGCCAGTTCACATACTCGCACAATCTGACTTCCAATTCCTCGACGTGCCCATGCTGGATGAACAAAGAATGCACGAATCTTTGCCGAGTCGCTGTCTGGGTTGAGCAGGCTGTCTTCTGGATTATTTTTGCCTGAATCACCTCCATAAAGCGTTTTACGCTTACTCCAACCACCGCAACCAACAATTTGGTGATTGTTCTCAGCAACAAAGTATGTTTGGTCTAAAATCAGTTGAGTATCAACCCCAAAAACTGTGCCCAGTGCGCCTTCAATCTGCTCTGAACTATAGTAGCTTGCTTGCAAAGCTCTAGCAGAATCAGGAATTAAAGTTGTCAGCTTAGAAATGTCTTCTAAGGAAGCTAATCGAATACAAAAATCCATTGAACCGATCGGCTAAACAAATCGCTCTCTTAGTTTGTCACATCCGTGAAAGCGGCAATGCAGCGATCGCCCGATCGCCCACCCCCAGCTTTAAGCCAACACCCAAATCCCTCGCCCTCCCCCTTTTTTTCATTTGGCCACAGGCTATGATTGACGGTTGGCAGCTTTTGAGAATCTAAATGCTAAACACAAATACAATTATTTCCAGCCTGCTGTTATTTATCCCCGTTTCCATCGCCGGACACTTTCTCGGCTGGGAATCCTCCACAATCTTCATCACCTCAGCTTTAGCCATCATCCCTCTAGCCGCGTGGATGGGGACGGCCACCGAAGAAATCGCCGTCGTCCTCGGTGCCAACTTGGGGGGTTTGCTGAACGCTACCTTCGGAAATGCCACGGAACTGATTATCGGCATCGTCGCCCTCAACGCCGGACTAATAGATGTTGTCAAGGCCAGCATCACCGGTTCAATTATGAGCAACCTGCTGCTGGTGATGGGATTGGCGATGCTGCTGGGCGGCTTGCGCTACAAAGAACAAGATTTTCAGCCGACAGTCGCCCGCTTGAATGCTTCAGCGATGAACTTAGCTGTGATTGCCATTTTGGTGCCAACTGCAGTTAATGCCACCTCTATTGGCATCCCTCCCGAAACTATGCAGAACCTCTCTAGCGCTGTTGCTGTAGTGCTGATTGTCGTCTACGTGCTGACGCTGCTGTTTTCGATGAAAACCCACAGTTATCTGTACGATGCAGGGGTGGCAGAAATAGAAATGCTGGAAGAATTAGCCGAAAGTAACTTAGCACCAGACAGTCCAGACCACAAAGTCAATCTGCCACTGTGGATTTCGGTGCTGTTGGCCTGTACCCTGATGGTAGCTGTGGAGTCAGAACTGTTGGTGGGTACTCTCGAAGAAGCGACAGCGCGTTTGGGGCTGACATCACTGTTTACCGGGGTGATTTTAGTGCCGATTATTGGCAATGCGGCCGAACATACGACGGCGGTGACGGTGGCGATGAAAAATAAAATGGATTTATCGGTTTCTGTGGCCGTGGGTTCGAGTTTACAAATTGCTTTGTTTGTTGCCCCGGTGTTGGTTTTGGCAGGTTTTGTCTTAGGCAAACCGATGGACTTGAATTTCAACCCGTTTGAACTTGTAGCGGTTGCGGTGTCGGTGCTGATCGCCAATTCTATCAGTTCTGACGGCAACTCTAACTGGCTCGAAGGTACTTTGCTGTTGGCAGCTTATACGGTTTTGGCGCTGGCGTTCTACTTCCATCCGGTAATTGAGGGACTTGTTTAACAGGCTTTCTTCTGTTGAAGGAAGAGGGAAGAGGGAAGAGGGAAGAAGGCAGATTTTTTCACTGCCCCACTCCCCCACTTCCCTACTCTCACTTCTTTCTTCGAGAGTGGTGGTTGCGATCGTACAATTGAAATGTGGCTGCTCTCTCGTTATTAGTTCTGGTGTGTTTGTACATTATTGGCTGTCATCAGGGATTTGTGACCTCGATCGGCTGTGACAAACAACAAAACCTTTGGCATCAACCCGATCATCGTTAGAGCGCACTGCCAAAGGTTATACAAAAACACGGGATGCTGAAGTCAAGCGAGACTAAAGCCTCCCTTGACTTCAGAGAAGCTGCAAGATTTCAATCAAGGGTGCTCATGAGTCTTTTACTAGGTGTGCTACGATCGTCATAAGTTGAAAATTGAGTCTGACTAGACAACGTAAAACCTCGTACTCTTATTGTTGAGTACGTCGTCCCACAAACACGGTGTTGCCGTCTAGGAAAACTCATATTTGAACAAAAACCGAACTAGATAAAGAGGATTAATCAAATACGGTATGCCATACCGCAATTAACGATTTTACAGAAGACACCTCTAATTCGGCTTGAGTAATCTTGTCAAGGCAAGTAACGCAAGCTGAATCAAAAATCTCACTCACCAAGAGTGCACAGAGGTTAATCTAATCGCTTAATACTTGATTAAACTTCCTCCGAGCTGCCGATCACAAGCATATTGACAGAGGCGCATTTTTGTGCAACATTCTCAGAATAATGCCCAAAATCTGCAGGAAAAATTTTCTGGAAGAGTAAACGACGGTCGATTTAAAACTGACCAGCCTATAAAAAGGTCGAACGGGATACCACGATTCGTTAAATTGGTTGAAAATAATGGTTAAACAATGGCTAAAAGCTTCCACAATAATAAATAGTTGTAGAGACTTCAAAAATAGGGTGCTGCTCCACCCGAATTTACGCCTGTGGACAAGTAAGAGCCGACTCTCTTGGCAGAAGCAGGAATCAGACCCTCTAGAAAATACTTCTAGTTGAATGGTGAAGCTTAGATAAGTTTAGCCAAGTTTTGTATAGCAGTGTCAAAGTAAAACTTGATAGAGCAACCTCAATCAGGGTTATGTGGCTTCTGTGAGTTATTGCCTCAATCCCAAATGCCCGAATCCCTCCGATCCAGCCAACTCTGGTAAATCCGTGTGTATCCACTGCGGGTCAGAACTTTTGTTGCAAGGTCGATATCGGTTAGTCGCGCCTCTCGGAGGCGGCGGCTTTGGCAGAACATTTGAAGTGGACGACAACGGCGCCCGAAGAGTGCTCAAAGTCCTGCTCAAAGAACATCCCAAAGCTGTAGAACTGTTTAAGCAAGAAGCCGACGTGTTGGTCAGGCTAAGACATCCAGGTATTCCAAAAGTCGATCGCGACGGTTATTTTACATTTACGCCCGCTCACAGCACAGAGTCTTTTCACTGTCTGGTGATGGAGAAAATTGCTGGGGCCAATTTGCAAGACTGGCTGAAACATCGGGGCCGCCCCATCAGTCAAGAACAAGCAGTGAACTGGCTCAAACAACTGTCGGAAATTTTAGACCAAGTTCACCGCCTCAACTATTTCCATCGGGATATCAAGCCGCACAATATTATGTGCAAGCCAAACGGGCAGTTAGTGCTGATTGACTTCGGGACTGCTCGGGAAGTGTCGGCGACTTATTTCGCTAAGGTGGGCCAGGGGCAAAATGTGACTGGTATTGTTTCCCCGGGCTACACGCCGCCGGAACAAACTAATGGCAAGGCTGTTCCGCAGTCAGATTTTTTTGCTCTGGGCCGCACTTTTGTTTATTTGCTGACTGGAAAGCCACCGACTGCGTTTCCAGAGAACCCGCGCACGGGCAGATTAATGTGGCGCAAAGGAGCTCCTCAGGTTTCCGACGCCGTGGCTAATGTCATCGATTATCTGATGGCGCCTTTTCCGGGAAATCGACCTCAAAGCCCGCAGATGGTTTTGCAGTGCTTGGAGGAAATTAATCTCGACGGCGCGGAAAGTCAGTTGCCTACTCAGTTGCCGACGACGGGGCAAACTAAACTTCGCGCAACTTCCGGGACGCCTGAGGTGAAGAAGCAGACTTCTGTAAACCGCCTCAGACCTCTGAATTCGGGATTGAAAAAGGCCGAGAAAGATGTTTTTGATTGGAAAAAGAGGTTGCTGGCGGGCACGGCTGTTTTGATGGTGAGCATTGGGGCGTCTCAAATTTACGGTTCGCTGCGTTACCGGGTGTTTCCGGCAAACCCGGTGTGGCTGCTTTCTACCTTACCTAGCACTCAGTTTTTGCAAGGAAGTTTGGATAATGTCGAGAGTGTAAATGCGATCGCCCTGTCGCCTGACGGTCAAACTTTGGTGAGCGCAAGCCTTGGGACGATTAGAATTTGGAATGTGAGGACGGAACGCCTCCGGGTGCAGCCTCTCGATTTGGTGCATTCTAAAAAATCGGTCAATACCGTGGCGGTGAGTCCGGACGGCTCTATTTTGGCCAGCGGCGGCGGCGACAATAATGTGATTCTCTGGGATTTGAAGACGGGGCGACGGATGCGGACGATTCCCGCTCACAAAGCCCCCGTCAACGCGATCGCTTTTAGCAGGGACGGTCAAACTCTCGCTAGCGGCAGCGATGACAAAACTATTCGCTTGTGGAATGTCAGAACCGGCAGCAGGTTGCGGACTTTGAGCGGCCACGCCGGAGGAGTAAACGCCATCGCTTTGAGCAGGGACGGTAAAACTCTCGCTAGCGGCAGCAAGGACAAGACTGTGCGTTTGTGGAATCTCAGCACCGGAGAAGTCAGAAGAATTATCACAGGGCACGGGGGGCCGGTTACTGCTGTGGCTTTTAGCCCGAACGGGAAAATTGTGGCTAGTGCTAGCACCGACAATAAGATCCGTTTGTCGAACGTGCAAGACGGGAAGCAGACTCGCACTTTTAAAGGGGCTTCGAGCTCGGTGAGGACGATCGCCTTTAGCCCGGACAGCCGGACTTTGATCAGCGGGGGCGGAGATATTATAGTTTGGGATTTGAAGACGGGAAAAGAAAGAAGCACTCTTTCTGGTCACACTCAGTTTGTGAGTTCTGTTGCTATTGCCAGAGATAACAAGACTTTTGTGACCGGCAGTCCCGATCGCACTATTAAGATTTGGCGAATGCCATAGTCCTACTATTTTAGATTTTAGATTTTAGATTGAAGAGTCGAGGCGATCGAGAAATCCCATCCCGACTCCGACGTGGAAGTCTGGGCATTGCCCGTCCTACAACTGTTACTTGCCGCAATTGGCAAAAGTAGAAAACAGGTTAAATTCTGTAACTCTCCACGCTTGCCATGTCTGCGCGCCCGCAAAAAGACTGTACCTAGTTATGCTTTTATCGCTGTCAACATAACTTTGCCAACTTAATGAAGCAACAGTTGGATACTGGGCTGGAAACTCCCCTGGTATAGGACTTACTTGAGAGCTCATGTTCCATCCTACTTGCTTGCTAAATTCTTTAATTTGACCTTCGCAAGTTCGACAGTTAGAACCGCCGACTTTCTGCCAAATCTCTAACTGCGGAGTCAATCCATATTTGCCATTGCTCGATCGCATCCACATCCCATCGATCGCGCGGAGGTTCGGACAAGACAGATTGGCGGAGTTGTTGCGGATCAGAGAGACTGTTTCTTGATCGGCTTCGTACCATTTTTTGGCTTCTAATAAGGATTGAAGTTTGCTAAATTCGCTGTTGCTTTCTTGTGAATGAGCGGTAAATGCTGGTTGCAAAACTGCAAGAAATGTGCCTATTAACGCGAGTGATGGTTTGCCAAGTTTAATCATAATGTTCCTCTGAGCAAAAGTGATTTAACAAATGACCAGTTTACCATCTATCTCTAGACAGAGATGAAATTTTCAGAGCCGATGAGGTTTGGAGCAACGCCTGTCAAAGAAGCTAACACTTCACCGCTGCTGGCTACTCTAATTAATGTGCCGTTAGTTCCAGCAGAAATTGATAGTTGTCCGAAAGTCAAGCCATTGATTAATTGAAGGGTATCTTGACCGTTGGCGAAATCAGAGATTGTATCGACTCCCAATCCCGCACCTAAAACAAATACATCGTTGCCCGCGCCGCCGACAAGATAATCGTTTCCCAAACCGCCGTTGAGGGTGTCAAAACCTTTGCCGCCATAAAGGATATCGTTGCCGTCGCCGCCATTTAAGACATCATTAACCCGCAAACCGATCAGCACGTCATCACCTTCCAAACCGTTGATGATATCGTTGCCACTGGTGCCAGTCAGGTTGTCGTTGCCGTCCGTGCCGTTGATGACGTTTGGAGTGCTGCTGGTGTCCACAACAAAAATGTCGTCTGTATTGTTAGTATCCCCCGGCACTATGTTGGAGGCATTAGAAGAAAACGCCACAAACCGCCCGTTGGCTGAGATGGAGGGGCTGCTGGATAAAATGTTCCCCTGATTGCCTGCTGAGTCTACAGAGACGCGAGTGGTGGTATTCGTGAGCGTGTCCCGCACGAAGATGTCTCGGCTAATGTTAGTATCCCCCGGTACAAGGTTGGAGGCATTAGAAGAAAACGCCACAAACCGCCCGTCGGCTGAGATGGAGGGGCTGCCGGACTGAAGGTTCCCCGGATTGCCTGCTGAATCTACTGACACGCCGGTGGTGGTATTGGTTACCGTGTCCCGCACGAAGATGTCGAAGCTATTGTTAGTATCCCTCGGCACTATGTTGGAGGCAACAGAAGAAAACGCCACAAACCGGCCGTCGGCTGAAATGGAGGGGTTGTAGTAGAAACGATCCGCCTGATTGCCTGCTGAGTCTACAGAGAGGCGGGTGGTGGTATTGGTGAGCCTGTCCCGCACGAAGATGTGTGACTCACTGTTAGTATCCCCCAGCACTATGTTGGAGGCAAAAGAAGAAAACGCCACAAACCGCCCGTCGGCTGAGATGGAGGGGCTGCCGGAGCCACTGTTCCCCTGATTGTTTGCTGAGTCAAAAGAGACGCGGGTGGTGGTATTGGTGAGCGTGTCCCGCACGAAGATGTTGTAGCTACTGTTAGTATCCCCCGGCACTATGTTGGAGGCAACAGAAGAAAACGCCACAAACCGGCCGTCGGCTGAGATGGAGGGGGTTGTGGAGTTACTATTCCCCTGATTGCCTGCTGAGTCTACAGAGACGCGGGTGGTGGTATTGGTGAGCCTGTCCCGCACGAAAATGTCGTAGGTATTGTTAGTATCCCCCGGCACTATGTTGGAGGCATCAGAATTAAACGCCACAAACCGCCCGTCGGCTGAGATGGACGGGCTGCCGGAGTTACGGTCCGCCTGATTGCCTGCTGAGTCTACAGAGACGCGGGTGGTGGTATTGGTAAGCGTGTCCCGCACGAAGATGTCGAAGCTATTGTTAGTATCCCCCAGCACTATGTTGGAGGCAAGAGAAGAAAACGCCACAAACCGCCCGTCGGCTGAGATGGAGGGGTTATAGGAGCCACGGTTCCCCAGATTGCCTGCTGAGTCTACAGAGACGGGAGTAATGGTCATAAGCCCTCACATTTAAGAGTACAAGTTTGGAGATTTCCTAATGTTACCCACAGCAGACAAGATAGCCAAGCTCATATTCCCCGGCCGTTTTTGGCAAATTCATCAACTGTTTGCTGCGATAATTCATGAAATGCGATCGCCTGCAATACATCAAAAGGCAATGTCAAATGATGTGCGCCAGCTAATAAAGTCTTTACCGCTTCTTCCGGCGATTTAATGCTAGCTGCCAAAATCTCAGTATTAGTTTTATTCAACACATTTGCCATATCCCGCACTAAGGCAAAACCGTCTCCTAACAATCTGGTGGCGCGATTCACGTAGGCGATCGCATATTTAGCCCCCGCTTCTGCTGAGACAACTGCTTGTGATGCGCTGTATATCGCCGTCACCGCACAAGGAATTTCCGGTGACAAATGCGCGACTGCTTGGAAACCCGCAGCCGTTGCTGGAACTTTCAAAACTGTTTGCTGTCCAATTAATTCAAAAGCCGCTTTTCCTTCTGCTACCATGCCATCAACATCAGATGCCATTAGCTGATAGTACACTTCCCCAGGAATCAGTTGTGCCAGTTGTTTAAGGGTTTGCTCAGGAGATAACTCGCTTTTTGCCAAAAGTGTCGGATTAGTAGTAATTCCCGCTATCCATCCGAACTTGCTCGCCCGTGCGGCTTCCGCTACAATTGCAGTATCAACATAAATTGCCATCGGCTCTACACCTTCAGTTTGTTAATATTTCCCAGACGGTTGCTTGCAGATTGATATAAATCCGAGCGAAATTAATTGTTAATCTTTAACACTATCAGAATCTCGGAAATATTACTGTTAAGTAAATATAACACTTCAGTGATGTGCATCATCGGTAGTAGTGCGTGAGTTTTGAATTTAACAGGACTTAGGCTCGGAAAGCCCGTTTATTACAAAAAATTGGTAGAGGACGACCTATCTGTGAATAAATCGGCTTTCTGAGGAAAATTGGCTAAGTGCTATTTAAGATAGCTAACAACTGAAATCAAAACTTTTAAGTCAGTTGGTAACTGCGATTCTCGGGTAAGAAAAACTTGACTCCCAAAAACCCGGATACAAAGAAATTACATTTGTAGTAAGGGTTATGTATGCAATAACTCCAGGAGGTGACTCAGAAAATGACCGAAGAAAAAAATCAGCAGCCACAAGTCAGCCTTGAGACATCTTCTGAACAACCTCAGTTGGAAAAGTCAGCAGAAACCGCTGAAGAATTCTCGATAAATCTTAAGTCTGAAACTCTGTCTCAAACGGTTGAAAATAACGCCGAGGACCGTTTGAAGGCTCTAGGTCGCTTAATGATGGTGAGCTTAACTTGGTCGCTGGCGGGGCTTTCCAAACGCGAGTAAGTTATGGAACACTACCGCAACGGGCGAGTTATGATTTGTGAGTTGTGTTGTAAGTTTTGTTTAACTCAAAACTTACAACTCCCGGACTTAGATGATGTCCGGTTAGTTGTAATAAAACCCGTTTTTAGCGAAGACTTTAGTCCTTAAAGCAAGGACTAAAGTTTTCAACAAAGCACTCATAACTTTTCCTGAATTCCTTCAAACGGCCCCAAAAAAGTCGGTTCTGGACGGGTAACGCGCACTTCCCAAAGCGCTTTGAGGACGGCCAAGAATTCGCGGAAACTGTAGCGAATCATGCCCTTTTGGCGAAATTTGCCCCAATCGGGCGTTCCTAAACCGATCGCCTCTACGCCCAACTGGCGGCAGGTATAAACAGCGCGGGCTAAGTGAAAGTTTTGGGTAACTAAAACAGCCTGGGTTATGCCAAAAATCTCTTTCGCCCGGTAGCAACTTTCATAGGTGCTAAATCCGGCATAATCGAGAATAATATTATTAGTCGGTACGCCCTGGGCTGCGGCGTAGTCCTGCATTGCTTGGACTTCGTTGTAATCGACGCTGCTATTGTCTCCTGTCATCAAAAGTTTGTCCACTCGCCCCGCTTTGTACAACTCGACGCCTGCTTGGACTCGATCGGCTAACATGGGACTTGGAGTGCCGTCTTCCCAAAGTCCGGCACCAAAAACTATAGCAATCGGTTCTGCCGGCACGTTAGCTATATTGTTGTAGCGGTAGTTGCTGGTAACAAGCCTGACGTAGTAGTTGAGTGCTAGGGGTGTGAGCACTGAGGTTAATATTAACAGCCCGATGGCAAGGCGCCATTGAAATATAAAGGATTTAGGCAACATAAATTCAAGTTATCTTCCTATATAATTACACGAACAGGCATCTTCGCGGGTCGAAAAATTGTCAAGTTACCTCATTTACATTATAGTGACAAAAATATGATTCAACAACAGCAAAAATTTGAATTGCTGGAATCACTTTTATGGGAACCCAAAAACGGCTATTTTTTGCTAGACAGACATCTTCAAAGATTAGAGCGATCGGCTGATTATTTTAATTTCCCCCTATCGCTAACAGAAGCAAGCAAAGCTTTACAAGCATTAAGTATGACTTGCGGGTCAGTCAAACAAAAAATACGGTTAACAATATCTTGTGAGGGAAACATAACATTACAAGCTCAGACACTAGATAGCGGTATTTTAAAAATCGGTGCATCTGTGGGAATTTCCCGCAAACCGATCGATTCTCAAAACCCATTTCTTTACCACAAGACAACTTACCGATTGCCTTATACAATGGCTTTGGAGTCGCAGCCCGAATATCAGGATGTCTTGCTGTGGAATCAAGATGGAGTTATTACCGAATCCACGATTGCCAATATCGCGATCGATACACCTGCAGGTCTAATCACACCTCCCGTCAAGTGCGGTTTATTACCGGGGACGTTTCGTTCTCAACTTTTAGAGGAGGGAAAAATCAGAGAAAAATTAATTACCTTAGATGATTTGCACAGTACCCAAACTCTATTTCTCATTAACTCCGTTAGAGGTTGGATACGCCTCAAAAAAGAAGCCAACCGAGATGTTTGGAAAGTTGTCAGTAATCGCTGATATAACGCTTTCAATCGATTTTAGTAGGGTGCGATCTCTGCACCTTACTACTACAGATAGTGTCAAAATTGACTCGTAGCGTAAGTCCTGAAAGTGTTAACCATAGTGCAATCTATTATGAAACAAATACAACCTTGGCATTGGCGAAAGCTTCCCCTAAATCAGCGCAGCGGATCTGAGATTTTTCAAACTTTATTTCTCGGTCAAAATGCCGACAGTGCAAGCTCAATATCTGATTGTTTCCCCCGCGATATGGCGGTTTTACTAGAAAGTCCAGTTACATCTTCTACTAACTTGGCACGATATTCTATTTGTGCAGGTGCTCCCCGGATAATTGACGGTCAATCTCAGCTATGGACACCGGCAGTCGGTGAAATTTTACCTTTTTTGCGCGCTCTTTTAAACTCTCAAAAGCAAAATTTAGCAGTGAATGTACCGCCGGAAATTCCTTTTACTGGGGGTTGGTTGGGATGGCTAGGTTATGATTTAGCATGGGAAATCGAACACCTGCCCCAACTCAATACCGATCCGCTTCCTTTCCCGGTTAGCTGTTGGTACGAACCAGAATCTTTTGCGGTTTTAGACGGTCAAACGCAAATTCTATGGTTGGCTGCGAGTCAACCTTCTCACCTCGATGTTATGCAGCATCAATTAGAGCAAACCCAGCGAGAAATAACCCAGAATAATTTACCGGAAAATGATCGACTAAATTCCGCTACTCCTATTTTCCAATTATCTCAGAGTCAGTATAAAGAAATAGTGCAAAAAGCTCAGAAGTATATTCATGCGGGCGATATTTTTCAGACTAATTTATCTTTGCGGTTTGAAGCCCGTACAGATTGCAGTAGTTGGTCAATTTACCGCGCTTTGCAAAGGATCAATCCTTCGCCTTTTGCAAGTTATTGGCAAACTCCGTGGGGGGCGATAGTTAGTTGTTCGCCGGAAAGACTCGTTCAATTGTTAGGAAAAAAAGTGGATACTAGACCGATCGCGGGAACGAGACCGCGAGGTTTAACCTGCATTCAAGATGAGCAGTTAGCACAGGAATTAATAGAGAATATCAAAGAAAGAGCCGAACATATTATGTTAGTTGACTTAGAGCGTAACGATATCGGCAGGGTCTGTGAATGGGGCTCGGTAAAAGTCAACGAATTTCTGACGATTGAACGCTACAGCCACGTGATGCACCTCGTCAGTAATGTTATCGGTACATTAAGAGGAGATTGCGACGCGATCGACTTAATTCGAGGGGTATTTCCGGGCGGTACGATTACAGGTTGTCCGAAAGTGCGCTGTCTGGAAATCATCGAAGAATTGGAACCCGTGAAGCGTAACTTATTTTACGGTTCCTGCGGTTATTTGGACTGGCGCGGCAACCTGGATTTAAATATTTTGATTCGCACCCTTTTATATACACCAAAAAGTGACGGTAGGACGGGGGGAGTTGTTTGGGGACAAGTGGGTGCGGGGATTGTTGCTGATAGCGATCCAGAAAGGGAATGGCAGGAGTCGCTGCAGAAAGCTCAAGCTCAACTTAATGCTTTAAAATTAGCGGAAATATTTGATTAGATGCGTGTTAAATAAATCAAATTATTACGATTGTTGAAAATTTATATTGCCAATTTACTTTTGATGTAATACTCTTTGAAATCGATATAAAACAAAAGATTTAGTGTATTATTAATGTTAGGAAAATGTGGGTATAGTATTGCCTGATAGTTTTTTTAGCGAGCGCACTGTGAGTCAGATTCTGGGTGAACTCATGGATATTAGACGAGACTGCCAAAGCTGGTTAGCTGTTGGATAAGCTCACTATAGCAATCCTAAATGATTTTCTATACCTAGAGCAATCCTAATTAATTTTATCCGTGCAATTATATTGATGTAT
>NZ_JAUBQX010000046.1:0-47944 GCF_036701505.1 Microcoleus sp. Pol11C2
TACTACCGGCTCTACAGGCGGCTCGACAACTACTACCGGATCTACTACCGGCTCTACAGGCGGCTCGACAACTACTACCGGATCTACTACCGGCTCTACAGGCGGCTCGACAACTACTACCGGATCTACTACCGGCTCTACAGGCGGCTCGACAACTACAGGTGGCGCTACATCGTTATCAGCGATCGCCACTGTCACGCCCGGAATCGGGAGCGCACTATACTTACTATCAGCACTCTGGGCAGTATGAGAAATACTGCCTGTATGATTTCCTTCAACAACCGCATCATCTTTCGCCGTTACAGTCACTGCTTTCGCGACATTCCAGTTAGTAGAGTCGAAGGTAATCGGTGCGATCGCATTAATTTCATCGCCATTGGCGAAACTAATCGTCACAGGCGCCGTGGGCACAGAAGTTAGTTGAACGCTGTAAGTGCCATTCGCACCACCTTCGGTAGCAGTTATGTTCGTCGGTGAAATAGTCACACCTGCGGTATCGTTGTCAGCAATCGTGGCAGTCACAGGAGAAATCGTCAGGTTGCTATACTTAGTATCGCTGCTGGCAGAAGTGTGAGTAATCGTGCCGCTGCGGGTTCCTTGGGCTATGCTATCGTCGATCGCACTAACAGTGACAGTCTGATCCACATTCCAGTTAGTGCTGTCAAAAGTAATTGGGGCGATCGCATTTATTGGCTCCCCTGTAGCGAAACTAACTGTCACAGGCGCGATCGGCTGGGATTTTAACTTAACGCTGTACGTGCTCGCCAATCCTTCGGTAGCAGTTGTACTCGTCGCTGAAATAGTCACGCCTGCGGTATCGTTGTCAGCAATCGTGGCAGTCACAGGAGAAATCGTCAGCCCATTATACAAAGTATCGTTACTGACAGAAGTGTGAGCAATCGTGCCGCTGTGGGTTCCTTCGGCTATGCTGTCCTCGATCGCACTAACGGTCACATATTGAGCATTATTCCAATCATTTGGGGTGAAAGTCAGAGGTGCGATCGCACTAATTTGACTGCCCGTGTCAAAATTAATCGTAACGTTGGCAGCAGGTGCGGTAGTCAAAACCACTCCGTAGGTAGTCGTTGCTGCACTGCCTTCAGCAATATTTGTACTGCCTGCCGATTGCACGATGGAAACACCGGGACTATCGTCATCAGTAATCGATGCCGTAACATCGGGAATCACTGTGGCGTTATAACTGGCATCGGTACTGGTAACTGTGTGAGCGATCGTGCCGCTGTGGGTTCCTTGTGCTACATTGTCGTCGATCGCAGTGACAGTGACAGTCTGATCGACATTCCAGTCAGTGCTGTCAAATGTAATTTGGGCGATCGGGCTAATTGCATTGCCAGTATTAAAGCTAATGTTAACGGGTGCCGTCGGTTGCGAAGTTAACTTGACTTTGTAACTGCCAGTTGCGCCGCCTTCTGTAGCAGTGATGTTCGTAGGTGCAATGCTGAAACCGGCAGTGTCATCATTTGCGATCGTAGTTGTAGCAGTTGCAGCAGTAAAGGTAGGTGTCGGCCCCGGTGCAACAGGATTCGACAGCGTAATTTCAACTGTTTCGTCGGGTTCTACTAATCCGTCGCCTACCACATCCAAGGTAATAGTTTTAGATGTTTCCGCTACCGCAAAATTGATTGTGCCACTAATACCCGTTGCCCCAGAAGTGCCGCCGATGTTGTTGTAATCGCTGTCGTTTGTAGCAGTTCCTCCAATTGCATAATTTACGCTACTTGCTGCACCAGTGCCGTCGCTGCGAGTCACGGTAAAAGTCAGAGGAGTTGTGCCGCTATTACCTTCGGGAATGCTGGCACTATCGGCGGCTACAGCGTAAGAAACAGTACCGTTAGCTGCAATAGTTAATGTTGTTTGAGCGGTTGTACCTGCAACGCCACCAGTGATTGTGCCAAAGTTGAGAATTGCGGTTTCGGCGTTTTCAGGGAGATTGTCAGGTTTGATAGTAACTGCAACATCCTGGGTGAGAGTAGTAGTGCCGGCGGGGAAAGTAACAGTTGGAGGCGAAAAGGTGTAGTCAGAATTTTCGGTGGCACTGCTGCTGGGGTCGATGACAATTGGTACAACTACATCGCTCAAGGGAGTGGCACTGAGAGTGACGGGAATATTAACAACTGTATCTGCCGTTCCTTCAGTGCCAGCGTAGGTTGCCGCACCGAAATTCACCACAGGTTTTGTATTGAGTAGAACTGAGACATTGTATGAACCAAAGTTCGCCGTAGCTAAATCAGATAAGCCATCTTTGTTAAAATCACCTACAACAATACCTTGGGGATTCGTTCCTACAGTAAGATTAGTGGCTGTGCCAAAGCTGCCATTGCCACTTCCAAACAAGACGGAGACATTGCCCGATCCATTGTTTGCTGTGGCTAAATCGACTTTTCCATCTGCATTGAAGTCTCCACTAGCAATAGCAAGGGGTTCTGTTCCAACGCCAAAGTTGGTAGCTGCACTAAAGCTTCCCGTGCCAGTTCCTAACAGTATTGATACGTTTGAGCTTCCATTGCTGGTTGCTAAGTCAGGAATGGTGTCCCCATTAAAGTCTCCTAAAGCAATGTAATTAGGGCTATTTCCAACGGTAAAGTTAGTGGCGATACCGAAAGTGCCATCAGCATTCTGCAACACGATGGATACGGTGGTAGAACCCGAGTTCGCTGTCGCAAAGTCAGACTTGCCATCCTTGTTAAAGTCGCCGACAAGCACAAAAGAAGGAGTTGACCCCACGCTCAAATTATTAGCTGCGCCAAAAGTACCATTACCATTACCGGACAAGATGGAGACGTCGTTAGAGGTTTGATTGGCTGTAGCTAAGTCAGAATTGCCGTCCCCGTTGAAGTCTCCCACAGCGACGGTATAGGGCCTTGACCCCACACCAAAGTAGGTGGCAGTACCAAAAGTGCCATCGCCATTTCCTAACAGGAGAGAAACGTTGTTAGTCGCATTATTAGCTGTAACCAAGTCAGAATTGCCGTCTTTGTTAAAGTCCTCTACAGCGACAGACCAGGTATTGAGAGAGCTCGGCGGGTTGGTGTTAAAATAACTGGCAGTGCCAAATTTGCCTGTGCCATCTCCCAGTGCGATCGAAACGCTGTTGGGTCCAGTGCTGGCCAAGGCTAGGTCAATGTTGCCGTCTTTGTTAAAGTCCCCAGTCGCAACTTTACGGAGACTGCTGGTTATGGGAAAATTAGTCGCAGCACCAAAACTATTCAAAACATACTCGTAACCCGCTAACACTTCGGCTTCAAATACCAGCGGCGTTTCAATTTTTCCGGTTCTGACTTCCAGTTCCCAGTCGCCGCCTTTTGCTACACTTCCGGTGAGGTTTTGGGAAGCTGCAACTGAGGCCCCGGTTAACTCACTCAAGCGTTTGACAAATGCTTTTCCTGTCTCGCCTGCTGCTACGGAGCACCCGTACAGCAGGATATTAGGTCGATTTTTGCTCCTTGAGTCGGTTTGTGGCGAAAACCACTGCTGTAGAGAATCCCGATCGCACTCTATATCATCTAAACTCAAGCTACCGTCGCCGAGTTGCAAGCTGCCCGGAGCACCGTGAGAAACAATGTGAATGCTGTCAATATTGGTACGAAGAGCTAAAATATCAGTAATTTGTGCGATCGCATCCCGGTTCCCATCCAAAACGACTACTTCCGTACCCGGTTTTACCCCAGCGACTAAACTTTGATAATTTTCTACTAGAGGATCGATAAAGGCGATCGACCTTACGGAAACTTGATTATTTAAATTTGGCATACTGCACCTACTAATAACTAAAAAAAGACAATGATTCCCCTGTTTCGCGACTTGCATCGGAAACTCTTTCTGAAGGTTGTAGTAACAATAACGGTTTTTTGAGAAAATCTATATAAACTTTTCTTTATAAATACCTGTTTAATTAAAGTTTAGATAAAGATAGGGAAATTTA
Organism: Microcoleus sp. Pol11C2; assembly: GCF_036701505.1. Taxonomy (NCBI): domain Bacteria; kingdom Bacillati; phylum Cyanobacteriota; class Cyanophyceae; order Oscillatoriales; family Microcoleaceae; genus Microcoleus; species Microcoleus sp. Pol11C2. The sequence goes on from NZ_JAUBQX010000046.1 coordinate 3,944, forward strand.
TTAAGTAATATTAAGGATGAGCCAGCCCGAGGTGGATCACATAACACAAAAACCGTTCAATAGCAAGTGGGATTAGACTGAAATATTAAGCTGGGGATTTTTAATACATATCTGCGATCCGGTTTCGCCCTTCGTTTCAACCTCTGGCGGACTTTCGGGCAAGGGTGGGGGCGGGTTTACGAGATAATTGGTTTTAGGCAATTATTTCTCGTAAAACCCGCCCCTAAAACTTATTCATTACCATCTTTACGGGCGATTCCCTACGGAATAGCTTCGCACGCGCGGACTTACTTCAAACTCTCACAGAACAAGTGCTTGAACCCACATCTTTCTTAAATCAATCCGAAATTAACGGCACTGATACTGCTAGCAGAAACACCACTGAGAGAAGCTAAAATCTCCCCTGTTTGGGCAAACCGGATTAAAGTTGAACCGCTATCTTCGGCAATTGTCAATTGCGAGAAATTCAACCCGTTACCCAATACTAACAAGTCTTGATCGACTTCAAAGTCAGCAACAGTATCAATACCGGAATTGGTAGAGAGTAAGAATTTATCATTGCCTACATCCCCTACTAAGGTATCATCGCCCAAATCGCCACTGAGGAAATCGTTACCCTGACCTCCTAGCAGAATATCATTGCCTTGACCGCCGTAGAGGGTATCGTCGGCTTTTTCACCAATTACGATGTCTTCACCTCGATTACCAGAAAGGAAGTCACTGCTGGCACCACCAGTCAAAGTATCAAAACCCTTTCCGCCGTAAAGCGTATCGTCCCCAATTCCACCATCTGTTAAGTCGTTCCCCTGGTTGCCATTCATCCAATCATTGCCATCTAGGCTAAACAGCAAGTCATTTCCTTTTTTACCGCGCAATACATCGTCGCTAGCGCTGCCCGTAATGGTATCGTCGCCATCTGTACTTTCGGTGGTATTTGAACCATCTTTAACGAATTCAATACCGCTTTCTGGGAATGGTTCATCGGAGGTAGATGGTGTACTGGAGTCATCAGTATCTAAGGTATTGCGGACTGTGGGATTGTTAGCTGTCGCCCACTGAATTTGGGTATTTAGAGATGCACCAGTATTTTCGGAAATCGCCGACTGAATCGTTTTATTTCCGGCTGCGACTTGCAGTAAATCTTGGGCTACTTCTCCTTGTGCGACTTTTTGTATGCGGGCGATTTCTGTCGCGGCATCTGAGGGCGAGGAATTGCTGGAGGCGATCGTCTTTATTCGCTGATTTCCTTCGGCAATAATAGAGGCAGCATCCGAAGCAATACTAGATAGTTGCGGTACTTGCAGTTGACTTGTCGCCGACTCAATAATCGCCTGCAATTGTGTGGAATTGCTTAAGTCGAGAGTGCCAGATTTAATTTGATTGGCAACGGCGGAAATTACGCTATTGGCAATTTCATTTTTCGCGGTATTTGAAGCACCGCTAATTAAATCTGTGACTAAAACAATGGTATTTTGTACCTGAGCGTGGGCTGCATAAACCGCCAAGCCGTTCGGGTCGTTTTGAGTAATTCCCTGTAGCGGATCGTAGCTAGTCAAGTCAATTGCTGACGACAATCCTAGTGCAGATTTAACCTGATTTTGCGCCTGATTTTGGTCAGTACCTTGCTTGACCAACTCGGTCAATAGGGTAGTTAACGGAGTGACGACAGTAGCATCGGGTGTGGCAAATAGGGGCGTTTGCTGCGGCAAATAAGTAGAGGTATTGATGCCGTCTATGAGTACAATTTTGCCTTCATCCGGTTCGAGGTCGCCACTGTTATTTTTGTCGAATTTGTCAAGAGAGACATCTAAGTCAAAGCTGCCATCCGCGTTAGTAATTGAGAACGGTTCGTTTTCATCTTTTACTCCATTAAAGTTTGCATCGAAGAAGACTGTCGCCCCGGCCATGTAACCGTTAATTGCTCTGCCCCTAGTGCTAGAACTCGGCCCCAAACTAAAGCTAGCTAACTCAAATGTGGCAAAGTTATTATCGTAGACAGTTTTGTAATCAAATCCGCAAGGATAAGGTATGGTGAAGCGCTTCCGAAATATTTTGAAAGTTTTCTCACAGATTTTGACTGAAATTGTTTTAACTTGAGCGCCCAAGAAAGCATTAACTTGTCCTGTTACATCAAACAGTTCCGATGGTTTGCTGATACGGGAAGTAATTTCCGATGTTCGGATTTTTCCGTCGCCCCCTTGTTTGGGCTGGAACTCTCCGATATCTATCAAATCAATGCCTACCTTTCCTTGAATTCCACCTTTGACATAACCCTCGGCAATGCCAACATCCAACCCTGCACCGACTGCAATGCTAGCGTCAAGTGTGAGTTCGTCAACATCTGGCCCAGTGCCATCAGCATTTTCGCGATCGCTCACATAAAATCCATTCAAAACTTGGCCAGCAGAGTCGGCAGCAAAATTCGAGTTTTTCCACTGGTTTAATCCGTAGGTATCGTACCCAAATCCTAGATGAGCTGAAGCACTAAACTTGCCTTCCAGTAAACCCTTGAGCGGCCCAAATATCGGAAAACTTTGCTCAACATTAAAGTCAAATCCCAGTTTGGGCATCTGATAAGTGAATAGCGAAACATCGGGTTTACCTATCAGCAATTGAATCGCGGTTTCCGGTTTGGTCAAGAGTGGCAAGTCAAAGCCATCAATATCTTTTAAAGCATTTAAGAATTCCTTGACTTTGCCGCTTGTTTTGGAGTTGATTTGTTGGTTAGCGGTTTGCTGTACAGCAGTTTTGGCAACCGGGGAAGCATTCTGAAGATTAGCACTTGGCTCGGCAACATCTATATTCCCCAGAGTGTAGGAACCAAAATCGATTTTATCCGGAGAGTTTGCTATTTGGTTTGCCAAATCAACAACTTTATCAACCTTGGCCACCGCATCTAAAAAGCGAGTATCGATATCGCGACCAGAGATTTTTGCTGCCAGTTCTAGTACGCTAACTTTGCCATCCCCATTTTTATCAAAGGGCCCCGCTATCCCTAGTGTAGACAGTAACTTGGTGTCAGCATTGAGGAAGTTGATAACTGGTCGAAATGGTTGAATGACATCGGAAACTTTACCGATTACTGGTTTGGCAAAATTATTGACAAATGTTCCCAAATCTAGTTGCATATTGTTAAATGCAACTGCGGGCTTTTGCGGTTCGGTTAATTGACCGTTAGCGTAATTTAGGATCGGCCAATCCACTGCTAAGTCGAAGTTATAGGAGGGGAAAGCAGCATTGCCGTTGATACTGGTTTTTGCTGTGAGACCGAGATTGGCATTGCTCGTTAAGGTGGCATTGAATAAGTCTTTCAACTGATAGTTGCCTTGCAGTTCTGGCAAGGTGAGGCGAGAGCCATCATTGGGGCTGCCGAGATTGTCTAAGTCATTGAGCTTGACTTCAAGGTCGGCATCGACTTTAGTAGGGTTGTTGGTATCATTTGCCAGGTCAACTTGGAAAAACCCTAAGTTGCCTTTAGCCTTGAATTGGTCATCTAGGTTCAAGTCAATGTTGGCGGTTAACTTGGTTTTGTCAGTATCTATGTAGCAGCCCAAATCTTTACTAACACCAACTCCTAGGGACAAGTTGTAGTTGTATTTTGATTTTGCTTTTCCATCTACATCTAAGCTTAATGCCGGTACTCCTAAGTTTTTCGAGAGATTGATGTCGGGAAACTGATATTGCTTGCTAAGAGTAATTAGCAAGGTACTTTCATCAGCGCTAGAATTCTCAGTTAGAGCAACATTGAAGTCAGCTCCGAGTGCAGTGCGGAGGCTAGTTTCTAACTGGCTCAGAGTTTGATTTCCCTGATTTTTAATGGTATCGACTAGCTTAGTCTTGAAGTTGCCAATAAAATCTGGGGAAATGTCCTTGAGGGGGCCGACAATGGGTAGGTTAACTGCCTGTAATTGGTCGTCAAGAATTTTCTCAAGTTTATCCAATCCAGCTTCTACGCCGCACCAATTCTTCTGTGTGTCGATGGTACCAACAGGTGTCGGTGGTGTCGGTGTCGGTACTGGTGGCGTCGGTGTCGGCACTGGTGGCGTCGGTGTCGGCGGCTCGACTATTACTGGCGGTGTCGGCGGTGTGGGCGGCTCGACTATTACTGGCGGTGTCGGCGGTGTCGGCGGTGTGGGCGGCTCGACTATTACTGGCGGTGTCGGCGGTGTCGGGGGCTCGACTATTACTGGCGGTGTCGGCGGTGTCGGCGGTGTTGGCGGTATTGGTGCAGTGTCGTTATCAGCGATCGCCACCGTCACCCCTGGAACCACAACCACATTATACTTAGCATCAGTGCTACTCACACTGTGAGTGATATTAGCGCTGTGCGCCCCTTCCACAACCGTATCATCAACAGCTTTCACCGTAACGGTTTGAGCTAGATTCCAATTATCTGCTGTGAAAGTCACAGGCGCGATCGCCTGAATCTGCTCGCCTGTTGTGAGAGTGATCGTAACTGGGGCGATCGGCTGCGACATTAATTCGATCTCATAACTGCCATTCGCACCGCCTTCTGTAGCAGTTGTTTGCGTGGGAGTAACAGAAATACCAGCCGTATCATTGTCCTTATTGGTAATGGTAACATCCGCTAGATCTCGGTTGTTATAATTCACATCTGTACTAACAGCAGCCGCCGTGACTATTTTGTAGTCAATATCGCCGTCAGCACTGCTATCCTCAACCCCTGTTACTGTCACCGGTTGCGGTACACTCCAGTTAGCCGGAGTGAATGTTAAACTATTTGTCGAAACTGTTCCCTCGGCAACATTATCCGTGTTCAAACCGATAGTCACATCAGCAGTCGGTTGAGTATTTAGAACCACAGAAAAGTTAGCCTTGGTGCCATCTTCCCCAGTAATTAATCCCGCCGTCGGATTAATTGTAATTCCCGGAGTGTCATCGTCACTGTTGGTGACGGTGACATCATCAGGATCGAGGTTATTGTAATTAGGATCGGTGCTGACAGCAGCAGCCGTGACTATTTTGTAAGGTTGAGGGCCATCAGCTACTAAATCGTCAACACCACTTATCGTTATTGTTTGCGGTTCATTGTAGTTAGCGGGAGTGAAAGTTAAGCTATCAGTCGAAACAGTTCCTTCGGCAACATTGTCACTCCTCAAACCGATGGTAACGTTAGCAGTTGGTTGAGAATCGAGTTTGACTGTAAAATCAGCCTTGCCGCCAGCTTCTGTTGTTGATATTGCTTTTGGACTGACAGTGAAACCAGCAGTATCATCATTAGTAATAGTTGTGGTGGCAGTAGCAGTGGTAATTGTCGGTGTAGAATCTAATTTCGAGGGATTTGACAGCGTAACCTCAAGGGTTTCATTGGCTTCGATCGCCGCATCGCCTAAAACATCCAGAGTAATGGTTTTCGATGTCTCGCCCGCTGCAAAATTAATCGTACCAGTCGCGCCCGTTGCACCGGATGTGCCACCGCTGAGGGTGTAGTCGCTGACGTTGCTAGCAGAACCTGCGCTCGCATAATCTACTGTGCTCGCCAAGTCAGTGCAACCGCTGCGGGTAACAGTAAAAGTGGCAGCAGTTTTGCCTTCATTGCCTTCAGTAACGGTTGCAACACCAGCAGTAATCGCGTAGTCGATCGGATTAAGCAGAATTGTCACCTTGCTAGCACCCGATCCAATGCGATCGCTATATGCGGAAATCACCCTGTTAAATCCGGCGTAAATCTCGGAATTGACTGGCCCGCCATCATCAGCTTGACCGTTGAGGGCGTAAAGATACGGCGAAGTCAAGCTATTTTTTAGTCCGCTTTTGTTATCCCACGCAAGTTGTTCGTTGCTGACTTCTAACTCCACACTTGAAGCGTTAGTCACAAAGTTAGGCACATTTCCTGCGGTAAGTTCTCCGCTAGGAGGTGTATTGTAGTCATTGCCGAAAACGCTCATACTCCCGTTAACAATCTGCGTCTCGGCATCGCGGCTTTGAGTGGTGCCATCCCCTCCATAGCCGTCGTTTGACCCAGAGTCGCCGAGATTTACCGTCCATCCTGACGGGGCTTTGTCGTATTCAACGATGAATTTTGCTTTCTTGATGTTGCCACCAAAATTGATTTTGGCTACGGCTTCTAACCAACTGTCTGCGTTTGAGTCGGTAGGGGTATTTACTAGAGAAATAAACTGGTTTTGCCCACCAGTAATTGTGCCTGTTTTGAGGTCTATTTGGTACGGACTCAGGCTTGAAATAGTACCGTTGGCTGGAATAGTTAATGTGGTTTGAGCCGTTGTATCGGCTATGCCACCTGTAATTGTGTCAAAGTTGAGGATTGCGGTTTCATCGTTTTCAGGGAGATTGTCAGCTTTGATAGTAACTGCAACATTCTGGGTGAGTTCCACACCTGTCGCACCTGCGGGGAATGTAATCGAGGTAGGGGAAATGGTGTAGTCTGAATTTTGGGTGGCTGTGCTGCTGGGGTCGATCGCAATTGGTACTGTTACATCAGCAAAAGGAGTGCCGCCGCTGAGAGTAACGGGAATATTAACTACTGTGTCTGTTGTTCCTTCTGTACCGCTGTAAGCAGCCGCACCGAAATTAACTGTATTGAGTGTATTCAGCAGAATTGAGACATCTTTAGAGGTAAAGTTCGGCGTCGCTAAATCCAACTGGCCGTCAGCATTAAAATCTGCCGCAGCGATCGCACGGGGAAGAGTTCCTACACTAAAATTAACTGCTGTACCAAAACTGCCAGTACCATCCCCCAACAAGACTGAGACATTGTTATCTCCGCCGTTAGACGCGGCTAAATCGGTTTTGCCGTCGCCATTAAAGTCGCCCGCAATTACAGATTCGGGAGATGAGGCGACACTAAAGTTGCTAGCAGTACCAAAATTACCCGTACCATCCCCCAACAAAACTGAAATGTTGTTAGAACCGCTATTCGATGCAGCGAGATCGAGTTTGCTGTCGCCATTAAAGTCGCCTCTAACGACAAAGTGATTCCCCGTCCCCGCACTAAAGTTAACGGGGGCGCTAAAATTGCCCGTACCATCTCCTAACAAAACTGAGATATTGTTAGTGGTGGTATTATTCGACGTGACTAAATCGAGTTGGCCATCGCTGTTAAAATCGGCTGTGGCAATAGTAAGAGATGCTCCTGCATTAATGCTAACGGGAGCGCTAAAGCTACCAGTACCGTCTCCCAAAAGAATTGAAAGGTTGTTGCCACTCAAAGGGGCTGTGGCTAAATCTAACCTGCTATCTCCATTAAAGTCGCCCGCAGCGATTGATCGAGGATTTATCCCTTGACCGAAGTTGGTAGGATTACCAAAAGTGCCAGTACCTGTCCCCAGCCGGATGGAAATGAAATTGCCGTTAGTGCCACTAATAGGATTCGCTACAGCTAAATCGAGGTTGCTGTCTCCATTAAAGTCGCGCACTGCAATGGAATTAGGAACCTCGTTGCCGGGATTAAATAAGTTGGTAGCAGTACCAAAGCTGCCCGTACCTGTTCCCAACAATATGGAAATATCTCTCGAACCCAAGTTTGCCACGGCTAAGTCGGGGAAACCGTCGCCGTTAAAGTCGCCCGTATCAATCGAAAAAGGAGTTGCCGTCGGCGAAAACCCCGCACTAAAGTTAGTAGCCGTACTGAAGCTGGAGAGAACGTGGTTGTAAGCCGCCAGCACTTCTGGCCGAAATGCTAAAGGTGTTGCTATTTTCTCTGATGTTACTTCTAGGAACCAGTCGCCGCCTTTTGCTGCACTTCCGGTGAGGTTTTGCGAAGCAGCAACCGACGCGCCGGTTAACTCACTCAGGCGTTTTATAAATGCTTTACCTGTCTCGCCTGCTGCTACGTTGCACCCATACAAAAGAATGTGAGGTCGATTGTTGGGGATTGAGTCGGTTCGTGGCGAAAACCATTGCTGTAGAGAATTCCGATCGCACTCTATATCATCTAAACTAAAGCGAACGTCGGCCAGTTGCAAGCTGCCGGGAGCAGCGTGAGAAATGATGTGAATGCTGTCAATATTGGTACGCAGAGCTAAAATTTGAGTAATTTGGTCGATCGCCTCCCGGTTCACATCCAAAACGACTACTTCCGTACCCGGTGTTACTCCCGCAATCAAAGTTTGATAATCTTCAACTTGAGTGTCGATAAAGGCGATCGACCTTACTGAAACTGGAATATTTAAATTGGGCATAATCCACCTGACTGGGGTTTCAAAAAAATACAAAAATTCCCCTATTTCGTGACGGGCGTCCGAAACTATCTATCAATTTTTATTTATACAGACACACCCTTTATCCGTAAAAACCCGGTGAGTCCTCATCTTTTGTCGTAAGGATAACAGTTTTTTTACAGAAACTATGTAAATTTTTCTTAAAAAATACCTTGTTAATTAAATTTTTGGTAAAAATGTGGAAAATACTTAAGTATTATTACTTTAACGAATGCGAGATTAATTTACCACAAATATTTATGAAACGTAAGTGCACTTGTACAGAAATTTCAAACTCAGCAATTTTGATACATACTTTAGGGTGCGTCAGCAATTAGTTGTGCATAAAATACGGTCTTCTAACGCACCCTACTAAACTTTTGATTACTTCAAACCCCCATCTATCCCTGCTAAAATCTCCTCAGCTTCCCTGCAAATAGCCCCGTGACAGCAACCATTACTCGCCAACAATCCCCCCCACTGACTCACATCTCCCCGGTTATACTGCAAAGTAGAACCGTCAAAACGAGTAAATAGACCGCCCGCTTCAGTCAAAATTAATTCCGGCGCCGCTAAATCCCAATCTTTCGGTGCAGACTTTCCCGAAAGCGCAATATAAACATCAGCTTTTTGTTCGACAATAGTCGCAATTTTACAGCCGATACTACCGACAGCTATTTGATTTTGACAAGGTAGTTTTTGTAACAATTGATTAAAGCGATCGCCCCGGTGACTGCGACTGGTTACTATAGGTAAATCTGCCACGATATTTCGCGCCGAAACCTGCAATTTGACCGCAGAACCCTCGCGACTTTCCATAAAAGCGCCAGCATTTTGCACCGCGTAATAAATCTTTTGCTGTTGGGGCCAAGCCACAACTGCCAATACTGGTCTTCCCTCGAAAGCTAAAGCAATGTGAACTGCAAATTCACCTGTCCTGTCAATAAAATCTCGCGTTCCATCCAAAGGGTCAATAATCCAAACCCAACTTTGAGGTAAGGGAACTTGACCGTTGGTTTTCAAATAAGATTTGTAAGTTTCTTCGCTGAGATAGCCAAATTCTGCATTCCCTAAAGCCGACTGCAATTCGTCAAGAATGTAAGAATTGACAGCGATATCGGCGGCGGTGACGGGGCCATCTTTTTTTTCTTGGATGTCGAGGTTAGGAGTGTTGGAATCCTGCCGATAATAGGATTGTAGGATATCTGATGCACTCCAGGCGATCGATCGGGCAATTTCGCTGATTTCTTCGAGAGTTTTCATGAATTTCTTTTTTTTGAACCGCAGATAAACGCCGATTAACGCAAATTTCTGTAGGGGCGGTGCCCCCGTGCCCGCCCCTGGGAACCATACATTAGCAATTACCAATTAATATGAGGATATTTCCATTCATAATAATTGGGAAACACAAAATTAGTAAACGAAACCGAAATACTAACTTCCAAGGATTTTACATGATGCCACCAACCGACAGGAATAAAGATAGCTTCTCCAGGTTCCAAAATCACTTCAATAATTTTCGCATCTCTATAAAGCGGGTATTTGTCATAATCGGGATTTTCGCCGTCAACCTTGCTGAAAACTCCGACGTGATTATAAAGCAGAGGTGTTTGTTGCGGAGAAATCAATTTAATTAGTTTGCGACCCGACACTTGAGCTAAAATTAAATTAACTGGGTCATGGTGCAGCGGGGTAATCGTGCCTTTCGGACCGAACCAAAAGAAAACTCTGCCTTTTGTGTCCGTTGGATTTAGGTATTCTGGGAAAATTTCAATGTCGTTGAATAGGGGTTTAAATTCCTCTCTTTCCAGAGTTTTGTTATTAGCAACCATGTAGTAGTCGTTGCTAGGCCCGCCCTTGACCACCATCTCTACATATTTGCGGAACAAAACAATTTTTTTGTGATTTTCTATTTTAATTTCGTAATTCGGGTCTGAGTTGCGGTTGGCTTGAATTTGTACCTCTGCGTCGCCATATTTTTGCTGCAAATACTCCGGCGTCCACAACTGCAATGCTTTCCAGTTGTGCATAATATTGGTAATAATTACTGGAGTATTTTTTGCGTAGTAATTTTCGAGAAAATACTCTCTAGAAAGGCTGCTTTTGCGTTCGATTGTGCCAAACTTGGAAGACAATGCAGCTAATTGATTGCTAATCCTGAGATGCGATTCTAATTTCTGCAATAACTGCACGTACTGACTACCTGCTTGAAAGTAGGGATGAGATGATATTTCCCTAACTTCTGCGGTGGCTGTTTCCGCATCTATGCCGGTACTGATTAGCGCTTGAATGATTTCGGCGTCGGGTTGATTTAATAATTTGTTAGCCGCCACCCACTGTTTCATATTATCGGGGACTTCTGGTTTGCTTGGCGCTGCGAGTAGATTGGGCAAGTTTTGCGTCAGCCATTCTAGATTAACCTGTTGTTGCTCGCTTAGGGTAATCCGCAAAGGGGGAAGGGTGATACTTAGAGGTTGGGTGTCAGGCATGATTCGGATATGTTGTTTTGAGAGTGTTTTGTTTGACTTTAACTTGTCTTACTAATATAGCAATTTTGCTAAGGAACCGCGAAGGCGCTAAGGGCGCGAAGCAAAAGAAGAGGGAAGTTCACAAATTTTGTCGAGGTTGCTGTCAGGATTTTAACTCAACAAGTGTTGCCAGTTCAACTTTTCTAGCTTAGAGCGGTTTAAACCGGATAGTTTGGTTAATTTTAATTGGAAATTAACCCTTATTCATCCAGGCGCGGGTTCCGAACTTTTTGCAGGAATGGGAAGCGATTTTAGCTGCTGCGGTGAGAGTATCTGTAAAGTTATTTTGCAAAATGTAGTGACAGAAAGCCCCGTGAAAAATATCGCCCGCGCCTAAAGTGTCTGTGGCTTGAATTTGAGGTGTTTCTATATGACCGTAAGTGCCATTGCTGAGGTATAAAATTGATTTTTCGCCGCGAGTGATTGCAATATGGGGAATTCCGGCTGCTGACAGGTAAGCAAAGACTTGTTCTGAATTGTCGCAGTCGGGCGGATGAAAATTCTCGGAACATACCGCCCATTCAACGAAAGGCAATATTTCCTCTAATCCGGGTTTCCAACTGCCACCGTCGAGGACAATGGAAATGTTTTTTGACTTGGCAAGTTGAGCAATTTCTTGGCTGGCTGCGATTTGATGTCCGTCAAGCAGTACAATACTAACTGATGTTAAAATATCCTGGTTAATTGTTTGACTGTCAACTTGCGATTTTGTAGCATTGATGGAAATTACCGATCGATCGCCCGTTGCTTCACTTACAATAATCGAGGAAACTGGCGGCGAGTGCGATCGCCCTGATGCCAAATCGATTATTCTGACATTATACTCCGCTAAGTCTGCACGAATTAATTGGGCGATCGCGTGAGTACCCAAAACCCCAGCCCATATTGCCGCATTCCCCAAATAGCTAAAAGTCACCGCAGCATTCGCCGCTGGCCCGCCCGCAGCAATGGTACAATCAGAAGCAACAACTTTCTGATTTTCACCCGGAGGCTTCTGGGCCAAATAAACTAAATCTAAAGTCGCCAATCCCAAAAACAATCCCGTTTTCATATCTGCGTTAATCCGCGTTTATCTGCGGTTAAAAACTTCAAAATATCCAAATGCAGCCAAATCCCAATACAGGAACACTTTACATCGTCGGAACCCCGATCGGCAACCTGGAAGACATGACCTTTCGCGCCATCCGAATCTTGCAAACAGTAGACTTCATCGCCGCCGAAGATACCCGCCATACAGGCAAACTCTTGCACCATTTTCAAATCCAAACGCCCCAAATCAGCTATCACGAACACAACCAACACCAGCGACTTCCCGAACTCATCGACAAACTGCATTTAGGCAAAGATATCGCCCTCGTCACAGATGCCGGAATGCCTGGGATTTCTGACCCCGGTTCCGAATTGGTCAAAGCTTGCGCGGATGCTAATATTAACATTATTCCGATTCCCGGCCCGACCGCCTGCATTGTTGGCATAACTGCATCAGGATTACCGACTGAGAGATTTGTATTTGAAGGTTTCTTACCTGTGAAAGGTCAAGAACGCCAACAGAGTTTAGAAGCTTTGCAAATAGAATCCCGCACTATAGTATTATACGAATCTCCGCACCGATTGCGACAAACTTTACAAGATTTAGCAAATAGTTTGGGAAGCGACAGACAGATTGTGCTGGCGAGAGAGTTAACTAAAATGCACGAAGAGTTTTGGCGTGGTAGTATAGAAAGTGCGATCGAGCTTTACACCAATCGCGAACCCCAGGGAGAATTTACCCTCGTAATTGCCGGCATCCAAACAGCCGCACCAATATTTTCCGAAGACGCCATCAAAGCAGAATTGCAAACATTAATTGCAGAAGGCATAAGTCGTTCCCAAGCCAGCCGCCAGCTAGCGCAACAAACATCCCTCCCCCGTCGCCAAATCTACCAACTCGCCCTGACACTAGACGACAGTTAATGATTATAATAGAAGGAATGCACGACACAGATTTTGACACGCATACACGGATTAATTATTGACCACAAGTCAGTAGTCAGAAAGAAGACCGAAGTTGAAGTAATACTTACAATCATACTATAAAAACTTATGGCACGCGGCAACTACGAGCGACACAAACCATATTTACGCAACCCCCACATCAACAAACCACTCGCCGAAATCTATGCAGACTTAGACGCCTTTAGCTGGGAGATATTTGAGGATCAACCCCACCGCTTCGATACCGTCAGTTTTTACGTTTTGCTTCCCCCATTGATGTACGAAGGAAAATTCATCAAAGGAATTTACTTCAGCGAAGCAGTCGAACTAATCAACAAACTCTTTCCCGGATTATCATCAGTCTTTCATTCCTTTACCTATAACCCCTGGATTGGATATTCTTGGGCACCGATAGCCGATGCTTACTCCAGCTTGTACAAAAACCCGCAGCGGGATAAATGGTTTCGCGAAACTTATCCCGATCGCGCACACAAACCAAATATACCACTGCAAGACTGCGACTTCATCAACGAATACTGGATTTCCCCCCGCAACGTCCCCACCAAAGACATCGACCTCCTCACCGTCGCCAGAATTGCCGAAGAAAAGAATTTGCCCATGATTGCCAAAGCCTTAAAAGTTTACCGCCAAAAATATCCGCAAAAACCGATAAAATTAACTATTCTCAGCGGCCACGAATTTGATGTTAATAACCTAAAAACTCTCGACGAGTACGCCTTAAAAGAATGGCAACAAATAGAGGACATTTTAGGCCATCCCTCCGATTACCTCAACTTATTGCCGAGAGTTGACTACTACAGGGAAATTCCCACCTATTATTCGCGAGCAAAAGCATTTGTACTCGGTTCTCTCCTCGAAGGAAAAAACCGAGCCATTATGGAAGCCATGAGTTGCAACGTACCAGTAATTTGTTTCCAAGAATTCAATCAATACGCCAGAGGAGACTCGCCCGTTTTCCCCGAAGGTGCAGGGCTTTATGCTAAATTCAACCCAGAATCTCTCGCCGATACTATATATACAGTATTGGAAAATCTGACAGAATTCAGACCACGATATCAGTATTTAAAGCATTCCGGGCGCAAGAACTTTTTCAATACTTGTATAGACAGTTTTCCTTACTATCAGCACAACATTCCCGACTACAAGCCCGGAGATGCGATTAACAATTTGTGGCTAGATTTAGCAGTTCAGCAAAATTATCAAGTCAGCTTGAATAGCTTTTTGTACGGAGGTTCACCCATTTCTCACCTGCGCGGAATAAATGCGATTCAGCACAATCTCGGCGAGTTAACAAAATTTTTGTGAGAATCTGTACAGCAAACTAGACTTATTGCATCAATCTTTGATTGATAGGGAAACCGCAGATAAACGCAGATAATTTTTAGTAAAACTCGGTGCTTGAAACTAATCCTAAACAAACTTTCGGCCACCTAAGCGCTGGCTTCGCCCACGCGGAGTAAAAAATCAACATATAGAGATTTGGCGTAAGTGTTGTTTCAGAAGGTCGAAATATCCTCAAAAATCTTACTTGCCAAAACTCTTGCTAAATTCACAGGAACAGCATTGCCGACCATTTTGTATCCATCAGCAATATACTTGTACTTAAAAATAAACTCATCCGGGAAAGTCTGAACTCTCGCACACTCTCGCACAGAAAGCCGACGGTAAGGCAGAGGCGAATTGGGATCAAAAATGCGTTTGTCTTTGCCAACCAAAATCATTTTACTAGCTTGAGGATGGAGAGGTGCGTGTCTGCCGCTTGCCTGAATTGTAAAAGAAGGTTCCGACCAACTTCGCACTCGATTCCGCGACATATAAATGCTCGAAAACCCCAAATCCGCACATTCGTGATTTGGGACATAATCGTGATAATTATCTAATTTACCCTTAACAGACATAGGGGCGATCGCCTGCAAATCAAAAATCGCATCTTTCAGCGTCAAAACATCGGTTCCAGGTTCGGGAAACTCCAAACCAAAACCCAGATTTTTCCGATAGCCCACAACAATCACCCTTTGTCTGTCTTGCGGAACACCAAAATTTCTAGCATTCAACAACTGGTACGAAACTCGATACCCTATGTCCTCAAACTGCGATAATATATAAGTGAAAGCATCCTTGTTTCTGGGAGCCAAAATCCCGCTAACATTCTCAGCTAAAAAAAACAAAGGCTGCTTGTCCCGCACAATTCTGATATACTCCCAGAAAAGTTGACCCCGACTGTCATCTATTCCGCGTTTAGCGCCGGCTTCACTCCAACTTTGACAAGGAGGCCCGCCAATTATCCCAATACAGTTGGGAATTTCATCAGATTTGATTTTTCTGATATCTCTGCGATCTAAAATAGTTTCAGGGTGATTGAAATTATACGTATCCCAAATAGACTTATCATATTCATTCGCCCAAACCGGATTAAACCCAGCTAAGCGAAAACCCAAATCCAACCCGCCACAACCCGAAAACAGAGAAATAATATTCATACTTATTGACATCTATCTCCTCTTTTCCTTCGCGCCATTTGCGCCTTCGCGGTTCCTTAAAAAATCCAATAATTCTCAATGAATGCAGAATCCATCCTTCAATCTTACCAACATTTCGGCGTCCACCTCGGCCTAGAAAGAATCAAACAACTTCTAGAAAAACTAGACAACCCCCACCAAAAAGTACCCATTATCCACATTGCCGGCACAAACGGTAAAGGTTCCGTTTGCGCTTATCTGTCTTCGGTACTAACAGAAGCAGGCTATCGAGTTGGACGCTACACATCCCCGCACCTAATCGATTGGACAGAAAGAATTTGCATCAACCAAAAACCGATTTCCCCAACAGAATTGCAGCAGTGTCTCCAACGAGTTGTCGCCGCTACCGAAAACAACACTGAAACTCCCACTCAATTTGAAATAATCACCGCAGCAGCTTGGCTGTATTTCGCCGAACAAAAAACAGACATCGCAGTCATAGAAACTGGATTGGGCGGTAGATTAGACGCGACTAACGTTTGCGAAACACCTCTCGCTAGCGTCATTACTTCTATCAGTCTTGAACACTGGCAAATACTCGGCCCCACTATCGCAGATATTGCTGGGGAAAAAGCGGGAATTCTTAAAGCAAAATGTCCGGCAGTTATCGGAGAATTGCCAGAATCAGCTAGAATAGTAGTAGAAAAACGCATTCAAGAATTAGACTGTCCGGCAACTTGGGTAAAATCAGCAATAGATTTAGGACAAGGATTCGCAGAATATCAGTTAAATCAAAATGCGGTTAAAATAAAATATCAATTGCCGCTGCTGGGAAAAATTCAACTAATGAATTCAGCAATTGCGATCGCAACTTTGCAAATTCTCCAAAACCAAGGATGGCAAATTTCCCCAACCGCCATCGAAAACGGTATCGCCAAAACCCAATGGCCCGGAAGACTCCAGCAGACAACTTGGAAAAACCGCAATATATTAATTGACGGCGCGCATAATCCAGCCGCAGCGATCGCCCTGCGTGAATATGTCGATCGCCTGAACGATCGCGCGTCACCGATTAACTGGGTAATCGGCATTCTTGCGACTAAAGACTGCGATGATATTTTGAAAGCATTACTCAAAAAGGGCGATCGACTTTACTTAGTACCCGTACCCGATCAAAACTCATCATCCCCCGCAGAATTAGCCACCCTAGCTCAAATTATCTGCCCCGAATTAACTCTCTGTCAAGCCTTCCCCGACTTAACCACAGCCTTAGATGCTGCTGTTACAGGCGACAACCTAACAATCCTTTGCGGTTCTCTTTATCTCGTCGGCTATTTTCTGCAACAACAACAATCCCAAGCTTAAACGCATCAGAATTGTGTTTCTTCCTCAGTAAAGATAGGAGGCCACAATTCCGAAACGGGCAATTCCCAACCGGGAAAAAGTTCTGCTACTGTTAAGATATCGCCATTTCCTAAAACTGTCGGTTCACCTGTAGAGCGATAAATAGTCACTGTTTCTTCATCAGGATCGATCAGAATTCCGACAATCGCACCCAATTCTATAAACTTCAAAACCTTGGTTTCTATAAGCTTAATGCGATCGCTCTGAGATTTAATCTCAACCACCAAATCGGGGACAAGTTCTCCAAAATAACGCGGGCTTTGGCGCAAGCGGGCGGCGCGCACAAAAGAAACATCCGGTGCTTTGACATTCGTATCCGGCATAATGAAACCGCCTGCGGAGTCAAAGACTCTCCCCAAGCGACGGGGATTTATCCAAGCGAAAAGAAAGGCGATGAGACGGCTACTGATTTCACTCGATACGATGTCTGATGGCCCCATAACTGAAATTTTCCCGTCTTCTAGTTCAATTTTGTAATCTAAACCCGCTTCGGAAAAAAGGGTTTGAACTTGGTTTAAATCTTTGAGTGTCATCGCTGGCATAAGAAGTCTCTCCTATTCCGATCTGAGCCTTGATTTTAACACGAGTCAAATTTCTGAATATTTGAGGAATTCAGGCTATCTGCCTACAAATCCTCAATCAAGCTGAATTGAGAAAGAGGATCGCACGGGATAAATAAACCCGGTTTCTGGGATGAGCGAGCCTTCTTATCAACCAACATTTACTTTTAAAATATTCTAGATTTTCTTATCCCTAGTTCTCTTCCGACTCGGCGTTGTGAAGAGGCGGTAATTTCATCATTCGATAATAACTTAAAAGCTTATATATGCTTATATATGGCGGCACAGATTCCCATTATTTAATAATACGTCAAGTTGCAGAAAAAAGCAAGAGGCGAGAGAAAAAAAATCCCGCCCCAGCTTCAATTAAAAACTACCTTTGATCCCAAGCCTTAGCCGCATCAGCCACAGCCTGTTCTACCGATTTCTCTTCCAACATTGCCGCCTGCAAATTGTCATAAATCGCCTTTTGCAACTTCTTAACATCCTTGAGAGGCGGAATCAATAGCTCGGCGGAACTCAACCCAGAAGCACTAACAACCCGAGCTCGATCGGCTGCGGGAGCATCAGTCGGAACGTTCTTAAAATAACCGTCCTCCAAAGCCTCAACCGTAGAAGGCAAAACATTAGCAGCCTTAGCAAAAGCCAACTGATTTTGAGAATTAGTGACGTAAAGAGCAAACTTGACAGCATCATCAGGGCGCTTGCTGTCGCGAGGCACAACCAAATTCATCACCGCCACAGTCTTCTTGCCTGTTTCCCCCGTAATTTGAGGCGCAGCAGCCGAAACAGCACCAATACTCGGAGCATTTTCAGAAATCGCCTTCAAAAACTGAGGCCCAGAAGCTAAAAAAGTAGTTTCCCCAGCTTGATAAAGCTCGATCGCTCTGCGATGTCCCTGCACCAAAACATCCTGCGGCAAAAGTCCGCCCTTGTACAAATCCACCCAATACTGAAAAACAGCTTTCCCCTTAGCAGTATTAAAAGCTGCCTTGCCTTTAGCGTCAACCAAAGGCACACCCATCTGCACGAAAGATTGCAAAACCTCCGCCGAATCTTCCGGCACAAAAGTCACAAAAAAAGCAAACTTACCAGTCTTATCCTTCACCTGCTTGGCAACAGTTGCCAACTCGGCATAAGTAGCAGGAGGCTTAGCAATTCCAGCCTTTTTCAACAACTCCGTATTGTAAATTGTCACCCCAGTCGTGAGATACCAAGGAATGCCAAAACTCTTGCCGTCGAGCATACTAGCTTTCCAGATATTTGGGAGATAGAGCGATCGAACTTGC
Organism: Microcoleus sp. Pol11C2; assembly: GCF_036701505.1. Lineage (NCBI taxonomy): Bacteria > Bacillati > Cyanobacteriota > Cyanophyceae > Oscillatoriales > Microcoleaceae > Microcoleus > Microcoleus sp. Pol11C2. The sequence continues at coordinate 22,359 of NZ_JAUBQX010000046.1, forward strand.
TGCGGAATCCGAGAATCCAAATCTAGCCAAGCATTGCGTCCCGCCAACAGCGAAGCAAAATCGGGATTTAGGTTAACCACATCCGGCGCAGTTTTCGCCGAAACCGCCCCCAAAATCTTGCTTTCCATCGCCGACCAAGGAACGTCCACCCAGCGCACCTTCACCCCCGGATTTTCCGCTTCAAAACCCGCGATCGTCTTGTTGAAATACTCAGTAAACTGAGGTTGAAGCTGCATAGTCCAGAACTCGATTTCCTGCGTATTATTTGCCTGGGAATTAACAGCAGGCTTGCCGCAACTCACCACCGCAGCCAGCAGCAGCCCCACCAGTCCAAAAACAGCAAACAGTTGCCAAGATTTACGTTTCATAGAATAAAATTTGAGAGTTATGGGAACCGTTAGACAAAAAAGCGTGAAGCGAAGCTATCCCTTTCCCCGCAGGGGTTCCCGTTCCCCGTAGGGGTTTCCGTAGGGTAGGCTAGGGAATCGCCCGAATCAAGCGCCATCGAGTCAGTAACAGAGTTTTGTACCTGGGCCCAGGAGCAAGATAGTCGGTTTTTGTGCAGAATCGGCAGGTTTTCGGTCGATTCTGCTGGAATTTATTGACATTCGCAGCAGAATAGCTATTGTCAAGTAAATTGGATAGCATAAAATCGGAACTAGCGATCGCGCAACACAGACGGAGCTGCGTAGCTACGGCGGGATACCGAGATTACAGCACTCTTGCGGCAGTTGGAAACCAACCCTCCAACACCGGGCACGCTGAATCAGGCTGGCCAACAACAAAAGAAAAAAATAGCAATTATCGGCGACCCAATCACATGGTTAACTTTTTCAAAGGTCTACTTTCCCAACGCCAGCCAGGAATCGGGATCGAAATAGCCCCAGACCGCATCAACATCATTCAGCTCGAAAAGAAAGCTCAGGCATTAAAATTAGGCATCCTAGCCTCCATAGAAGTTCCAGAAGACTATATACAAGAAGGACAAATAGTCGATCCGCCGGGAATGGCAGAACTAATACGTACCGTCCTCGCGGACAACAAAATCAAAGCCAAGCGAGTAGCCACAGCCATTCCTGGCCGTGAAGCCGTCATCCGTCTCATTCCAGTTCCAGCAGAGCTCAACGAAGAAGAACTGCGGGATTACATGAACGCAGAAGCAGGACTGTACTTGCCGTTTCCCAGAGAAGACGCCGACGTAGACTATCAAAAAATAGGCCTTTTTGTAGATGACGACGGAGTAGAAAAAGTCCAAGTCGTGTTAGTAGCAACCCGCAGAGAAGTTACCGACACATACATCGAAACATTCAAAGAAGCCGGACTGATTATAGACGTATTAGAAGTAACCAGCTTTGCCCTAATCCGCACCCTCAAAGAACAACTGCAACAATTTTCCTCCCAAGAAGCAGCAGTTCTCACCGCCATAGAATTTGACAGCACCGAGTTAGCTATAGTAGTGGACGGTATACCTCAGTTCAACCGTACCATCCCGATCGGCACCTACCAAATCCAGACCGCCCTCAACCAAGCCATGAACCTGCCGCCCACCAGAGACACCAGCGAACTGCAAGGCATGACCCTGCCTGTCACAGATACAATGGGCGCATCGGGAGACGCCAATCCCGGCACAAATGCGATGATTAAAGTATTGGGAGAACTAGCCGACGAACTGCGCCGCTCAGTAGACTTTTACCTCAACCAGAGCGAAGAACTCGAAGTAGCGCAACTGCTGCTAGCAGGTCCTGGAGCTGCGATCGGCAAACTAGACGAATTTTTTATGCAAAGATTAAGCTTGCCCGCATCTCAAGTCGATCCCATCGAAACCCTAGGACTCGAAATCAGCCAAGAAATTACCCCAGAACAGCGAGCAGGTTTAGGAGTCGCCCTAGGTTTAGGACTAAGGGAGGTTATGTGACCTAACAGTTTTAGATGAGAGAAAAACAGATTTGAGAATTTTAGGTAAAAACCCCTTCCAAAATAAGAAGGCAGAAAGCAGAAGGTAGAATATTGGAGGTAGAAGATAGAAGGTAGAATATATCTGAGGTAGAAGCAGCCCCTTCCTTCAGTAGAAGGCAGAAAGTTGTTTCTTTCTTCCCTAAATAAATCCTTCACTTGTACCAGCAATCTTGGGTTCTGTCTAAAATCTCAAATTTCAAATTTAAATCTATAGCAACAGCCAAGACTGTTAGGACATTCTTAATTCCTGAAACATAAGCGCTAGATCACTTTTTCCTTCTACCTTCTACCTTCTACCTCGTGCCTTCTACCTTTTACCTTGTGCCTTCTGCCTTCTACCTTCTGCTATAAAATCGAGTGAAGCCATGTACAGCCTAGATATTAATTTTCTCAACGACCGTCCCGACTACAAACCCGTTGCAGCAGCCAAAAGCTCCGCTAAAAAAAGTTCCGGTGGAGCCAAAGACCAACTGCCCATATATGGGGCGGTGCTGTTTGCCTTCGGGGTCAACGCCGCAGTCCTGGGCGCCGGGTGGTGGGCGATTAGCGAAAATAAAAACTTGACCACAAAACAAGAAGCCATCGACCAAGAACTGGCCAAGTTAAACACTCAAGCCAACACCATCAAAGCCATCAACGCCGAAACCGACCAAGTTACCGCGGAATACAAAGCATTAGCCGGAGTATTCGACCAAATTAAGCCTTGGTCGGCGATGCTGCAAGACCTCAGTGCCCGTACTCCGGCGGGAGTGCAAATTGGCAAAATCGAGCAAATCGACCCGAGTCCCTCCCCCGTTGCAGCAGCACCCCCACCCCCTGCTGCAACTCCTGCAGCCTCCCCAGGGGCGAGTCCGTCTCCAGCAGCCAGCCCCACCCCGGCAGCACCTCCCCCCCCCGTCGTCCCGCAGCAGGCAGCAAAAGTACAAATTTCAGGGATAGCCAGTACCTTTGCCCAAGTTAACGACTTTATGCTGCTAGTCCAGCGCTCTCCTTTCTTCCTCAACACCGATACCAAACTGATAGCGGCCACATTAAAAAACAACCCCGCACAATTACAAGTGCGTAACGAAAACGCAGCACCAGCAGAACTTCCCAAACTGCGACCGGTGGTGGAATATAAAATTGAAACGACGCTCAGCCCGACGGGGGCGTCCGAGTTGCTCCCCGAGCTGCGAAGCAAGCAAGCAGACGGGCTCGCAATACGGATAGAAACACTTCAAGAAAAAGGAGTGCTAGAACCACTAAAACCAGAGGTGAAAAAACAATGACAGCAAATCAGTTTATTCCCAGCGGCGCACAAGCAGAAGAGACAGGGGCTCAGGAAATATTCGGCATTAAGCTGACATCCCAAGTCCAAGCAATCGGCATCGCGGTTCTCGGCCTCGTCATTGCCGGCGGCCTTGGCTACCAGTTCGTACTTCCTGAATTCCAAAAAAGAGACGCATTCAAGCAAAAACTTAGCGAAAGCGAGCAAACGCAACTGCAATTGCAAACTCAAATTCAAAAAAAGGCAGAAGCAGAAGCCAAGCAAGAAGAAGCAAAACAGCGTCGGGCAAACGTGACGGCAATGTTTGCCAGCGACGCCAGCGCCAACACGCTTTTGCTGGACATGACTCAACTCGTTAATAGAATCAACGCCGGCGTGCAAGGAGATGACCTCAAGGCTAAAATTACCAAATTTGAGCCGGATATGCCCCCAGCAGCAGCAACCGCCGCGCCCGGAGCTCCAGACCCTGATATTCTGGCAGATACCTCCTTCGGACCGTCCCTGGCTGGCAAGCTCAGACGCAAAAAATTTAAGGTAGAGTTTGAAGGCACTTTCGCTCAAACCCGCAATTTTATGCGTAACTTGGAGTTGATGCAGTCGCTGTTGGTAGTTAGGAATTTGAAATCTGAATTGCTAGCATCAAATGAGCCAATTGAAGTTGACTTTTTGAAAGGGAAAATAGTTCCTGTGGAGCAGCCGCCAACTAAAATTAAAACTGCTTTTGACTTGCACGCGCTGCTGCCGTTAAAGCAAGAAGAAAAACCGCCAACTCCGGCTCCGAGTCCTGGTGCTAAGTAGCGGTAGTTGGGCGGATAGATATTAGCTATTGTTCCCAACTTGCTTTTTCACAAAAAAGGAGAAGGCAGAAGGTTTAATTTTGAAGATTGAAGGTAGAAGTAAAAAAATATGAATGCCACAAAAAAAATTATATGGCAATCAAAAATTTGCTCTAGAACCTACTTTCTTCTAATACCAAGTTTCCCAAAAAGGGAACTGTAGGATAGTTTTTAACCCTTATGTCAGCGGTTATTCCCATCGAAAATCTAAAATCGAAAAGGGCATAACTTCTGCTTTTAAATAGACTCGAAGCGAGAATCTTTCAGTCAGTTTAGCAGCTAGCGACAAAAGACTGCGAACAACAAATACAAATTGTAGTTGAGGAGAGAACGTGAAACAGCATCTACGGTTAAGTGGAGGACTCTTATGCAGCCTTGCAGGAGTTCTGATCGCCCAAGCCCCCGTCTTGGCAGTGCCGACTCAAGTCACAGGAGTGCAAGTAAGTCAAGGTAATAATGGCGTAAATATTGTCATGGCGACAGAAAAGGGCGATCGCCCGCAAGTTTTCGCCATCAATAACGGGAATACTTACCAAGCCACAATTATCAACACCCAGCTCCGCTTGCCACAAGGCAACAGCTTCCGCCAAGATAACCCCGCTCCGGGAATTTCTTCAGTAGAAATCAGCCAGGTAGAGGCTAACAGCATCCGCGTTGTGGTAGCCGGCACCAACGGAGTTCCCAACGGACAAATTGTGCCGGGACAAGGCCAAAGCATCGTCCTCAGCGTTGCCGGACAGGGTGGTACAGTACAGTCTGCCCAAACTGCACCCCCGCCGCCTCCGGGACTGCCGCTGAGCCAAACAGCTCCCCCGCCGACTCCCCAAGTCCGCACCTCGCAGAACCCAGGTGTGCTGCTGCAAAATCCCGAAGTTACTGTTACCAGAAACGATCGCCCCCCCCTCCCCAGCGAAATACAATCCCAGACAAATCAGGCGGCGCCTTTCCAGCCGCGGGCCGTGGCGCCGCCCTTGGGAGATATCGCAGTGTCTAACATCGCCCCTGGCGCGGGAAATATTGAACTGAGTTCGGGAGAACGCATCCCCCGCTTGGTGCTGCGGGATGCCCCAGTCCGGGACGTTTTGGCTCTGCTGGCCCGCGCTGCTGGATTGAACATTGCTTTTACAGGTGGCGGTGCCCCTGCTCAACCGGGCCAGCCCGCAGTGCCTGGTCAGCCGGGAGCCACCGGTTCAGATGAAGGGCCAAAGATTTCTTTGGACATCGAAAATGAGTCGGTGCAAGATGTCTTTAATTACGTGCTGCGGCTCAGCGGGTTGCAAGCTAACCGCCAGGGGCGGACGATTTTTGTAGGGACTAGCTTGCCGATCGACTCACGCAATATTATCATTCGGACTTTGCGGCTCAATCAAGTTCGCTCTACGGATGCAGCTAACTTTTTGAGCGCTCAAGGGGCAGAAAGTCAACTGCCGATTACTCGGGTGACTATTCAAAGCGTGGGCCAGGGAAATGCGGCGCGGGATGTGGAAATTAGGGAACCGGACATTAAGGCGATCGGCGCTACCCAAGGTACCGGGCCGCTATTGCTGAGGGGACTGTCGGTGCTGGCGGATGCGAGGCTCAATTCCATCACTTTGGTGGGCGACCCGCGCAAAGTTGACATGGCTGTGGCTTTCTTGACGCAGCTAGATTTGCGCCGCCGTCAAGTGGCTGTCAACGTCAAGGTGATCGATATCAACTTGTTGGGAGACAACAGAACTAGCAGCAGCTTCTCTTTCGGAATTAATAACAATTTCTTCGTCAATGACAATGGGGCGGCAACTCTCAATTTTGGCGGCATCAATCCGCCCAATGCAAACGCTCTCGATGGGAGCTTGACGGGTAGGCCGATCATCGGCAACCCTTTAGCAGACCTGGAGCCTTTCTACGATGCGAACGGCCGGCGTATCGTGCCGTTTACAGGTCAAGGTCTCGAAGGCCCCGCCAAAGGTGTGTTCCTCCAGCCGACAGCCCCAGTTACTAATGACCCTACGCGAGTTGGAATTACGGATTACGAGCCTGGATCGAGGACAACTTCGGGAAATGCAGAGTTCGCCCTGTTCCCGGCGTTCCAGTATCCCAGGAGGTTCCTGTCGGCGTTGCAGGCAACTATTCAGAGCCAGAATGCCAAAATCCTGACCGATCCGACTCTAGTGGTTCAAGAAGGAGAAACGGCGAATGTGAATATCACTGATGAGGTGATCACTAACATCACGTCCCAAACGCAGACTACCGGAAATACAAGTACCCAAACGGTGACGGCTGTCAAAGACAGGGCTGGTTTGCAGTTGGGGGTGGCGATCGATCGGATTGACGATAATGGCTTTGTCTCTCTGCGGGTGAACCCGATTATCAGGACACCTGGCGGCGAGCAAGAACTGGCCACGGGCGCGAACACCAATACTATCAGGCTCCTGGGCGAGCGTTCGTTGCAATCGGGGCTAATTCGCCTGCGGGACGGTCAGACTTTGATTGTTTCGGGGATTATCCGCGATGAAGAACGGGTTACAGCGAACAAGATTCCGATTTTGGGAGATTTGCCGATTATCGGTTCGCTGTTCAGGAGAACCAGTAAGGCCAACCAGCGGGCGGAGTTGATTGTATTGCTGACTCCGCAGATTTTGGATGATAGCGATCGATCGAACTTTGGCTACCAAAACAACATTAGTCCTGACGCCCGTCAACTGTTGCAGCGCGGTCAGCCCGTCCAGCCGAGACAGTAGGAACAAAGGAAAAATGCCTTGCTGTCAACTTTCCACGCTCTTTCCCCTGAGTCCGACAGTCCTACAGTCCTACAGGGGTTGAAACCCCTGCCTCAAAGCTAAAGTCCTCTAAAAGAGCACTAAAGAACTCATTAGTCCTATGCAAGAGGACTATAAATCACTCTTTCAGTCGTCTGAAGACGACTTTCGCTATTAGCCAGGGGCTTCAACCCCTGGCGGGTTTCGGGAAAATGAAACAGCCCTGCCCCACGGGGGAAAGAAAGAGGGGAAAGAAAGAGGGGAAAGAAAGATGGAAGAAGGAAAAAAATTTTCCTTGAACCCTTGACAAATTACATTTTATTCCTTCTATTTCTCCTTTTTTTTGCTTTTAAATCCACCGAGGCGAGAAATCTTCTCTCCAAGGTGGTATTTTTTCACCTAAATTTTGGGATTAATTAAAAAAATTGTCCAAATCCATATAAATTAAAGGTTCCACCGATCCATAACGGTCGGCAAGACTTTAGAATAATGCAGTGAAAATTAGATGCTGTGGGGTTTTCAGCAGTTAGAAACAAAAATTCCTTTTCTGACCAATTACCCTAGGGTAATTGGTATTCAGCAGGAGTTGTGATTCGGGGAAGCGGACGGGAGAAATCGGGAACCACCCAAAGCTCCCAATCCACACCTCAATCCAGTTGATAACTCACGGCTAATAGTTGAACTAACTCTGTTTAACGTAATTTTGCAAATCCAGAAGGAGTTCGCAATGAACAAAGGTGAATTGGTTGATGCAGTCGCGGAAAAGGCTAGCGTGACGAAAAAACAGGCAGATGCTGTTTTGAGTGCCGCCCTTGAAGCAATCATGGAAGCTGTCTCCGATGGCGACAAAGTGACGCTGGTCGGTTTTGGCTCGTTTGAGTCACGGGAACGCAAGGCCCGCGAGGGTCGCAATCCCAAAACTGGCGACAAGATGGAAATCCCAGCAACCCGAGTTCCTGCATTTTCTGCAGGGAAGTTGTTTAAGGACAGAGTTGCACCGCCGAAAAACGCGGAATAGCTGGCGAACTGAGTCTTGATTAGACCTGTACACGGTGGGAATTTAGCTTGGGCAGCCGCACTGGCAGGCTGCCCTCCCTCTGCTATTCTCGATTTTTCTGCGAGTATCAGTCCTTTGGGTCCTCCTGAGTCGGCCCTGGCTGCGATTCAATCACACTTGAGCAGTCTGACGGCTTACCCAGATCCGGATTATGGAGAGCTCAGGACTGCTTTAGGTGAGGCTTTGAATGTTGACCCGGATTGGATTTTACCGGGGAATGGTTCGGCGGAATTGTTGACTTGGGCGGCTTGGGATTTGTCGAAGCTGGAGGCGACTTATTTGGTGACTCCGGCTTTTGGCGATTACTGGCGAGCTCTTTCGGCTTTCGGCGCGCAGGTGCTGAAATTTCCTTTGGAGCTCCAATCTTCCACCATTGTCAAAAACGGGCAAGATGCCCATTCCACAAGAGATGAATTGTCTTGTGGAACAGGCATTTTGCCTGTCCCTAAACAAGTAATTGAGCATGGTGCAACATCTCAGTTGGATCTCAAATCGTTGGGCGCTGGGGCAGAAAACGAGTTAGTAACGGATGATTTTTCGGTTTCTAACCGTTCCCTTGTCTCCCCTTCTCTCCGTCTCCCGGTTCCTCTTGCTCTCGATGCCGATGATCATCGACGAGGTTTGCTCCTGAACAACCCGCACAATCCTACGGGTTTGCTGTTTGCTAGGGAGGCGATTTTGCCTTATGTGAAGCAGTTAGGTATGGTGGTGGTGGATGAGGCATTTATGGACTTTCTACCGCCTTCTGAGCAGGAAACTTTGATCGGTGCTGTTGAGGAGTTTCCGAATTTGGTGATTTTACGATCGCTCACTAAATTCTATTCTCTGCCGGGACTGCGGTTGGGCTGCGCGATCGCCCATCCCGATATTCTGCGACGCTGGCAGTTGCTGCGCGATCCTTGGCCTGTAAATGCTTTGGCTGCTGCGGCTGCTGCTGCTGTGGTGCGAGATACTGTTTTTGAGCGGCAAACTTGGGATTGGCTGCCTATTGCTCGCCGAGAGCTATTTGAGGGTTTGGCTAATTTGCCGGGTTTGCAGCCTTTTGCAGGGGCGGCTAATTTCTTGTTGGTTGAGTCGTCGATGTCGGTTTCTTCAATTCAAAAAAGTCTGTTGGAACGACACCGGATTTTGATTCGGGATTGTTTGAGTTTTCCTGAGTTGGGCGATCGGTTTTTTCGGGTGGCTGTGCGCTCAAGGGCGGACAATCTGCGGCTGATTGCTGGACTTGCCGAAGTTATTCGTTAGCTGACAGTTGACAGTTGACAGTTGACAGTTGACTGTTGTCAGTTGTCAGTTGTCAGTTGACTCTTTACAATCAATCACAAATAACTCATAAATCAATCACAAATAACTCATAAATCAATCACAAATAACTAACAAATAGCTAACAACTGACTTCTTTATTTATGCTTGACTATGATTTAGTGATTATTGGTGGAACTCCGGCCGGACGTTATGCTGCTTTGACTGCAACTAATTTCCCGGCTCGCGTTGCTTTGGTGGAACCGCTAAGTAATTCCCAAGATTTGCCGAGTGGGGGGAAAGAGTCGATCGACCTTGGTTTGAGATACAGCCAAACTTTGAGGGAGGCTGCTCGTTTTGCCCAGCAGATCAGCCGCCAGCAGTTGGGGGTTCGCTGGGAAGTGGCGAATTCCTCCATGCCGCTCAAATTGCGGTTTGACGGGGTTCTCAAGTGGGCAGATGATGTTGTTTCTAATTTGTCAGAAATTGATTCTCTCGGCCTTTTGGCTGCTCGCGGGGTCGATGTTATTTTGGGCAACGGCGAGTTTGTGGCGAAACCGGATTTGGCTTTTGTTGTCGGCGGGCGTTCATTGCGATCGCTCTGTTATTTGCTAGCTTGTCCAACTTTGCCGGCGATTCCCAATATTGAAGGACTTTCGTCGGCTGGCTTTTTTACTTCGGAAACTGTTGGGGAATTAGCAAAACTTCCCCAGTTGCCTAAAAGTTTGGCTGTAATCGGCGCCGATCCCAGCGGTGTCGAAGTGGCTCAGACTTTTGCCCGGTTGGGGGTTGCTGTCACTTTGGTAGTGAAAAGTTCGCACATTTTGGCTAAAGAAGACCGGGAGGCTGCTGGGTTGGTTCAAGCTGCAATGGAAGCTGAAGGAGTGCGAATTCTGACTGCTACTGAGGTGACTCAAGCTATGGTGATTGAGGGTAAAAAGTGGATTCAAGCTGGGCCAAGGGCGATCGAAGCTGAGGAGATTTTTCTGGCCGCCGGTAGAGGACACAATTTTTCATCGTTAAATCTCGAAGCGGCTAAGGTTAAATTCAGCGATCGGGGGGTGATTTTAAATGAAAAGCTGCAAACAACTAATCACCGAATTTACGCGATCGGCGATGTTGCTGGGGGTTATCCGTTCCCTCACATCGCTAATTACGAAGCTGCAGTTGCTGTGAAAAATGCTTTGTTTTTGCCACTGTTTCAAATAGATTATCGCGGGATTCCTTGGGCGATTTTTTCTGATCCGCAATTGGCGAGGGTGGGCTTGACTGAAGCGCAAGCAAGGCGGCGTTTTGGAGACGATCTGATTGTTTGTCGGGAATATTTCAAGAATGTTGAAAGAGCTCAAATGTCCGGGGATACAACTGGTTTTTGTAAGATTGTCGGGCGTCGCAACGGGGAGATTTTGGGAGCGAGTATTGTGGGGCCGCAAGCTGCTGAGTTGATTCACGCGATCGCCTTGGCTGTGCGTCACGGGATGAAGGTTGAGGCGATCGCCCAACTTCCTTATATTTGGTCGAGTTTTTCGGCAATTAACGGTCAAACTGCTGCTGTTTGGGAGTCGCAGCGCTTGGGCAGTAATATTTTTATGCAGAATTTGTGGGAGAATGTGTTTCACTGGCGCAGGTATTGGAAGTGAAACAATCAAAGGGGTAATTGGTAATTTGTAATTGGTAAGTATGTGAGTGGCAAAATATAATTGACTTGGGCTAATTCCAGAGTCTGCTTCTGAACTTGGGCCTTTAATTCCTGATTCACTTATTAGAGTGGGGCAGCTTGTTGTTGCATCTGGACAAATAATTTAGCTTGGAGCCTATGACTCCCTACCGATCCGCCATCTGCCGCACAAACTCGATTTCCTCTGCTTCCTGCTTTAAATGCAGAGTCGCCCGAATTGTACTGATCAGATTAAATTCTGAGCTAAACTTGACATTAGATTTAATAGGCGATCACATTCAAGCATTGGTTTCAAAAATAATCTTAAGTACCTGATTAGCCTCTTAAATTCCTCTTCTATAAACTGCTGTCGTTTAATCAGCCTTAGCCTCCTTCGTTTTCTACTTAGTCTTAACTCAAGTATAAATAGCTCTTACATAAAAAATTAAAGTATTGTTTTAAACTCGTGTTTTCATAATTTGAACCCCAAAGTATATTAAGAAAAATGTACTTGACTGAATAGCACAGGAGAGCGAGCGAAAATAGTAGATAGTAACTCTAAGAAGCTTCTAGCTTGACAGAAGCAGTAGGAATACGTAGATATGATTAACATCACAAAACTTTTCCTAGGGTATCACATTAACGAGCAAATATACGCAGGCAATCGAACTCTAGTTTATCGCGGTCTTCGCTCGGAAAATGGGCAGCCGGTCGTGATCAAAATGCTGCGAAATAACTTTCCCAGCTTCAACGAACTCGTTCACTTCCGCAACCAGTACGTCATTGCTAAAAACTTAGAGATCCCCGGCAGTGTCAAGGCATACAGCCTGGAGACTTACCAGAACCACTATGCTCTGGTGATGGAAGACTTTGGCGGAATTTCCTTATGTAGCTACCTCGCTCGTCTAGCATCCGAGAGCAACGAACCCCTAGAAGGCTTCCCCGTTAGCGACTTTCTGCCTATTGCGATTCAAATTGCCAACTCCCTCGACGGACTTTATCGCTACCGAGTCATCCATAAAGACCTCAAACCTGCCAACATTCTGATTAACCCCAGCAGCAAACAAGTCAAGCTGATTGACTTCAGCATCGCTTCCCTGCTGCCGCGCGAAACCCAAGAAATTCAAACTCCCAACGTCCTCGAAGGCACCTTACCTTACATATCTCCCGAACAAACTGGGCGCATGAACCGAGGCATTGATTACCGCACAGATTTCTACTCGCTGGGAGTAACATTCTACGAATTACTAACAGGAAAGTTACCCTTCCAAACGGATGACCCAATGGATTTGGTACACTGCCACCTTGCTAAGCAACCACTGGCAGTCTCAATAGTCAACCAGAGCGTTCCATTGGTGCTGTCGGAGATTGTCAGCAAACTGATGGCGAAGAATGCGGAAGACCGCTATCAAAGCGCCCTAGGACTCAAGTACGACTTAGAAACTTGTTGGCAGCAGTGGAGAGAGACGGGAGAGATTGCATCCTTTAAATTAGGACAGCGAGATTTGTGCGATCGCTTCTTTATCCCGGAAAAATTGTACGGTCGGGAAAGCGAAGTATTCTCCCTGCTAGCTGCCTTTGACCGCGTGAGTGCAGGTAGCACTGAAATGATGCTCGTTTCTGGTTTCTCTGGCATTGGTAAAACCGCTGTCGTCAACGAAGTTCACAAACCCATTGTCCGGCAGCGCGGCTACTTTATTAAAGGCAAATTCGACCAATTTCAACGCAACCTTCCCTTCTCAGCTTTTGTCCAAGCCTTTCGAGATTTACTCGGGCAGTTGCTATCGGAACCAGACGCAAAAATCGAGCAGTGGAAGTCAGAAATCTTAGCCACTTTGGGCGAAAATGCGGGAGCAATTGTGGAAGTTGTACCCGAATTAAAGTTTTTGATTGGAGAACAACCTCCCGTAGCAGAACTCTCCGGCAGTGCCGCCCAGAATCGCTTCAATCTGCTGTTTGAAAAATTCATTCAAGTTTTTACCACCCAGGAACATCCCCTAGTTATTTTCTTGGATGATTTGCAATGGGCAGACTCAGGCTCGTTAAAGTTGATACAGCTTTTAATGAGCAACGTGGGGAGCCGTTATCTTTTCTTAATTGGAGCTTATCGGGATAACGAAGTTTTTCCAGCACATCCGTTAATACTGACCTTGGCAGACCTTGACAAAGCCTCAGCAACGGTGAATACCATTACTCTAGCGCCGCTCCAGCAGTCGGATATAAATCGTTTAATCGCCGATACTCTTGGTTGTTCAAAAGCACTAGCACAGCCTTTAACCGAACTGGTTTATCAGAAAACTAAAGGCAATCCGTTTTTCAGCACGCAATTTCTCAAATCCTTGCATGAAGATGGATTAATTTCGTTTAATTTTGATAGCGGTTACTGGCAGTGCGATATTGCCAAAGTACGAACATTAGCGCTGACAGATGATGTAGTAGAATTCGTGGCAATTCAGTTACGGAAGTTGCCCATCCCAACTCAAGAAGTTTTGAGGTTGGCCGCCTGTATTGGCAATCAATTTGACCTAGCAACCTTGGCGATTGTGGATGAAAAATCACTTGAGCAAACTGCACTTAACCTGTGGAAAGCTCTGCAAGAGGGGCTAATATTGCCCATTAGCGAGGTTTATAAGTTTTACCAGACAGAGGGGAATGAAAACGGGGAAAACGGTACTAGGGACAAATCTATCCCATTACCCATTACCCCTGACCAATTACCCAAATACAGATTCTTACACGATCGCGTCCAACAAGCTGCTTATTCTTTGATCCCTGAAGACCAAAAGCGATCGACTCATTTAAGAATTGGTCAACTGTTATTAAATAATACGCCAGAAGCCGAACGAGAAGAAAGAATCTTTGATATTGTCAACCACTTAAATGTGGGAGTTGAGCTAATTACCCAGGAAGCAGAACAAGAGCAATTAGCACAGTTGAATCTGGTTGCTGGAAAGAAAGCCAAAGCTGCTACAGCCTATTCTGCTGCGGTTGAATATTTGAACGCGGGAAGGGAATTACTGACAGCAAATAGCTGGGAGAGTCAGTATCAACTAACTTTGACGCTGCATGAAGAAGCAGCAGAAGCCGCTTATCTGAACGGCGATTTTGAAGAAATGGAGATATTAGCTATAAGAGTGTTGCAACAACCTATATCGCTGCTGGACAAAGTGAGGGTGTACGAAGTGCAAATGCAAGCTTATATGGGGCAGAATAAGCTACAAGAAGCACTAGGTATGGGGCTACAAGTGTTAAAGCTGCTCGGAATAGAGTTTCCCAACTCGCCAAATCAATCTGATATCGGACACGCGCTGACCCAAACCACTTCAATTTTGAGCGGAAAGCAAATTGAGAATTTAATCGATCTCCCTCAAATGACAGATCCGCATCAGCTAGCAACTATTAGGATTCTGTCAACTCTATTTTCCTCTGCCTACATAGCGCTGCCGTCCCTAGTGCCTTTAGTAATTTGCAAACAGGTCGATTTATCTGTCTTATATGGCAATGCTTCTGTATCTCCCCCAGCTTATGCTCAGTATGCTTATCTGCTCTGTGCGATGGGAGATATAGATACAGGCTATCAGTTCGGTCAATTAGCTTTATCTTTGGTGCCGAAGTTAAATGCTAAAGCAATCGCTGCCAAGACGCAGTACATAGTTGCTGGTGGCGTTCAACATTGGAAAGAACATCTCAAGAATACAGTAGAACTTTTGCTTTCAGCATACTTTATTGGCCTGGAAACCGGAGAGTTAGAATTTGCTGGCTATAGTATTAGCGTATATATTAATCACTCGTATTTTAGTGGTAAGCCATTAACGCAACTGGAACGAGAAATGGCAATATACTGGGAAGCAGTTCTGAAAATTAAGCAAGAAACACCGCTTCATTTTGTAGAAGTATTTTGGCAAAGTGCCTTAAACATGATGGGACGGGTGGAAAATCCCTGTCACTTAAAGGGTGAAGTTTACGACGAAGATAAAATGCTGCCGCTACACCAGCAAAGTAATCATGGAGTAGCACTTCATTACCTCTACTTGAACAAGATTGTACTTTGTTATTTATTTGAGCATTACTCGGAAGCACTGGAAAACATCGATCGAGTAGAAAGTTATTTGGGTGCAGCTACAGGACAGATAACTTTGGCTATCTTCTATTTCTATGATTCTCTGGTGCGGCTGTCGGTATACTTGAATACTCCCTTTTCAGACAAAAAGGAACTTCTCGACCGAGTACAAGCTAATCAAGAAAAAATGCAGAAATGGGCACATCATGCCCCCATGAATCATCTGCATAAATTCTATCTAGTGGAGGCAGAACGGCATCGGGTGTTAGGCGAAAAAATAGAAGCGCTTGAGATGTACGACAAGGCTATTGCTCTCGCAAAAGAGAACGGATACCTCAACGAGGAAGCACTTGCTCACGAACTAGCCACCAAATTTTATTTGTCATGGGGCAAAGAAAAAATTGCCAAACCATATTTAATTGATGCTTACTATGCTTACGCTCGTTGGGGAGCAAAAGCAAAGATTGACCATCTAGAACAGCGCTATCCTCAATTGCTTGCTGTGATCCTGCAACAGGAGCGAACTTGCCAGAATCCGAGCGAAACAATTTACACATCCACCCATAGTGAATCATCCGTATCTAACACGAATAGAACAATTATCGGTAGCACCAGCAGTTGGGGCTTAGTAGATTTGCCGACAGTTATCAAAGCTTCTCAAGCTCTATCTAGCGAAATTAAACTCGATCAATTGCTCACTACCCTCCTGCAAGTGGTGGTGAAGAATGCCGGAGCACAAAGCGGAGCATTAATTTTGAATGAAGAGGGAAACTGGAGGCTCAACGTCCACTGCACAAACCGTCAAGACTGCCTTCTGCAATCAATTCCGGTTGAAGAGAGCGAAGTGATTCCTCTGAGCCTGCTCAACTACGTCAAGCGTACAAAAGAAACCCTGATTTTTGATGATGCTAGCAATCAACCAAGATTTGCATCTGACCCCTACATAATCCAACACCAACCTCAGAGCCTGCTTTGCACTCCAATCAGCGAGCGAGGGAAAATGATGGGGATTTTGTATTTGGAAAATAATTTAGCAACAGGGGTATTCACAGGCGATCGCGTCGCCATCCTCAATATCCTGTGTTCCCAAGCAGCAATTTCCTTACAGAACGCCCGACTCTATCAACAATCTCAGGAATATGCCCAAAAACTAGAGCAATCTATCCACGATCTCAAACAGATGCAACTGCAATTGGTGCAGGGTGAGAAAATGTCTGCTCTCGGCAATTTAGTCGCAGGGGTAGCCCACGAAATTAACAATCCCGTAGGCTTTATCGCTGGCAACTTGCAACCTGCTCAAGAATACCTACAAGATTTGTTCGAGCTAATCGATGTATATCAAGATAGTTTTCCCAAGCCAGGAGCTAAAGTTGAAGAAAAAATCGAGACCATAGACTTGGAGTATTTGCGAGAAGATTTGCCCAAGTTAATTGGCTCGATGAAGGAAGGAGTCGAGCGCATTCGCAATATCAGTACGAGTCTGAGAACGTTTTCCAGGGCAGATAGCGATCGACCAGTTTCTTTCAATATTCACGACGGGATCGAAAGCACTCTCCTGATTCTCAAGCACCGTTTAAAAGCCAGCGAGTTCCGCCCTGCCATTGAAGTTGTGAAAGAGTATGGTAACTTGCCCCTAGTGAAATGCTTTCCCGGACAGTTAAACCAGGTATTTATGAACGTACTGGCAAATGCCATTGACGCTCTGGAGGAGTCAAATAAGGAGCGCACTTTTAAGGAAATTAAAGCCCGACCTAATCAAATCACGGTTCAAACTGCTCTGAGCGAAGATCACAATCAGGTTTTGATTCGCATTAAGGATAATGGAGTGGGGATGTCGAACGAAGTCAAGGAAAACATCTTTAACCACTTATTCACAACTAAGTCTGTGGGTCAAGGAACTGGATTAGGATTGTCTATAGCCCACCAAATTGTTGTAGAAAAACATGGAGGTACATTAGTGGTGAATTCTTCCTTGGGACAGGGTTCGGAGTTTGTGATTTCTATTCCGGTGTGAGCAGTTCGTAGTAGGTCTTTAGCGCAATTAGCAGCGCCGCCTCGCAATTATCAAGCCCCCTTATTAGAAGAAAGAGGGAATGGAGAGCGGGGAACGAGCAACAGGTTAAGGATTCTCTTGCTAGGAACTAGCGACTACAAACTAGGGAAACAAAGAATCTAGACTAATTCCCCCATCATCCGCCCGCACCTTATTCGTGATTGAGACAGCGGTTTGGAACCGTCCGCTTTACCAACACTCTTCCCTTTTTTTGTGCCCTGTTTTGACTTAAGAGTTTCCTTGAGATTTTAAGCCTCTACCTTACCGAAATGAAAGCAGCTATCATGCTACTGAGATTGTGGAGTTAAATTTCATAATATGATAAGGCGCGCGCACCCTAAGTTAATAAGGTGCGCGCTTGACGCTTGACGCTGAGATGTACGGAGAGGGTGGGATTTGAACCCACGTTAGAGTTACCCCTAAAGTAGATTTCGAGTCTACCGCATTCAACCGCTCTGCCACCTCTCCAAGTGATTTGAGATGTGAGCTAAAAGTATTTTACCGCACAGTGCGCCAGATTGTAAATCTTTATAAAAAAGAAGTTTGATTTTCTTCCGATTCCAGAGTCGTCTTAAATCCCCCTGTGGGAGTCCACTGGAGGGCTCCGTCGCGCCCTGTCCAGAATATCTGAGTTTTGCTTTGGCGCAGTTGGGCTGCGGTTTCTGGGTCGATTTCGTCAGCAGATGCGATCGCCACTTGCGGCCCAACTGCGCCCAATAACTCAGCCGTCAGGGCTTTTCCTGACCACCACAGCACTTGAGCCGGCTTCAAGGTTCCCGTTGCTGCCAATTGTTTTTGCGCTTCCGGTGTCATTTCACCGACGAGCAACCAAGTTCGATTTCCCACCAGGAATTCTACCACCGGAATCTCCGCATTCACCAACTGCAACCGCGTCGAACCCAGATCAACTGTACTGTTAGTTTCTAAAGGAAAGTAAACGCCTTGGCGAGATTGCACAGCCGTCATAAATTCCTGATTGTTGCCACGGTGAATTTGTTTCGGAGCCTTATTATCATAAAATGTTTTAATTGGCAAGCGTTCTAGTAATTTTCCCCAACCACTGCTCAAACCTAAATGACCGTGAGTGGCGATCGCAAAATTCACAGAATTAACTCCTTGCTGCTGCAAAAAAGGCAACACTGTAAACCTTACGGTATTTTCATCACCGCTATTAATTAGCGCCACTTTTCCCCGATCTTGAATTACTAAAACAGGCTCGCCAGATGTCGCTAGCAAAGTAACTTGAAATAAAGATGACTGAACGTGCCAAGCTGGCAAAACTATGATACTTATTCCCGCTACAAGCGCCAGCGGCAAAATCCAAGCCGATGAAAAACTCGGCAGCGAAACAACTCTACTTTTACCCTTCTTCTTTCTTCTTTCTTCCTTCTTCCTTCTTCCCTCTTCCTTCTTCCTTCTTCCTTCTTCCTTCTTCTTTCTTCCCCCGATCCAAACCCAGCAAATTAAACTGTAAAGCGCTATTAGCTGAAACACCGATACTTGACCGACAGCTACCGAATTACCGGGTAATTGCGAGAAATATTCGGCGATCGCAATTAACCCCTTTGCCGGATAGTCCAGCAGTTGTGCTAAAACACTGCCAGCGGGCGGAAAAATCAATCCAGCTAAAGCGCTAACCATCCCCCCAATACTCAAAATCCACAGCAAAGGAGCGGCAATAATATTAACTAAAATGCTGTAAGGTGATACCACGCTAAAAACGTAAAGTAGCAGCGGCAGCACCCAAATTGAAGCGGCGATCGGAACCACAATAATCGAAGCGATCGCGGGCGGTATCCAGTCCAACTTTGCCATCAGTGGCGGCGTTGTCACTATTAACCCCAAAGTGGCCAAAAAACTCAGTTGAAAACCTAAATCCCAAATCCACAAAGGGTTAACTAGCAGTAAAATAGTAGCAGCAATTAACAGCAATCCCAGCGGCTTAACTTGGCGGCTCAGAACCACAGCAAATAGTGTTCCAAATCCCATCAAAGCGGCGCGGCATACTGATGGTTCAAAGCCAGTTAGCCCCACGAGCAAAAATAAAGCACCGACGCCAAAGCTAAATTGCAATTGTTTGGAAAAACGCCTGGTTAAAGCTAGAACTAAAGCCAAAACCATCGAAACTTGAGTGCCGGAAGCTGCGATCGCGTGGGCTAATCCAGCCTGCACAAAATAGTCGCGGATGTTGTAAGGTAAATCTACTGCTTGTTTGCCGAGGGCGATCGCACTGATCAAAGGCCCTTCGGGAACCTTTAACTGCGATAGTTGCGATCGCACTATCCGCTGCCGCATCGCTTGAAGTTTCGATGGCCGCATCCCGCTGGGCTCCCAGAAAGCATCCGCTTGGTTGTTAACTCGATTTACATCCGCGATCGCCTTTTCTCTCGTCCAGTCAATTTGACGGCCTTTGAGCCCTGCAAAAGCTCCTTCTCTGGCTAAATATGCTTGAAAATCAAAAGCCCCCGGATTCGACGGCGGCTGCGGTTTGTACAAGGATCCCACCACTGCGATCGTATTGTCGGCGTACAAACTTGTTGCTTGCAGGAGGGGCACTGTAACGTAGAGTTTGCCTGATACTGGGCGGTTGACCACTACTCCTCCCTCGCCGCCGTTGATTTGGCTAACTAAATCGGTTTCTAGCCAAAATTGCGATCGACCCGATCGAGTCAATCGAGGCGTACTAACAACTCTACCGCGAACTGTCACTGCCACTTCTTGAGTGTTTCCGCCAGCCGGAATCAGTTTGCTGATGTCATCTATTGCCGGTTGGGGCGATCGAACTGCAAAATAAACGCTAGCTAGAAATGCCAGCAAACCCGCAACTGCCCACACCCATTTCGCTCTCGGCAGCCTCTCCAACAAACTCAACTCTTCCCTCGCATCTAAGGGTTCTTCAAGAGCATTTTCTTTTTGTCTGCTGCGTCTTGTCTTGGTGACTTTGACAGAATTTTTAGTAAATTTTTGCAACAATTTTGGCAGGGCGATAGCTACCGCTATTCCCAAAGCAAGTATTGCGTATCTACCCCAAGGAACCGCTGTAGAAATCAATCCCAAAATGTAGGCAAGACAGAAGATGACACCCGTTGCTTGATTCATTAATTAGCAATTTAGAGGGGGAATCTTTCATGGAAACCTATGCCGAAATTATGCACTCCTTACCAACGAAAGCGGGTTTTTCAACGGAGATAAATGACTAAACGCCGTGTATTTCGATAAAAAACCTGGTTTCTGCTACCGATGCGTAAGTTATGGCAAAATTTCTTTCCTTACATTCTTTCCCTTCCCGTTCCCCTTCCTCTTCCTCTTCTAAATAGACAGCCCCAATTTTAAACCGAAAGCCGCGTGCAGCACCATAAGTGCAAGAGCCGTCGTGCCTAAATAAGCGTGAACCGCGCGCAGTGCTAGCTTATTGCCCCCAAAACCCGTCAGCGAAATCAAGCTGCCCATAGCCAGCAAAACCAGCACTGTCGAACCTGTCCAAAAATGCGGGCTTTCCATGACTGGCTGGTGCTGCATCACCAGCGATAGCAAGCCGCCTGTATAACCCAAAGCTAGAAATAGAAACATCCATGGTGCAAGCTTGCGGTGATCCGAGCGACTTTTGAGTGCGACATCTTTATCGGTGGCCAAACGTCCCTGCCATCCCGTATACCCGACAAAACTGCCCATCGCCACCACCACGATCCCCATCATTACAGGGTGTCCCCAATGGGTAATTGGTTCGGGAATTCCCAGACTGCGAAATTGACTGGCGATGGGTTCTAGTAGTTCGCTGAGATTGATCATTTGCTTGAGATTCCTAACTTTGCGATCGCTAATTTTGATTTAACCAACAACTTACTCTAAATAGCAATATATCGATCGCGATTTTCAATCACTGTTTCCAGCCAGAAGTCTGTATAAAATAAAAGAGCCGGACACAGGAGAAGTGTATTCCCTAGCCTCAGCAGGGGAGCGGCCATTTCAGTTAATTTGAGCTGAGCAGTATCCAGTTTTTTGTCCCCACATCCGTAAGAGGATGCTATTGCAGACGGCGCTATGATTAAGCCTTACCGATTTTTGCAGCGAATTGCTCAACTGCTCGCCTACGCCTACTCAGCACTGATTGTCGGCTATCTGATTCTGAGACTGATCTTTTGGGACAGGCTGTGGCCGGTTGCCTTGATGGGGGATTTTGTTCCTTGGATTTTCTTGCCAATCTTCCTGCTGCCAATTCTAGGGTTTTTTATCATAAAGAAACGCTGGTTCGCGATTGTTTCCTCTGTCGCTGGTATCTGTTTGCTGGGTTGGCTACACGTCACCTACTTTTCTCCCCAGTCGGCGAACATCAGTGACTCCCAGCCAACCCTCAAGATTTTTTCTCTCAACCTCGGCTGGCATCACAAATCCCCACAAGCTTTGGTCAACCTAATTGAGGAAGAAAAACCAGACCTCATTTGTTTGCAAGAAATTAAGGAGGATTACGCCAAAGAAGTATTCTCTAAGTTGGCAGCATTATACCCGCACAACCTGGGGCGCGGATACCATGTGATTCTCAGCAGATATCCCATTCGCTCTTTCCAAAAGTTAAAGCTAGCCGGTGGGAACGAACCACAGGAACGAGCTATTATCGCAATGAACCAGCAAGATGTAGTTCTTTATAACATTTCAACCACCCCACCGTGGTTTCGCCAGCATAAAATTTTGCCTTTCCTCAAAATCCCAGTTTACGAGTACGGCGACCGACCGGCACAAATTCAAGATTTAGTGCGGCGACTCCAGAAAGAAACGCTGCCGACTATTGCTGCCGGGGACTTTAATCTGACTGACCAATCTCAAGACTACTATTATTTAAGAGCCGTTATGCAAGATGCTTTCCGAACAGCAGGAGTAGGTTTTGGCTTTACTTTTCCTCACGGGTGGGATCTGAGTTTACTGGTTAAACAGTTAAACTGGAAATTAACTTTTCCCCTGGTGAGGCTTGACTATGTTTGGTATTCTCACCACTGGGGGGCGAAATCAGCCAAGGTTTTACCGCCAATTGGTTCAGAGCATCTGCCGCTGTCGGCCCAACTGCGGATGCAACCGGAATTAGGACGAGTGTAGGGGGTTGGCAACATTTGGTGGGGCAACCACAAGGGCATTGGTATCAATTTAAGCTCCGCGCCGTGATGCTGTTGGCGAATCCGTGAAGGGTGACACCTCACATTTGCTCCCGTCGCACCCCTCTTAGAGCGTGTCCGGATAATTGCCCGCAATTAATTTTTCTATCCTTCTTCCTCTTTCTTCTTCCTTTTTGGCGTAGTTGGCGTCTTGGCGGTTCATTATTAAACCCCCCAAAGAAACAAAGTATTGATTCGCCAACAGTCTCATGGAATGCGCGACTATACAAACAGGGAATTTTAGACAAATGAAGATGTTTTCAACCAAGCACAGACGAATGGCTCGAATTAAGCCTTACTGGCTTTGCACTTGACTGCTGAATCGCCCGTATGCCATAGCCCTGGGTCTGCGCTTCACCCAATCTTCACAGCCTCATTCTCACTCTGGATGTTAAATCCTACCTGCCTGCTCAAAGTTAATTTCAATTCCTTGACTTTTGAATGCCAAAGTTAGAAATTAACATCGCAGCGGACGAGCACTCCCACTTCTACATTTTGCTAATCGCTCTCAAGAGAAAATTAACAACTGAAAAAAAACTAGAGGTTCCAAGTTTGAGACTTCTGGCATAAAGTATGCAGTCTGCCCAGGCTCACTTCGAGCGACTGAGCGCTAAACAGTCTCAAGGCACCCTGATAGCACCCCTTGGCTGTTGAGCAGCCATCGCTGTGTACCTAAATGAACCCTCTCAACTAACTCGCTGGGGATTCGGTTTTAGCAGACAAGCACTGACTTTCTTGCGTCGTCTTCCTCGGAACCGTGCAATCGCTACACTCACTGCGCCGTCGCTAAAGTAGCTTCCGAAGGTTGGATTTGATACTTTACGAGATTTGCCAGTTCTTGTAACTGATTAATCGCTTCTGCACCTTCTAGTTTCATCAGTTCGCGGTCGTCCCGCATCTCAGTCCAAGTGATACCGTAATCTGACACTAAAAATCGAATCAGATGGTTGTCCGTCAAACTGACCATAAATGAGGCACTGTTCATCTGACCCCCGCAAGTGTAGCAGGAGGCCAGATAACCCCGATGCTCTAGCACGATCGCTAAAGCTTGAAGGTTCATTACCAAATCTTGAACGAATTTACGGTGTTGTTCTGCAAGTCTCAGAAACACAGTTCTCCTCCTATCACCACACCGTGTATTTTACATCCCATTTAATAATTTCTTAATAAGTGGGTATTTAGGTGCTGGCTCAGTATACGTTTAGTATGCTCAAAAAAAATCGGATTAGCGACCTCTTCAGCCTACCTATACTAGATTAACCGAGTTGTGATCGAAACGAAGTATCAGCAGCGACATTCAGCCAAAACAGGCTCTAGCGGGGTACTCCAGCCGGAAAATTTGCCTGCTGTCACGGGTGATTCAGCCGTCGGAGAGCCCAAAGATACAAATAACTAATGATAGTAATGAAATTAGTTAAGTATAAGAGTTCAATCACCCTGCGGGTACTCGTCCCAAAGCGTCGTCGTCTGCCGCAAGCTCCGAAAATCGCCATTCCCCAAAATCAAGTGATCCAGTAGCGGAATCGACAAAAACTGCGCTCCCGCCAGCAACTGTCGCGTCAAAGCAATATCCTCCGGGCTGGGTTCCACAATCCCCGATGGGTGATTGTGCGAGATAATCGCCCGCGTCGCCCCCTGGCGGATCACCTCGCGAAAAATATCCCGTGGGTGAGCCAAAGTTTCCGTTGCTGTGCCGATCGTAATTACCTGAGTACCCAGCAGCCGATTTTTCACATCCAGCAACACCACAGCAAAACGTTCCTGAGACTGCCACATCAAATCC
Source organism: Microcoleus sp. Pol11C2 (assembly GCF_036701505.1). NCBI lineage: Bacteria > Bacillati > Cyanobacteriota > Cyanophyceae > Oscillatoriales > Microcoleaceae > Microcoleus > Microcoleus sp. Pol11C2. Next base: position 46,152 of record NZ_JAUBQX010000046.1, read on the forward strand.
TGACTCAGGGCATCCGCCGCCGCTTGCGGAGAGTCAACCACAGCCATTTCCGGCGGCCGCGACTGAAACACCCGCTTCCCCAACTCCACCGCCGCCAAAATCGAAGTCGCCTTAGCAGGGCCAATCCCGTGAATCTGCGTCAACTCCTGAACGCTAATACTGCGTAGCACAGCCAGAGGATCGCGGTGGTGCAAACTCAACTGATTTAAAATATACTGTCCGAGCCCGACGGCGGAAAGTTTGCCGGGTCCCTGACCAGTACCCAGGAGAATCGCAATCAATTCTGCAGTCGCCAAACTTTTCGGGCCACCCGCCATCAACCGTTCCCGTGGCCGTTCACTCGTTGGCAAATCGACAATTCTCAAGCTGTAAGTCATAGCTGCACCCGCACCGCAAGCTCAACAATTAGACAATTTTAGCCGATCGATTTGCGTTCTTCAATTCGTACAATCACCCAAAAAAGCCTTCATCCTTAACCGAGGCTGTTGGCAGAGCAAATCTAACCTAGCGTTTCGCAAGCGATAGAGTCTCGATCTCGATCGAGCTTAAAAGGATCGCCCGGATATGCTTCTAAAACTCGCTGCGCTTCGGCCTGAGTCGCAAAGTCAGAACAGTTGCAATCCGAGTTAACGCAACTCGGAAAATCGGCACTTTTAACCTTCGCTTTAGAAGACTCGTCAATAACTTTCTTGGTGTCTTTCTTTGGTTGCTGTGCATCAAGAGCAATCTCTGCGGTTCGTTCAACAGATTTGACTGAAGATGGCAATTTGCGATCGGGTTCTGGTTTGGCAAGTGTAGGTGTGGGAGCAGAAATTGCAGGTTTCGGTGTTGGTGTCGGCATTTTCACAGTCTCCGGCTTCAGTGTCGGCGCTGCCGAAAGCGGTGACGGCTTAGCGGTTTGAGAGGATACTAGCGGATCGCTTGGGGCCGGAAGCGCCACTGAAACTTCCTGAGACGGATTGGGTGCGGTGACGCCAACAAGTACAAACGAAGCCGCCATCAACCCGCCGTACATCGCGGCCGATCGCTTGCGGGTTGGTGCGCCCACCCATTTCGGATTAACAATACCCAGAAAGAAGGCAGGTATCGACAATAGAAAGCTTAATACGAAAAAATTAAACATAGCGATTTTTAGCAGTAAAAAAGAGAAGTCATCCAGGACGCAGAAACCGGGTTTCTTTTACCAAAATCCGGGGTTAAGCACGAAGGATATTTGTTTAAACCACCTGAGTTTTTTAATCCCTGTGCGTAAGTCCTGAGAAGTTAACTTGCTTATTTATCTACCGATCGACTCACAAATCCCTATGATTTACGAAGTAAACTAGAACGTTGGACACCTGACCCTAGTGCAACCCCGTTTCTGAGTCAGTCCTGGACGCACTCAAAGACCAAAAACCCGGTTGCTTCGTCAATATTTATCGAAAAAGCGACGAGTAGTGGAATAAACCGGGTTTTTTGCGTAAGTCCTGTTAGGGTATTTCTCCTTACTAAAGCCACGATTTTTTCCTACAGTTCGCGATCGCACTCCGACGCCTATAAACCGGGGTTTTTAATTGCAGTAAATGAGTAGGTGCGATTCGTTTAGTCGAAACCCGAAAGGGGGGATGACTAGCAGCAATAGGGTAAACCCATCTGGGTTAGAGTTCGCACTTTAATCCCCTATCGCTGACAACTTACTATCCATTCAGGTGAGAAAACCTAGTCGAGCATCAAGCTAAGAAAACTAGGGGAAAACGGGAAAGATGAAGGCGCAAATCAACATCATAACTAAAATCCACAATAAATCAAGTCCT
>NZ_JAUBQX010000047.1:0-47905 GCF_036701505.1 Microcoleus sp. Pol11C2
GGCTTAACTGCTTATCAAGCTATTCAACAAGCCCTCTCTATTCATGGCTCCCTTTTTTCCCCTAGTTGAGCAATTACTTTTTGGCTAAAGTCCCACTATTAAGAACAGAAGCTATACTATAATCACTGGGAAACAGTAAATTACGTTGATAGAGGTCACTTACTATGGAAGTAGCACTGTCTAAGGTGGGAAACATGAGCGATGCCACTTCCAATGCCCTTCAAAGTGCTATCGCTGGTACTGTTGAAAATTGGATGTATGCAAACCCTGTAGTATCCTGGGTGATGAGTCACCCGTGGTGGATATCTTTAGTAGTGGTGGTGCTATGTATATGGATTATCAAGAGGTTATTACAGGGTTTAGGTAACTTTTTGGAAAAAGGATTGTTATTTATTCTGCAAATTCCTTTAAAATTAATGCAAGGGGTTTTGAGTCTCGGGTTGAAATCTGTAAGTAATCTCAGGGGAGTAGTTGTAAACTCATTGGTTTCAAAGAATCCCAAAGACAAAAATAATTCAGTTTTACAATTGAGGGCAGTTGAATCAAACAGTTTGGAGTCTCAGGAACGAATTGCTAATATTTTGACAAGGTTGGAGGCAATTCGACAAGAGCAGAATCAGCTTTTACAAGAAGCGTCGGCTATTTTAAGCAACAAAATTAAGGCAGAGTGAGAAGGTGTGGCCCGATCGCAACTCGTGGTAAATTTAAGACATCCAGGCTTTCCATCAAAGCCAGATCCATGAAGGCTTGTAGTCGATCGCTCAATACCCCATGCCCGATTCCGAATTTTCCGATGATCTAAAATGGACGCCAGAAGCCAAGGCGAAGCTGAAAAATATTCCCTATTTTGTCCGGGGACAAGCTCGCGTCCGCATCGAGCAGTTGGCCCGCGAAGCCGAAACCGAAGTCGTCACCGTTGACTTAGTTGAGCAAGCTCGCATCGAGTTTGGGCAATGAAGGATCGAAAGGTACGCTAAAGCTTTAGACTATAAATTGCGTTGTAAGGACAAGGACTTAAAGAAATAGTGCGCAAAATAGTTATAGCTGGCAACTGGAAAATGTACAAAACTAGGGCAGAATCCCTAGAGTTTCTTCAAGGATTCATGTCCTGCCTGACAGAAACCCCAGAGGAACGGGAAGTCGTGCTTTGCGTTCCCTTCACTTCCTTGGCTGTCCTCTCAAAAAATTTGCACGGCAGCCGGATCAGACTCGGTGCTCAGAACGTCCACTGGCAAGAGTCGGGAGCTTTTACTGGGGAAATTTCCGGGCCAATGCTGAGTGAACTTGGTGTCCGTTATGTCATTATCGGCCACAGCGAGCGACGCCAATATTTTGGGGAAACTGACGAAACGGTGAATTTGCGGCTGAAAGCTGCTCAGAAATACGATTTAATTCCGATTCTGTGCGTTGGGGAAACCAAGCAGCAGCGAGATGCAGGCGAAACTGAAGCTCACATTTTTTCTCAATTGGAAAAAGATTTGGTTGGTGTTGACCAAAATAAGTTGGTAATTGCTTACGAGCCGATTTGGGCGATCGGCACTGGCGATACTTGCGAAACGAAGGAAGCTAACCGAGTTATTGGTTTGATTCGCAGTAAATTGACTAATCCTGACGTGCCAATTCAGTACGGCGGCTCTGTTAAACCGGAGAATATTGATGAAGTTATGGCGATGCCTGAGATTGACGGGGTTCTTGTAGGCGGGGCCAGTTTGGAAGCTGCTAGCTTCGATCGAATTGTCAATTATCAGTAATTGCTAATTGGTAATTGTTAATTGGTAATTGGAACAAGGGCGGCGGGAATTAAACAGCGATCGCCTACAATTGTGATGTGCCGTTCAGTGTTTCTCGGATCGGGAGAATTAACCTATGACTGCGATCGTTAAACCCAAACCAGCCTTAGACGAGTTCCTCAAACTTCCTGAAACTGGACCGGCCTCAGAATTTCTTGAGGGACAAATCATTCAGAAGCCCCTGCCTCAAGGTGAACACAGCGTACTTCAAGGTGAACTCTGCAAGACTATCAATCAAGTAGCGAAAACTCGGAAAATTGCCAATGCTTTTCCCGAGTTACGCTGCACTTTTGGCGGCGCATCAATCGTGCCAGATGTAGCAGTATTCCGATGGGAAAGAATTCCTTTTTTGCCGTCGGGTAGAATTGCTAACCGCTTTGACATTAATCCCGACTGGTCGATAGAAATTCTCTCTCCAAACCAAAGCCAAACAAAAGTGCTGAGTAACTTACTCCACTGTTCGCGACACGGAACTGAGTTGGGGTGGTTATTAGACCCAGAAGAAGAGAGTATTTTGGCAGTATTTCCAGGACAAAAAGTAGAACTGTATAAACGTGCAGCTCTGTTGCCAATCATTGATAAAATCGAATTAGAATTGACAGTTGACACTGTTTTTAGCTGGTTAAGTTTTGGTTGAACAGTCCTGAACGCATTAAGAATCAAAGAAACCGGGTTTTTTACAGAATCTGTGGGTTGCAACGAAATATTGTCGTGAAAAACCCGGTTTCGGGCTACCCGTGCGTTCAGTCAAATCTCAAATCCCCCGATCGCCATGACAAATAACCCAGAAAAAATTATTATTAGAAATAAAGTTTTCGAGTGGGGAAAACGCACTTATTTAATGGGCGTTTTAAATGTTACCCCTGACAGTTTTAGCGACGGCGGAGATTTCTATACCATAGAATCTGCTTTGGCGCAAGCGGAAAACATGGTAAAATCGGGAGTTGATATTATTGATATTGGCGGTCAATCTACTCGGCCTGGTGCAGCGGAAATATCTTTAGAAGAGGAGATTGATCGCGTTATACCTCTCGTACAAATACTCCGGCAAAAAGCCGAGATTTTTGGCTCAGTTCCTATTTCGGTCGATACTACCCGAGCGCAGGTTGCGAAAGCTTCGGTTGAGGCGGGAGCTGATATAATTAACGATATTTCGGGAGCTACTTTTGACTCAGAAATGCTGTCAACCGTTGCTAAGTTAAAACTGCCAATAATTTTAATGCACATTCGGGGAACTCCCCAGACGATGCAACAACTGACAGATTATCAGGATTTAATGGGGGAAATTGGGGAATTTTTCGAGAGTCGAATTGCTGCTGCAGTGGCTGCGGGGATTGACAAATCTCAAATAATTCTCGACCCTGGTATTGGCTTCGCCAAGACTTACAGTCAAAACTTAGAAATTCTGCGAGATTTGCGAAAATTCCGTGTTTTAAACTGTCCGATTTTAATCGGAGTATCGCGAAAAAGCTTCATCGGTCACATTTTGAATCAGCCAGAAGCGAAACAAAGAGTTTGGGGGACAGCGGCGGCTTGTACAGGTGCGATCGCAAATTCGGCAGATATCTTGCGCGTTCACGATGTCAGAGAAATGGGCGATGTCTCTCAGGTAGCCGACGCTATCTTCAGGAATCAGTCTTGAGAAGTGTTAGTCTCGATAACTGTTATTTGGCTGCCCTCAGAAGGAGGCGTCACATCGGGCATAGAACCCATCAGCTCGCCCAGAGCTTCGCTCATGCTCCTCGGGTCCATAAACAGAATTTTGGCGTTGTCGCTTTCGCCCAATTTTTGTTGAGCGTCTAAGTATTTTTCGGTTACTAAGTAATTCAAAACTTGCTTGCTATTCGGATGAGAGTCTAAAGCTTCAACTAAGAGCCTCATATACTCCTTAGTGCCGATCGCCTTATTGACCATTGCTTGCCACTCGCTCTTGGTGGCGCGCTCCAATTCCATAGCTTCTTGCACCCTTTTCGGAGGTGTTATGCTTTGAATTTCCACCCGAATTACTTTGACACCCCAAGTTTCGGTAGCTTCGTCCAACTTTTTGAGTAACTTTTTATTCATGTCATCTCGGGAACCCAAGATGTCTTGCATTGGCAATCGACCAATTTCAGCGCGAAACGTCGTTAAAACTAAGTTGGCTATCGCATTTTCAATTTGATCTATTCCATAATAAGCTTTCTGTAAATTCACAACCCGCCAATACACAACGGCATCGACTTCGAGAGCCACATTATCTCCCGTGATCGCTGACTGAGGTTTAATGTCTAAAACTCTTTCACGGCTTGTGTCCACGCAGACGACTTTTTCGACCAGGGGGCTGATAAAGTGGAATCCTGGCTTGAGGGTGCGCTTGTATTGACCCAAACGTTCCACTAAAGCTTCGTCGCCACCGCTGACTATTTTGACGCTTGAGTTAACAGCGTAGCCGAGGATGAGCGCAAAGAGCATGGTAAGAATAGACTGCCCCATTTCTATTTTCCTGCTAAGGTTGACTGAGAATCGATCGGAATTCTACTCTAATTTAACTCAAACTCGGCCACACAGTGCTAAAATATCTCGACTGTTAATAACTAACTATTTCATCGGGTGGGCCCCATCGGCTCCGACTCTTACGGCGCTAGTGAAACCCAGCATATCAACAACACGTTTCCACAAAAGACATGAAAAACGATCGAGAGTTTCGCTGGTTCAAACCTTTGAGGTGGATTGCCCCAAGCATTTTGGTGGGTGCAGGAATCTGCAGTGTCGCAGCGGCGCAATCGGTACAAGCTGAGCCAATCGCCCTGCAACTCTCGCAAAACTTGCAGTCGCAGAACTTGCAGCCACCGCGCCGAGGCCCTGCGGTTCGAGAAGTTCTGTCCTACGAGATGAAGGGAGACGAACTCAGGATTTGCAAGCAGCAAGGCAACTCCGAGAAAAAGTGCCAAGTTGTAGGTAAAGGCTACACGATGGGTTTGAGAACTGCCAACGACCTTTACGGTCAAGGAAATGCTGTCAATGCCGAAGCTTTGTACCGGCAACTAATCGCTCGCTATCCCAAAGAAGCGGATGCTTATTACAAGTTGGGAAGTATGCTGTCGGGGCAAGGTAAAATGAGCGATGCGATCGTTCTATTCCAAAAAGCAATTGAAGTCAACCCGCAGCACGCCAAAGCTCACAACGATTTAGGCGTGGCGATGGCAAGTCAGGGGCAGTTACCCGAGGCAATTGTTCAGTGGAGACAAGCCGTTAAAATTAACGATCGATATCCCGATGCTTTAAACAATTTAGGAGTCGGTTTGTACCAGCAAGGAGACAAGGAAAACCAAGCGGAGGCCGTAGCCAGCCTGACAAAAGCTAAGGAGTTATTTATCAAGCAAGGTAGAACTCAAGCTGCTAACAGAGTAGATAAAATTTTGGAGGAAATTAATTCGCAGTCGAGCGGTTCCTAACTTCAACCGCCGATCCCCCATTGAAAGAAAAAACATCTTTGGCGATCGGCGTTAATGGGCGTTCAGCGACGGTTAAACACCCCCAAAAACGAGAATCTAAAGCATTTCCTTCAAAACTTGTATAATTAAATCCCCATCCACCCGATCGCTCACAGCAGCCTCACCCAAGCGCACCGGCAGCACAAACCGCACCTTGCCATCCTGTACCTTCTTATCGAGTTGCAAAGTATGCAAAATTTCCTCAACATCGACACCCGCCGGCAATTTGGCAGGTAAACCCGCTTTTTCAATCAAAGCAGACTGGCGGCGATCGCACTCAGCATCCCACATTCCCAACTCCACAGCCAACCGGCTTGACGCAGCCATGCCGATTGCCACTCCTTCCCCGTGATTTATCACCTTGTAATTGGTCAAACTTTCCACAGCATGACCAATGGTGTGCCCGTAATTCAAAATCGCCCGCAAACCCGATTCCTTCTCGTCTTTGCTAACCACCTCAGCCTTAGCTTGGCAAGACCTACTCAAAATTTCAGCCAACAAATCCGCCTTTACATAGCGCATTTGATCCAAACGCTTGCAATTCTCCAACTTCCCGAAAAGTTCAGCATCCCAAATCACCCCGTACTTGATGACTTCCGCCATCGCCGAACGAAACTCCCTCGCCGGCAGAGTTTTGAGTACATCCGGGTCAATTAACACCAAACGCGGCTGGTGAAAAGCCCCGATTAAATTCTTTCCTAAAGGATGATTTACCCCCGTTTTGCCACCAATAGAAGCATCAACCATCGCCAGCAGCGAAGTCGGAACCTGCACGACATTAATTCCCCGCAGCCAAGTCGCCGCAGCAAAACCCGTCATATCGCCCACAACCCCGCCGCCCAAAGCCACCATTGTCGAGGAACGTTCTAAACGGTTTGCCAAAGCCGCCCCGTAAATTTTCTGCACCGAATTTAAAGTTTTGTACTGTTCTCCCGGTGGTAAAATGCAGCTACTGACTTCCAGACCGGCCGATTCGAGGGCTGCTGTTGCTCTTTCGCCGTACTGCCGAAAAATCGACTGATTCGACACCAGCAGAACTTTTTTGCCCAAACTTAGATCGCCCATCATACTGCCGAGTTCGTCTAAACCGCCCGATCGCACGCAAACATTGTAAGATTGTGGCCCCAAGTCAACTTTAATTATGGATTGCATATTTATCTAATTTAGATATTAGATTTTAGATTATAGTTCTTATATGTCTTTTTATTGATTGTTTTGGAGAAATTGCAATGACTCTTAGCGGAGCAATAACTTATTTCGGGCTTTTCGGCGGAATGGTCGGCTTGGCGACAGTGCTGATGTTTGGTCTGCGGGCTGTCAAACTCATCTAATTTGCTAATTTAGATGTCTCAACCAGAGGATTTAATCTCTGGAAAAAGTATCAGTTGGACAAAGTATTTGCGCCCCAAATCTCTAGGTTTATCTGTAGATTGACGGCGCAAATGCTTGGAGTAATCTAACTTTAGGCGGCTAGAATTGATTAATTTGATATTTTATCGAAAGTAATTTGGTTAATGCTTCAATCTAAAATCTAAACTCTAACTAAAATCTAAAATCGCTCGATTCCCCACTTATCTAAAGATGAAAATCAGAAGTATCCCAAGCGGAGATTAAGGCCGTACTTATCGTCGCCGTTTCTTTACTTGTTCAGAGGGGAAACAATCAATAATGTCAGATAGCTTATAACTACCTTTGGAATCAGATTCCATCAGTTCCAACTAGACAGTCTTGGGAACTAAGTATCGATAGGTTTTGCCACTATTAAAAACAACTTCGAGGGTGTAGCTTTCCTCGTCATAACCAGCAGATTGGAGCCTGCTAGATTCAACAGGTTCTAGTTTCATGGTAATTCTGCGATGCTTTTCTGTAACTATTTATAGCCGATCGCCCTGCAATTTAAGTTTGCCCGAATAAAAAAACAGAATACCCAGATCCTCGACTTCGCAGAAGTCCGGGATGTAGCGCGCGATCGCGCATTAGATACCCTAAAATAACTTTTACCAGACCCTCAATCTAAAATCTAAAATCCCAAATCTAAAATCGAAATGACTCATTCCACAGATATCGTCACCCTCGCCCGCTGGATGGCAGCCGATTTCAGCAACCAAGCCCAAGCCTTTGAAAACCCGCCATTCTTCGCCCACATCCGCGTTTGCATGAGGCCTTTGCCGATCGAAGTTCTGGATGGGCTCAGCTTGTATCTAGAACAAGCCTACGATATTGAACTGAATGTACCGTACCGAGTCCGAGTTTTGAAATTAGTCCCGGTGGGCGATCGCATCGACATCGAAAATTATGCCATAGAAAACGAAGAACAATTCTACGGCGCTTCCCGCGACCCGCAACGGCTGCAAGAAATCAAAAAAGCACAACTGACACTCCTTCCCGGCTGCACCTTTATTACGCAGTGGACGGGCAACAGCTTCAAAGGGTCTGTCGAACCCGGAAAAGGCTGCATGGTGGTCAGAAAGGGCAAAAAAACCTATCTAGACAGTGAATTCGAGATTGACCAAGACAAATTTATTAGCCACGATCGGGGACGTGACCCAGAAACCGACGCCCACGTCTGGGGAGCCCAGGCCGGCCCCTTTGAATTCACCCGCCGGGCAAGTTTCGCCGACGAAATTCAGGTTTAATCTAAAAAAACAGACTCCTTCCTAGGCGAACAGGCTTTATTAAAGGTTCAGAATGCACCAATACCTGGTACATTAACCCAGTATTGGCAAGCAAGATTCACCGTTGATTTATGAAAGTCCTGGTTATTGGTGGCGATGGCTATTGCGGTTGGGCAACCGCACTCTACCTTTCTAACAAAGGTTACGAAGTTGGCATCCTCGACAGCTTCGTGCGGCGGCACTGGGATCTGGAACTGTGCAGCGACACCCTCACTCCCATCGCACCGATTCAGCAACGACTCCAGCGATGGCAAGATTTAACGGGCAAGTCGATCGACTTGTTCGTCGGTGACATCACCAACTACGATTTTCTCAGCAAAAGCATGAGAAAATTTGCACCAGAGGCGATCGTCCATTTCGGCGAACAGCGTTCGGCACCTTTCTCGATGATCGATCGCGAACACGCAGTCCTCACTCAAGTCAATAACGTCGTCGGGACACTCAACCTGCTGTACGCCATCCGCGAAGACTTCCCCGACTGTCACCTAGTGAAATTGGGGACAATGGGCGAATACGGCACGCCGAATATTGACATTGAAGAAGGCTACATTACGATCGAACACAACGGGCGCAAGGATACACTACCCTATCCCAAACAACCAGGCAGCTTCTACCACCTGTCAAAAGTCCACGACTCCCACAACATCCATTTTGCTTGTAAAATCTGGGGTTTAAGAGCCACCGACTTAAATCAGGGCGTAGTCTACGGCGTGCTCACAGATGAAACCGGCATGGACGAACTGTTGATCAACCGTTTGGACTACGACGGAGTATTCGGTACAGCGTTGAACAGATTTTGCATCCAAGCTGCGATCGGTCATCCTTTGACGGTTTACGGCACTGGCGGACAAACCCGCAGCTTCTTAGACATTCGGGATACCGTGCGGTGCGTGGAATTGGCGATCGCCAACCCCGCCGAAGCCGGACAATTCCGCGTCTTCAACCAATTCACCGAACAATTCAGCGTCGGCGACTTAGCCTCCTTGGTGCAAAAAGCAGGCATGGCAATGGGATTAAAAGTAGAAATCAACAACATCGAAAATCCCAGAGTCGAGAAAGAAGAACATTATTTCAATGCCAAAAACACCAATTTGCTAGACCTCGGTTTGCAACCGCACTATCTCTCAGATTCCCTGCTCGATTCTTTGCTGAATTTTGCTACAAAATATCAGCACCGTGTCGATAAAAACCAGATTTTGCCGAAGGTTTCTTGGAAGTAAGTTCTGGTATCTACCTGCGGGGTAAGAGATTTTTTAACGAACCGCGAAGGCGCGTTAGCGAAGCGGCGCGTAAGCGCTAGGGCGCGAAGTAAGAGAAAAGAAGGGAAGAGAAGAGAAATGTTTGCAAGTTCAGAAGGGATTTCGTTGTAGATTAATTTTTTCATATCTATCTTTTTGATCTTTTGTTTTGTGTCCTATGCGTCCTCTGCGCTTAATTGCAAAATGGCATAAGGTTTTTTGTGCCGGCTTTTGGGGAATAAAGCCGCACAAAGTCAAATTCTCGTTCTGTTGCTTTTGGTGGTTCTGCCGGGATTGTCAGCGAGGGCAGTTTGTGCTTATTATTTAATAGCGGAATGAGCTGCTGTAACGCCAAGTGATCTAAATTAGTGGCGAGTTAGCGAAGGCTTATCTGCCACTTAAAAAGCAAGATAAATTGCTGGAACAGCAGAGGAAATTCACAGAATTAATTGCTTGACCGAAAGTGTGGGAAGGCTTTTAGGTGGGATAATTGTATCAATTGGCATTCAGGGAATTGGCATTTTATCCCAAAAACCTCTCGCTCGAAATTAGCCGTCGTGCAACAGAAAGAAGAAGTGTAGAAAAGCAGCCGATCGCACGCCATGACTTAGCTCCCCGCGACACAGTGTATCCTGTTACCGATGACCTTGACCCCTGGCTATGATTATCGGCTCCCTAAGTAACTTATTTTTATGAAAATTGCTCTTTTCACTGAAACATTTCTGCCGAAAATAGACGGCATTGTGACGCGCCTGATTCACACTGTAGATCACTTGCAGCGCGCGGGCGAACAAGTTCTGATATTTTCTCCAGATTACGGGATTAAAGAGTACAAAGGCGCCCGAGTTTACGGTGTGGAGGGTTTGCCTTTGCCGATGTACCCGGAATTAAAAATGGCACTTCCTTCTCCGGCGGTCGGTCGGCAATTAGAGCAGTTTAAACCGGATATTATTCACGTTGTCAATCCCGCTATTTTGGGATTGGGCGGTATATATTACGGGAAAAAGTTCAACATTCCGATTTTGGCTTCTTATCACACGCATTTGCCCAAATACTTGCACCACTACGGTTTCGGAGTCCTCGAACCTTTATTGTGGGAACTACTCAAAGGAGCGCACAACCAAGCAGAATTGAATCTGTGTACTTCTACAGCAATGGTGGAAGAACTCAGAAACCACGGCATCGATCGGGTAGATTTGTGGCAGCGGGGCGTAGATACTGAAATGTTTGTCCCGGAATTGGCAAGTCGAGAAATGCGATCGCGCCTTTCTCAAAATAACCCAGACAGTCCCCTGCTGCTGTACGTCGGCCGCCTCGGTGCAGAAAAAGAAATCGAACGCATCAAACCAGTCCTCGCAGCGATTCCCGATTCCCGCCTCGCCTTAGTGGGAGACGGCCCGCATCGGCAAACCCTTGAACAATATTTTGCCGGTACACCCACCAATTTTGTTGGCTACCTCAAGGGGCAAGAACTCGCAACAGCTTACGCATCGGCCGACGCCTTCATTTTTCCATCCCGCACCGAAACCCTGGGCTTAGTGCTCCTAGAAGCAATGGCTGCGGGGACGCCTGTAGTGGCGGCGCGCAGCGGCGGAATTCCCGATATCGTCACCGACGGTGTTAACGGATATTTATTTGACCCCGCCGACGAAGAAGGATCTCTGGCTGCCACCAAGCGTCTGTTTGCCAATCCCGAAGAACGGGAAACCCTGCGCCAAAACGCTCGCCGAGAAGCCGAACGCTGGGGTTGGGCCGCCGCCACCGCACAACTGCAGCGCTACTATCAATCGGTGGTATTTGCCGAGTCTGTGCCCAGAGCGGCCTAAATTTCAGGATCTGTGCACCTTTAAACATCACCGCCAGCTTAGCTTCGCTGTTTGATCGTCATTTGGTAGCGAGGAGGGATGTCCTCAAAGATCGATCCAACTTTTTTGCTGCATAAATTACCGTCGCTATCCTGCTGTTGCGTTTACCATTAAACTATGAGTAAGCTCTGTAGGAATGCCTTGCGCGCTGCTTTCATAGCGCCCTTTACCTGACCGGATACGGTCGCCGAGTGCGCTAAAACAGTCACACCGCGCGCTGGCAGAGCACAGAGCGTCAAATCCACACTGCACTCTCGATCGAACTAAAGCCTGTCACCTAATTTTCAGGCTAGCAGTTTTGCGAACTCAAGTTCAGCTTGAATGGACGAACCCTCATCAGTATCATCGAGGTTGTAAAAAAGATCGAGCATACATAACAAGCAAACTGAAGTTGCGTGCGCCACTTTTGAACTCAGGATTCATTAAAACGGCAAGCGAGTGCCGACGCGCTTGCAAACAAATTCAAGAGTGTGCACTGCCGCCGAATCTAGCGCGGCTCAACCAGCAGTCAGTTTACCCTTCTGAGCAAGCAGTTAATCATGACCTTCTCCAATACTGGTAGCGTTCTGGCTACACTGACTCAAGTCAATTTTATGGGGGCATTGACCTCCCGTGTTAAGAGCCTGCCAGTTCCTGAATTAGTGTGCCTGCTGGACTTTATCACGGCTGAATTTCAGCAGTTTATCCGGGCGATGGACCTGATTAACAATGAAGCACTCGAAAGTCTCTTAGAGCAACTTTTAGATGCCTTCACTGTCAAAATTGGTCAAATTTTGCAAGCAGACCGGACAACAATTTTTTTGGTTGACTCCAACAAAAATCAACTGTGGCACAAAACAGTCGATCCACTTACGGGCGAGGATGTAGAAGTGCGCTTGCCTATGGATGCAGGCATTTTAGGCTACGTAGCAACAACCGGAAAATCGATCAATGTCGCCGAAGCTCGATCGCACGAGTATTTTAATACCGAAGTAGACGAGCCACCGGGCTACCAGATCGAGACCATCCTCTGTATGCCGATTTTTAGCAGCAAGAGCCAACACGAACCCGTAGCGGTGGTCAGACTGTTAAATAAAGCTGGCGATGCCCCCTTTAACGAGGAGGACGAACAGCAGTTCCAGGCTTTTGCAGATTCGATCGGGATTATTCTCGAAAGCTGTCAGTCTTTCTACGTCGTGGCCCGCAACCAGCGAGGGGTTGCCGCACTTTTGAGAGCCACCACGACTTTGGGTCAAAGTCTTGACTTGGAAACAACTTTGCGTTCTGTCATGGATCAAGCTCGCGACTTGATGCAAGCCGATCGCAGCACGCTATTTTTGTTAAATCGGGAAACCAACGAACTTTGGACAAAAGTCGCCAAGGCCGACGGCAAAACGATGGTAGATCTCCGCATTCCTGCTAATAAGGGAATTGCTGGCTACGTGGCTTCGACCGGTCAACCTCTAAACATTACAGATGCTTACGACGATCCCCGCTTTGACCCCTCTACAGACCAGCAAACGGGATACCGCACTCGGACTGTCTTGTGTATGCCGGTGCATAACGCTAAAGGTGAGCTGATCGGGGTAACTCAGCTTATTAATAAGAACCAAGGTACTTTCACCCCTTCTGACGAAGAGTTTTTGCGAGCGTTTAATTCCCAAGCGGGAATGGCGTTGCAAAATTCTCAACTGTTTCAGAACGTGATGGTGGAAAAGCAGTATCAGAAAGATATGCTGCAAAGTCTTTCTGATGCAGTGATTTCCACGGATTTGAAGGGGCGAGTTGTGACGATTAACGAAGCAGCCCTAGAATTGTTGGGCTGTCCGGTAAATCAAGCTAAAAGCAAACCAAATCCCCAGATTTGGGAAGATAAACTTGTGAATCGCTATGTTTGGGAAGTTGTGCCGATCGACAATTTGCAATTTCGACTAGAAGACAGTCTCAGAAATGCTGCCAGACATTACGTTCCCGAACAAAGTTTAACTGTGGGACTGTTGGTAGAAAAAACGTTAAATTCCCAACAAAAAGAAGAAGAAGAAAGTTATATTTTGGCCGTGCCCGATCGCGCCGATCCTAATTTCTATTACGCTTGGGGCGAAAACCGCGCGTGGACAGAGGAAGTAGCGCTGGCAGAATTAGCTAATGCTCAATCTCTCTTTGCGCTGCGAAATTCTGCCCTCTATCACCCTTATTGTCCGCTGCCCATTCCCGCCTCTAGAATTAAACTAATTGAACGCAGTTTGAATTTGACTGTCAACCCGCTGATCAATCCAGAAGGCGGCGTGCGCGGCGGTTTAGTGGTACTCGAAGACATCAGCCGCGAAAAGCGGATGAAAAATACGATGTACCGCTACCTGACTCCTGGAGTCGTCGATAAAGTGATGGCTTTAGGTGAAGGCGCCATGATGGTGGGCGAACGCAAAGAAGTGACTATTTTATTTTCCGACATTCGCGGCTACACCACGCTGACGGAAAATCTGGGAGCGTCCCAGGTGGTATCCCTGCTAAACGAATATTTTGAGACGATGGTGGAAGCCGTTTTCCACTACGAAGGCACTTTAGACAAGTTTATCGGCGATGCTTTAATGGCGGTGTTCGGCGCGCCCCTGCCGCTGAATCCCCCGGAAATTCACGGTTGGATGGCGGTTCAGTCGGCTTTAGATATGCGCCGGCGTTTGAAAGAGTTTAATGATTCTCGCCCCGGCGAAGTTCCGTTTCGCTTCGGAATTGGGATTAGTTCCGGAGAGGTGGTTTCGGGAAATATTGGTTCCCAGAAGCGGATGGATTACACGGTAATCGGGGATGCGGTGAATTTGAGTTCGCGATTGGAACAGCTTACGAAGGAGTACGGTTGCGATATAATTTTGAGCGAATTTACATACAGTTTGTGCCGCGAAGGGATTTGGGTGCGAGAGTTAGACAAGGTGCGGGTTAAGGGCCAAAATCAGCCAGTGGGTATTTACGAGTTGCTGCAAAATAGTTCTGAACCAATTGATGGGGAAACCCTTCGGTTTTTAGAACTTTACAGTAACGGTAGGGATGCTTATATTGCTAGAAACTTTCAGAAAGCTATTAGTTATTTTGAAGCGGCTTTAGCAATGCGACCCAGCGATCGACCTGTGGAAGTTCACCTCGACCGATCCCTGAGCTATTTGGTAGTACCCCCGCCCGAGGATTGGGACGGCGTGCATACGATGACAACCAAGTAGTAAAGTATATTACATCCGAGTGCTCAAAAGTAAAAAGATTTGATAAAGTCGTGAGATCTTCCTTATGACAGAGTTAAGAACTGTAAAAATGTGAAAACATAAATCGGATGCCATATTAAAGTTTAGTATTTATTTCCCGGTTAGCAATTAAATGAGTTATTTATCTGTTCCGAATGCCACAAAAGCCGATCGGATTCTGGTGGTAGACGACGCACCAGATAATGTTTTGTTGGTTCAGACAATCCTAGAAGAAGAAGGTTACGAAATTAGTACGGCCGAAAACGGCTTTTCTGCCTTGAGTCAAATTGACAAGTCAGCCCCGGATTTGGTACTGCTAGACGTGATGATGCCGGGAATGGACGGTTACGAAGTTACTAAACGAATCCGACAAAATAAGGAATTGCCTTTTATCCCGATTTTGCTGATCACGGCTCACGACAGTGCGAGCGTAGTGCAGGGATTGGACATGGGAGCAGATGATTTTATCCGCAAACCAGTCGAAATGGATGAACTGCTGGCGAGGGTACGATCGCTCCTGCGGCTTAAACACAGCGTAGACGAGCGCAATTCGATCGCCCTCCAGCGCGAAGATTTTGTCTCCCGACTCGCTCACGACTTGCGGACGCCCCTCGTAGCAGCCGATCGAATGCTAACTTTAATGCAGCAGGGAGCTTTGGGAGAAATTTCCCTTCCCATGCGTGACGCTTTCGGGACGATGGTTCGCAGCAACAAAAACCTGATCGCGCTCGTAAATATGCTGCTGGAGGTCTACCGCTACGAAGCAGGCGCCAAATCCCTAAGTTTCGCTGCAGTGGACTTGCGCCAGCTTATTACTGAGGTAGCTGAAGAACTAGCTCCCCTAGCGGATGCTAAAGGTTTGTCGGTAAATTTAGACTTGACAGAAAGTGCAGAAAGTGCACCGATTGCGAAGTATCCCGGCGATCGTCTGGAACTCCACCGCTTGCTGACAAATCTCATCGGAAATGCGATTAAATTCACCGACAACGGCTCAATAGATGTCAGCTTAAAAGCTGCCAATTCACCTGCTTATACGAGCTTCAAAAACCAACCGCTGGCATGGGTGATAATAGAAATAAAAGACACTGGTGCCGGTATTTCTCCCACCGAAAAAGCAAAGTTATTTGAAAGGTTTGGTTCGGGAACTCACAAGAGATCCGCTACAGGTTTGGGACTACACCTCTGTCGGCAAATTGTCGAAGCTCACCGCGGGACGATCGAGGTAAAATCAGATTTGGGCAAAGGCAGTTTGTTTACTATTCGCTTGCCTTGTTAGAGCGGTATAAATAACTCTAACTTTCGGGTGCTAAATGCCCACATAAGTACAGAAAAACTCTCATGGTAGGGTGCAAAGTGCGTACCTAATAGAATTAGGGTTAATTTACGCGATGTCATATAATTACTTGGCAACCGAATTTATGGCAATATGTCTAACTGTCCAGTGTGCGGTGCTGAATACATAGAAGAAAAAGCAGAGTTTTGCTCGATTTGCGGCTGGGATTTGACTCCCTACCCGCAACGTGCTAAGCCTTCCAAAACTTATTTAAAAAAAGAACAAGTTAGATTGCAGTGGGCCAAACAAATGTGGGAATTGGCTCGCAACCAACAAAATTGGTCAGCTAAATTTGATCAGTTGCAGAGCGAATTTCAGGAAGGTGCGATCGCCCGCACATACATTCAATCTCAGTTAGAATGGGTTCTGTACCGCCTCGAACAACTAAACCCCGAATTGATTGTCAGCACTCTACTGCGACTGGAAGACAAAATCGGCGCAATACCTGACTCAACTCCGGCTATTTCCGAAGTGGGGATGGACTACCGCCAACTGACAAAGCTATTAGAAACCGGAAAATGGCGCAAAGCTGATGAACACACTTGGGAAATCTTGCTGAAAATCGCTGTCAGGGAAGACGAAGGCTGGCTGAGTGCAGCCGATATTAACAGTTTTCCTCCTACAGACCTTCGCACGATCGACCAACTTTGGCAACAATACAGCAGCGGGCGGTTCGGGTTGAGCGTGCAGCAGCAGATTTGGGAAAGTACCGAGGCAAATTATACTGAATTTTGCGATCGAGTCGGCTGGCGAGTCAAGGAAAATTGGAAATATTACAGCGAACTCTCATTCAACGAAGATGCTCCCCCCGGACATCTCCCCGTCACCGCATGGAGGCAGCGCGCCTGTTACGGTGCTGGTAAACTCACCGCAGCAGAAAACTTTGCCCGCATCGCTGCGAAACTCGCAACTGGCGATCGGTAATCATCCTGAATAAACAAATCAAAATCGACATTAACTGCTATAATCAAAACGGTTTAGCAACTGGGGCTGTGGCTCAGATGGATAGAGCAAGCGCCTCCTGAAGAATCGGGCACCCTGCGAGGAAACTCTGGGAGTGAATGTGGTCAAATTTGGTGAAACCTAAAGAGTTCATGGGTTCCTATGACTCTAAGGCAATACCAAGCCAAGCCTGAGTTCATGGCGATTAAAGGATTGCCTATATTGAAATCAGGAAGGTTTAGAGACTAGACGGTCACCACCTAAAGGCTGCAAGCCTATGGTGAAGGTATAGTCCAGAGAGTGGGGAAACTCACACAAATCTGAAGCGCTAGGTCGCCGGTTCGAACCCGGCCAGTCCCGTTAAAAATCAAGAAAAAGTAACAGCAGGAGGGGTAAGCCTAAGTTTTGCCCCTCTTTTTTGCATATCCGCTAACTAATGCGCCCACAGACGAATACTTGCTTGAAGATGAGGACTTACGCAGAACCTCTATAGAATCCATCTGAAATCTAAAATCTCAAATCTAAAATCACCTGTTTAAGCCCCACCACAAGCGTAGAGTCAATCTAAAATCTAAAATCTAAAATCTAAAATCTAAAATCTATGATCCCCCGACCCTTTTTTAAATTTTAATTTTTAATTCCTGTTAGTGGGCTATACGTGCGGTATTTTTTGTTATGGTTCCTTTGTGAGTTACATAAAATTTTTATAGGTTTAGATGTGGTTAAGAATCAACTCAAACACTCAGCGTTACAAGCGTTTGAACACTTCACGCAGTTTTTGGTTCCTAGTAGGGCTTTTGACGGCGTGCTGGTTTGGCTATCAGCAGGTTAAGAGCGAATTTCAGAGACCCCAAGCTTTGTTAGTTCTAGGTGGGGCTACGGAGCGAGAGGTGTTTGCCGCCAAATTTGCTCGGGCTCATCCTGAATTGCCGATTTGGGTGTCGTCTGGGAGCAATCCGGAGTTCGCGGAATGGGTATTTTCAGAAGCGGGAATTGAGTCCGATCGCCTGCACTTAGACTACAGAGCGGTGGACACGGTAACAAATTTTACCACCCTGGTAGATGAATTGAAAGCTCAAGGGATTGAGAGCGTGTATCTGATCACTTCTGACGATCATATGCGGCGAGCTCAGATTATCGGCGAAATCGTACTCGGAAGTCGAGGCATTACCTTTAAGCCTGTGGCAGTTCCGTCTGGGCGAACCCCCGAACCGGTGCAAAAAGCTGTTCGCGACGGCGCTAGGGCTATTCTTTGGCTGACAACCGGTTATACGGGTGCTGACTTCAGCCAAGCCCGAATTGAATAAACCCAGGAAAGCATTGAGCAAGTGTTAATTTTTTGCCATTGGCTCAGGTTTTAAAACTTGTTTTCTATAACTATTTAAGGAACCGGGAAGATGCTGATGATAAATGCTTCAGTTGACAGTTGACAGTTGACCGCTTTATAGCGATCTCTAACTGGAAGGAAGAGGATTGGAGTAATGAATAGTCTTCTTTTAATTTCCCCCGCTTATGCTTGGGGCTTTAAACCAATTCTTTCTGGTAACAGAAGAGAACGAGTAGTTTAAAATTAGTAGATGAACTTCAAAAGCTAAAGTTAATGACCGACCAAATTCTGCCGCAAGTTCTGGATAAAATTTTGAGTAACACCAAAACGCCGGATGCTGTTTTTTCGGCTTTGGTGCCGGCTTTAGGCGAGGTATTAAATTGCGATCGCGTCTTTCTCTACCTCCGCAATCCTGAAACGCAAATGGGCAGAGTACCTTACTGCTGGCGTCACAACTCGAACATTCCAGAGGTTTGGGACGCAGAATGGAAAAAAGAACCAGAATCTTTAGGGGAAGAAGACCCTTTGTTTGCAGCAGCTTTACGAACTGAACCTTCGATTTTTGTTGAGGATGTTGAAACAGCAAATCCTGAAGTTGTCAACAAAAATTTTGAGGCAAAAGAGTTCGGACATCGAGCTTTGATTCACGCTCACCTTTGTGCTAACGGCTTATTGTGGGGGGTTTTGCAACCTTGTATGTTCGATCGCCCCAGAGTGTGGACTGAGTTTGATCGTCAAGTTATCGCAGCAGTTACAGAAAAAATTTCGCCTTTAGCTGTCGCTTATGTCACCGCCTCAGCATCAAAAGATGAGCGATAAAAATCAATAATTTACCTGTAGGGAGCGCGTGGGCAATGAATGAATGTCCACTTCAGACTAAAACCGCGTCTAGAGCGCGGTTTTAGCCGAATCTCAATCCCCTTCCCGGCAAACGAAAGATTGTTTCCGGTCCCCCCCTTTTTTAGTGAGGGGGGATCGATGTGCTAATTTTCACACCAAAGTCGGGTACTAAATTTGAGCTGATTGTTATCACCAATGGTGAGGTGTGCATTGCCCTACAGATAGAGTTTGGTGCACAATTCCTATTTAAAAAACGCCCCAATTTTGAATGCCCCGACTGCTGAAAACCCCTTGAGCCCGACTAATATCATCCTCAGTGCCATCTACTACCACCAAATAATCTCCCGCCCGCAGGCGATCCGTGTAAGTTCTAGCTGTTTCTTCGGGAATTCCCAAGTCAGTCAAGGCCTTCACCACTCCACCGAAAGCCACAGCCGCGACGCCAGTGCTTGCTACGCTAGCCACCAGTGAGGCGCCCAAAGTACCGGCTGCAATTATCGGCCCGATTCCGGGAATAGCTAAACTTCCGAGACCCACTAGCACGGTGGCTAAAGCACTATTTGTCAGAGTGTCTGCTACCACTCCTGCTCCTGTGTCTAGATTTTTATCGCCCACCTGAGCGATCGTTTCAGTCTCGCCTACAGACTCGCCTGCATCCCTAGCAACAACCGAAACTTTATCCATTGGAAACCCGGAAGATTTCAATTCTGTCAGAGCTTGCTCCGCATCTTCGCGGTTAGAAAACAATCCCAACGCGCGGCTTTGATTGCTTGTTACCATATCTTTCTTCTTATCTCCTGTCCAATTAAACTCAAATTCAAGCCTAATTATTGCGCTTGTTTTCAATCACTTATATTGATATTTTTCGATGTTTATCTTCAGCATTCATCTATCTGTAGATATAACCTGAAAAACAGCAACAAAAGTTATAAAATCAGCGACCCAAATCGTGCATGGCATTAATCTCGATCGCACATCTTTGAGTCAGCGCTTGCAACTCCTCGCGATCCGAGGAACCGGGCGCTTCAATTAGCTTGCCAATTCGCACCGTCAGCGGCACCGGACGCGGCACTGCCGAACCTTTCGACGAAATCGCGTGAGTTCCCCACAAACTAACAGGTAACAGCGGCGCTTTAGCCTTAGCAGCTATCAGCGCAGCACCTAATTTCGGTTCAGTAATTCTGCCGTCTGGGGTGCGAGTTCCCTGCAAAAACACACCCGTCGCCCAGCCATTTTCCAAAGAATTGATCGCCGAGCGAATAGCACTGCGATCGGCACTTTCCCGCTTCACTGGATAAGCACCGTAAAGCGTAATTGCCTGCTTCAAAATAGGAACTTTAAATAACTCTTCCTTTGCCATAAATGCGACAGGCCGCCTCATGCAATTCGACAAAATCGGCGGGTCAAAATCGCTGGCGTGATTGCTGACTACTACCACAGGCCCATCTGTCGGAACATTTTCTGCACCGTAGATGCGGCCTCGAAAGTAAAGGTGCAGCATCGGGCTGACAATTGACCATTTGAATAAATAGTAGAGAAGTAAACTTTCGACTGGTTCGCGACTTTTGCTCACAGAAAAACCTTAAGTTTTAAATTACATCGAATATTAGCCTATCAGTTCAGCAATGACAAATGAATAGTATTTTGAGGTTTGTAGGGTTGCGGGCGGTTGGAAACCGCGTCTAGACAAACAAAACCCACCTACGTGGGTTAAAGAAGAAGTCCGCCTGCGCGGACGCAAGCTTGTGTAGCACCAGACTTCTGTCTGGTGGACTATTTCACTGAATGTCGGAGGTTTGCAAAGGCTCAATTTCCGGCCAGCATAGCTTTCTGTCCTTCCGAAGAAGTTGCATAGCCCAAGAAATCCTTAACTGCTTGGCTAGGAGGATTTTTGTAGGCGTAGTACAACTGCCGCTTGTAAGGATAGTTACGCGCATCCGGCGTCGCACTGTTGACTGGAACAACGCGCACCGCTTTCTGATTGACTATTTGAGCAAATGTGGCATAACCAATGCTGTTCTTGCCTAAAGCTTGCAGCAGGGGAGTTGTCGCATCTCGATCGAGCGTGGTAATATTTGACGCCCTGCCAAACTCGCCACCTCCGAGCACTTGTTCTTTAAACGTTTGGTGAGTGCCGCTAACTGCCGGTCTGTTAATTACTTTAATTTGGCCCGCCAGGCCGCCGACTTTTGACGAGTCTTGAGTATTTCCCTTGAAGATTATCTTGAACTTGAGCGGAGGAACTTATACCCTTACGGTGTCAGAAACCAATACGACAAAATCTGCGTATGGAGGTCAGTTGCGCCTCTATGACGTGCATATCGCCAAGATGTTTGAGGTGACATATTCGGACTGTCAGGAGATACCCAACGCTGGCGCTAGAACTTGGTATTACCGCGCCGGAAATGGTAAAATTGACATGGGGCAAGTCAGAATAAACTGTCAGTTGGCTAGCGATATTGCTAATACTTATGGTTTAGGAAAACCAGAGCGTAGTGCGATCGAATATTCTCAGGGCGAGGCTGGGCGGCCAATATCGAGGAGTCATTCTCTCCCAATTTTAGATATTACAGGTAATAAAGTTCCGCGCTGGATGACTTTTGTGCAGGCTTTTCAACCAATTCACCTCCTGTGATTACGGTTGGCAATGCTGATAGATTAATGAATGATTCAGAATATCGAGAACTTTGTGTTGAAGGTCTAATTGAGAGTGTGCTTAATATTAAGGGCTATATGGGGGTGAATCGGCTTTTCATCCTATGAGGGGGGAGCTAGATTGTTGAAGAAGTGCGATCGCAATTTGATTGCCACTAAATTTAGTGTTTAAAAAGTGATACCCATGTTAAAAGAATTAAAAACCATTACTCTTGCAACTCTGCTGGTATTAGGAACAGCTAAACTGGGATCTACTGCACCTCTACCAAGTCCTAATAATCAAGGGGATTATATAGGAAGAACTTATCATACTTATTGGGAAGTAGTAGACTCAGACCCAAAGGGGTTAAATTGTCGCATGAATTCTTCTTTTGAAGAATTTATGCGTGTTGACAACCGCACTCCATTTGATGTTTTTAATTGGTCTGTAGTTGGTGTTTTAAAACAGGGACAAAGTTTTGAAAGCTTTCCTGGTAATGCTGGTGTTACTTTCCGGGATACCAGGGGTTTACCTTGGCTTTTTGTAGGAAAAAGCTACGCTGCTGGTGCGGCGCAAGGTTGTTTTATTCGCGCTAATAGTCAATTTGTCAAACCAATACAGATGTCACCGACTCGCGTACAACCTCAAGCGAGTCAACCGCTCACAAGTTCCACAGCACTCCCGATGGATCTTGGTTTTGACGAAGGATTTGGATCGATTGTAGTACCAGAAAGCGATACCACAGCATCGGCGTATGGAGGACGCTTAAGGCGATATGACGTTCACATTGCCAAAATGTTTGAAGTCACCCACTTTATGTGTCAACAAGAAAATTTAACACCCGGTATTACTTGGAATTACGAGGCTGGAGGTGGCAGGATTAATATGGGAAGTTTTGTAATAACCTGCCGACTTGCTAATCAAATAGCTAGTGCCTATGGTTTAGGTAAGTCGGAACCTACGAATGTGACTTTTTCGGCTGGTGAAGTCGGTCGCCCTGCTGTCAGAAGTTTCAACATTCCCATCCTAGATATTACAGGTGATAAAGTACCACGCTGGGTGAGTTTTGTGCAGGGATTTCAGCCAGTGAGAAGGTAGGGTCATCGCATTTGTAAGATGTAGGGTGTGTCATAAGTAAAATTATTCTTTCATCTAAAATTACTCTCAATTTGATGCACCCTACATCTAAGCTTGTGATTAAACTGGTTAAAATGGCTAATTTTGCTATTGAAGCTCGGTCTCGTTAGCTAAAGGTTCGATAACACTGCCTCCTCGCAAGTCCTATTCTCAAATTGGAGATTTATTTTCCCTGACGCATCGTACAAGTGCTAAACTGTAAGAACTTAGTGCGATCGGTGCTGGAAGTCTGCCGACGTTAAGTTAATATTGATAATTTTTGATTTGGTTGTAGAGGCTCACTCACGATATGTATACTCAGGAACTTTTAAATCATTACCAAACAGGCAAAAGGGATTTCTCAGGTATTTACTTAAGCGATACCGATTTGAGTGGTGCTAATTTTACTTGTGCTAATTTAAGCGGTGCTAATTTAAGCAATACCGATTTGAGTGGTGCTAATTTTACTTGTGCTAATTTTACTTGTGCTAATTTGTGGAAGACTGATTTGAGTGGTGCTAATTTAAGCGGTGCTGATTTGTGCGACACTGATACAGCACTTCCGGATGTTATGAGGTACAGTAGCAGCAATTAGTAAACCAGTTTTTAAGATGTTTCGGATTAATTAAGTCAAGAGCCACAGCAATTATGGTGTCAACCTTTTTAGTGGTGGTTGGTGAAAACTGGATCAATAAAGATTTGAGTTGCGACCACCATAATTCAATTGGATTAAAATCAGGAGAGTATGGGGACAAACACAAGATAGAAGCACCTACCTCTTCAATCATGGGCTTAATTGAATCTACTTTATGCGCTGGTAAGTTATCCATCACTACTACTGCTCCCGACCACAATTGTGGCACTAAGCATTTCTCGATAAACACCTCAAATGCTTGGCTATCCATCGAGTTGTCTATGGTCATTAATGCCACTACTCGCTGGAAACTAATTGCACCAATTACTGTGACTTTCTTTCCTCGATAAAAAGGTTTGACTGCATAGGCTCTCGTTCCTCGTTGGGAACGTGCATGAGTTCTGGTTAAACCTAGCAATACTCCAGTCTCATCTAAAAATACTAGATTTTTGGGGTCGATATGCTTGACTTTTTCCCAATACTCTAACCTTAATTTCATGACTCTTTCAGTGCCGCCTTGGCTACTTCTCACTGTTTTTTTTTACGATTTAATCCCAACTTTTGTAAGGCGTTACACATAGCTGTTCTACCCACCCAATTTCCCGTCTTCTGGGCAAATAACTCACACAATTCTAGTAAGGTTGCATCGGGATGTGCTGCCACTATTTCTCTCAAAGAAGCTGTGGAATTATTCAAATGACTGTATCTCGGTTTCCCCCTGGGTTTCGGCTGTAAATTTCCCTCTATTTTTTGTTGCTTGACCAGTTTCTGAACTAAGCTTTTACTGACGGAAAATATCGCTGCTGTTTTTCTGATCGACAGCTTCTGATCTTGATGGGCTGCTACTATTTTTGTCCGCAAATCTACTGAATATGCTTTCATTGGTGTATTTTTTTAATCTATTCTTATTGTACCTCATAACACCCGGAAGTGCTGTATGTCTGGTGCTTACTTGAGAGGTGCTAATTTATGTGATGCTAATTTGTCGAATACTGATTTGTCGGGCGCTGATTTGTCTCTCACTTATTTGAGTGGTGCTAGCTTGTGTGGCGCTAATTTAAGCGGTGCTAACTTATGTCGTGCTGATTTCTCGGACACTGATTTATCTGGCGCTGATTTGAGTAGTGCTGATTTGAGTAGTGCTAGGTTATGTGGTGCTGATTTAAGCGGTGCTGATTTAACAGAAGCCAATCTTCAATCCGCGAATCTCCAAAGGGCACACCTCATAGCAGCGGATCTCACAGATGCAAATCTTGAAAGAGCATATATAAACCAGGCGAATTTTACAGAAGCTTACCTCACCAATGTAAATCTAGAATTAACCATCTCTGAACCGAGAGCAACAAACACCAGTGGGACTCAGCTAAAGTTAAATTTTACATAGGGAGAGACTTCTGACGCTAATATTTCTAAGCACACAAATGAAGAGACTTCTGACGCTAATATTTCTAAGCACACAAAAATACAGGGCATATTAGCTGAGCTGGGAAAAAGTTTGGGTTTTACAGTATGGATTGCTAGAAATGACCATCTAAACAAATATAAAAATCAACAACTAGGAAAACTTAGCTCAAAGAACTTTCCTTTAATAGTGCCTCAATATTTTCCTCGAAAAACTGAGAAAAATATTCAGCTCATAGATGTTATTTTGTTCCGAAAAGAATTTCAGCAAATTGAAGCAGCTTTTGAGGTGGAATGCACTACGAGGATTTACTCAGGTTTGCTGCGAATGGCAGACCTTTCACTTTGTTTAAAACGTGTGCTGTTGGCATATAATGCTCCTGATTGTCCTTGCTATATAGTTCTTCCTAAAGCAAAGAAAAAGCTTTTTGAAAAACAGTTAGGCAGACCCATATTTCAAGAGCTTCAAATCTTTCAGCTTTGCAAAGCAATTAATATTGAAGATATAGAATCCAAATGGAAAGAATCCAAGTGGAAGAGTGACCCAAATATTATTCAGAAGATATCTTATGGTTTGGGTCAAGATGCACCCATCAATTGATCGATTGGTAGCTACTTACCTCTTGACCTCATAATGGAGCGATACTTTAAACAAAAAGCGCTTATATTACTACGAGCGCTCTTTGTCAATCAAAAGCTAAAACTTAGCCATTGATAGAAGGAGCAACCATTGCTACTGGGGTGGTTTCACAAGCAGCCAAATCAAGCGGGAAGTTGTGAGCATTGCGCTCGTACATCACTTCACTACATCACTTCCATACCCCAGTTAGCGCGGTTAATCACATCAGCCCAAGTATTGATGACACGACCTTGCGAGTCGATAATCGATTGGTTGAAGTTGAAGTTGCTAGGTCGATCGAGATGACAGCTTAATTATGCCCGCACCAACTCCAACCGATATCGATACAGAGCCACAGGATGCCCCCCAGCAGCAAAATAATCCGGGTCTTGCGGCGACAAATAAATCGCTGTCATCTGATCGGCTTCAATTCTTTTACTCGCAGAATCGCCATTTTCTCCGCCTCCAACCACTCGATAAGCCGTTGTAGTTTCCACCTCGTTTAAATAAATATCAGACTCTCCCCGAAAAATCTGCTGAGAAATCTCTGTAGACACAAATTCGGGAGGATTCGGCGTTTCAGTGCCGCGACTGGTAACAATCGATATTAATTGGCGTTCCCCTTTCAACACAGTAATTTGGCGGTTGGGATTGGTCGGATCGACTTTCACCGAAACTACGCCACGATCGCCTAAATAAGCCTTGGCAATATTCAAACCGTTAAAAGTGCGATCGGCTACAATCTTTTGAGCCTTTTTAAAGGAATAATTAGAAATCAAGCCAATATTTTTTTCCTGTTGAAATCGCACTTTAAATAATACCGGGTGCTGCAAATACTGGCGGTTGCTTTCAAACCCTGGCGTGACAATATTTGGCGCTAAAGGAGCGGCTAAGTCTACCAAAGTGCTAGCAACATTCCAATTCCCCGCCATCCAGTCGGGATATACCAAATCTCCCTTAGCTACAGCGATAGGAGGCTTGCTTTCCCAATTGGGAAAACTTGATATGCGATCGCCCAAAACCCCCGCCCTCGCACCGCCACCCCACAGCAACACCAGAAAAACCAAACAAAAACCCCAAATTACCTTCATACCCAATTACATTCAAACAACTCACCTTAGATTTCTCTTTCTCTTTTCTCTGCGAGTTCTGCCCCCTCTGCGGTTCATCAATTCAAAAATTAGACAACAAATCCGTTAAACATCATATTTTATACCATTTTCATAAACAGGCAATATGCCTGTTTATGAAAATAAATATTCTGCTTGTGGGGAGTAGGGGTTGGGCATCCTACCCGCCCCCAATATGCAATTCAAAGGTGGAAAAGCCTATGTTTTAAAGCGCCTCAACAGGTGCGGGTTCCCAAACTTCCCCGTATTTTTCCTTCAATTCGTGCCAATTTTCCACCTGTCCTGGTTCGTATTCCCCCGGCTTTCCCCACTGCAAAAACGCGCTCAAAGCAGCCTCATTCTGTTCGTCCAGAAAACGGATTGCATAAGTAGTGAAATTGCCTCTTTTCGCCTCACCAGTTTCAAACTTCACCTGTTTTATTTTGTCCATATTTAGGTGAAACTCAAATATTTCGGCGTGCATATTGGCATACTTTCCCTTCGGCAACTCCGCATAAAACAGCTTGTGAATTGAACCGCGCACTTCCAGCACAGCCGCGCTGCTAGTCACGATTAAACGCAACGTTCCCAATTGTTCGCAAGCTTCCAAGAATTCTTTCAGAGTCGCAGTCATATCAATTTTGGATTGTGGATTGTGGATTAAATCGATAAGAATCAAATGGGAGTTAGGAATTAGGAAAAGGAATTATAGAAAAAAGGATAAATTTTCCTTCTCCCTTCTATCCCAGATAACTAAAGCCTTCCTTCTTCCTTATTTTTACCCGATCGCGAAGTCGAAGGGCCTTATTCCTTCATGTTTCGTGCAGTTCGTAAGCAGCGACGATCCGCTGCACTAGAGGATGTCGCACCACATCCGCCTGAGAAAATTCGCAGAAAGCAATGCCCTCAACGTTGCGTAGAATGTTTTGGGCGACTGACAACCCCGACTGTTGGTTTGGCGGCAAATCTGTTTGAGTGATATCGCCCGTTACTACCATTCTCGATCGAAAGCCCAGACGAGTCAACACCATTTTCATCTGAGCTGGGGTCGTATTTTGAGCTTCGTCCAAAATTACGAAAGCATTGCTGAGAGTGCGCCCCCGCATATAAGCTAAAGGAGCTACTTCGATCAAGCCTCTTTCCATTAAATCGGCCATTTTTTCAGGGTCGATCATTTCTTGCAGGGCGTCGTAAAGCGGGCGCAAATATGGATCGACTTTTTGCTGCAAATCTCCCGGCAAAAACCCTAATTTTTCGCCAGCTTCCACGGCTGGCCTGGTTAAAATTAGCCGTTCGTACTGCTTGCTTAACAGCGCTTGCACGGCGAAAATAGCAGCTAGAAATGTTTTGCCAGTACCAGCGGGGCCAATGCAAAATGTCAGGTCATGCGTGCGTACTGCTTGGACGTATTGCCGCTGCTTGAAGGTTTTGGCTCTAATTTCTTCGCCACGGCGGGTTCTGGCGAGAACGTCTCGCTGCAAGTCTTGTAAATCGCCTTGGCGGTTGGTATCCAAAGCTTGGCGCGCCGTCTGGATTTCAACTCCGGTAATATTTTTGCCTGATTTCCAATAGTCGGAGAGCGATCGCACTAATTTATGACACAATTCTACTTGACTTTTGGTGCCGGAAATCAGCAGTTCTTGCCCTCGCATTACCAGGGTAGCACCGGTTTGCTTAGAGATCATTTTCAGGTTTTCTTCTTGATTACCCGCCAGCGACATTGCGCTTTGAATGCTCGGTAACTCTATTGTTAGTTTTTCATTCATGCCAACATAAGCTCCTCCAAATAAGCAATTAAAAGTTAACAACTAAACGTTCAACCAGTCACTATTTGGGAACAAAAAAACGCCCGTTACTAGGTTTTACCTAGTATCTAAGGCGTCTTTTAGATTTAGCTCCCAAATGAGTTTGGTGCTTGAGGCACAAATCAAATCTCCCTTCTATTAAGTCAGGCAATTTTAGATTTTAGATTGGAAATTTTAGATTTTAGATTAACCTGATGCCGCTGACATTTGAAATTTTAAATTTCACATTTGTTTCAGATCGCAAAACCGGCAATTTCAAACCAAACGGGGCTTGTAATACAAAGTCTACAACAGGAAATCTAAAATCTAAAATTCTTTCTGGGCTCTGCAGTTAGTTAATAACCGGGAGTATTTCGGCTCGTTCTAAACGTAGGTGTGTTAGTACGGCGAGGTTGTTCTCTCGGAGTTCTGCTAGCTAAGGGACTCGGCGACGGAGGTGGCGTCCGGGGTCGGAAGTCGCCTCGCGGCTCCCGCGAGCCACGATCTGGGCGGTCGCGATCTGGGCGGTCGCGATCCGGGCGGTCGCGATCCGGGCGATCGCGATCGCCCCTAGGCGGGCCAGATCCACGATCGCCCGCTTCACCATCGTATATATCTAAGTAGAGGGACTGACCCGCCGTCTGCGCCACTGCTTCGAGCGTAGTTCTAATTGCCTGAATATTGCGTCCGCCCCTACCGTAAACCCGGCCTTTGTCGGGATCTTCAAAAGCAAGCCTAACCCAGACCCGCGATTGGCGCGGGTGCAGTTCGCAATCAACCCGCAAAGAGCCTGGGGTCTCTAAAAAAGGCCCAATTAAAAACTTAACCAGTCCAGCATAGTTGGGACTAGCTGACTGTTGCTGTGCTGGATTCAACGTTGGCTCCGGCTCCGACTTGTTCAAATACATGGGCTTTTCTCAGGATGTCACGCACGGTGTCAGTTGGCTGAGCGCCTTCTTGCAGGCGCTTGACAATCGCTGGAACATCCAGCCTGGTTTCGTTATTTCTGGGGTTGTAATAGCCGAGCTCTTCTAGGGGACGGCCGTCGCGGCGAGTAGAACTGTTCATCGCTACAATCCGGTAGCTTGTCTCGCGTTTTTTCCCGTATCTCTTCAATCGCAGTTTGATCATCTTCTTGCACAATAGTCTTGTTCCAATTCTAAGCTATTTTGTCAGCGCTCCTTCCCCGAACTCCAACTCAACCCCTATTTCTTAACCTCCCACCAAAATATCGCTACGATTTGCTGCCCCCAAGGCAGGTCTAGCGCCGTCAATGTGCGGTGTAATTGCTAGTGGCAAAATCGATGCACTTCCCCACTGCTGCACCAATTTTTGCAAAAATATATCCTGCTGCGCTCTCAAAGAGTCCCAATCGGTGCCGCGATTAATAATTGCAAACCAAACTAAACCCCGATCTCGCGTGGGTATGGCTCCAGCCAAAGCAATCACCGTGTCCAAAGTACCAGTTTTCACCACAGCAGATCGCGGAATGTGTCGGTTTTCCAAAGTTCCTCGATCGCGCCCGGACACCGGAAACAAGTCAGCAATCGTCAGCCCTGTAGTCTGAAGGTTGCGGGCAATCGCCTGCATCATCCCACAAGCCGCCCTCGGAGACATCTGATTTTCCACTCCCAATCCCGAACCATTAACTAATTGAAGTTCCTCCTCCGGCACCCCCGCAGCCCAAGTCGCTTGCTGCTGCACTATCTTGGCCCCGCCCAAATCGTCTGCCAGCATCTGAGCCATTTCATTATCGCTGTGGACGTTCATCTGCTTGAGAATTTCGGCTAAAGGGAGCGATCGGCGTTTCAGCAACAAATGCCCCGAACTCACAAATTTCTCAGCAATGACGCTGCCGGCAACCGTTACTTGCGGCTTTCTAGTTCCCGGAGCCATCTTAGAATACATGGCCACCACTTCCGCAGGCCAATTGCTACCCTCAAGAGCTTGCCGCAGTATCTCCCCGGCCGCCAAAGGATCGGACTCGTAATTCATGCGGAAATTGCCTGTCACCACCAAATTTCCCGCCACGCGCTCGATACCCATTTGATTGAGAGCATTGCCAACGGCGATCGCCTCCTCCCACACAAACAGCGGATCGCCCCCGCCGCTGACCACCAAATCTCCCTGCAACACCCCATTCCTAATCGGCCCGGTTCCCCGGAACCGTGTTTCAAACTGATAATCCGCGCCCCAAGTTTCCAGCGACGCCAGAGAAGTAGCAATCTTAGTCAACGAAGCCCCAGGCATCAGCGTCTTGCCCTGCTGACTTACCAGCGGCACCATTCCCGCTTGCACCCAAATTCCCTGATTCCCATCAATCAGGTTCTTGTCTTTCAAATCTTTTAAATATTCCCGCACCGTCGCTTCTGCTGGCAAGTCTGGATGTGCCGCATTAATTCCCCCAAAAGCCAAATCTTCAGCCACCACTAACCCAGGTATCCCTCCCCGCCAAGCCAGCACTGACGCAGCATTAGGCGCGGCACTGCCTACCCCAGCCATGTCCAGCCACAGAGATATGATTCCTGAGCTAAATAAATCCAGCATTTTTTACTCCTAAAGTCATGTAAACTATTGCATTGATTTTTTCAATTTGCAGTCAAAAATAGTAAAGTAGTGACAAAACAAGTTCTATCAGAGTAGTCGGAAATGAGAATTGTCCGATCGCCCTAGCGAGCGGATTTTAGTTCTTTATTCAGACTTCTGGATTCACGCTCCTGACTTCCTGGTAGAATTTTTAGTGTTTCTCAAACATTGGTCAATGGGATCGACACGCGCAAGAATTGCAATAGACGCTATGGGTGGGGATCATGCCCCCGCCGAAGTTGTAGCTGGAGCGCTTAAGGCACAAGAAGAATTAGGCGTAGAGATTTTGCTCGTGGGCGACCCGCAGCAAATAGAAGACTCGCTCCGGCAACAAGACGCGATCGGCCGCGTCTCTACAGGTCAGCTAGAAATCGTTCCTTCTGAAGGAGCGGTGGAAATGCACGAAGAACCTTTGAGTGCCCTCAAACGCAAGCCCAACGCTTCGATTAACGTAGCGATGAACTTGGTAAAGCAGCAGCAAGCTGATGCTGTGGTGTCCGCAGGTCACTCGGGCGCGGCAATGGCTGCTGCCCTGCTCAGGTTGGGCCGGCTCCCCGGAATCGATCGCCCTGCGATCGGTGCGGTTTTACCGACAATGGTACCGGGCAGCTCTGTACTCATTCTCGATGTCGGCGCTAATGTGGACTGCCGCCCCAAATTTTTGGAGCAGTTCGCTCTTATGGGAACTATTTACAGCCAGTGCGTGCTGGGCGTCGCCGAACCTAAAATCGGCCTGCTCAACATTGGCGAAGAACCTTCTAAAGGCAACGACGCGGCAGTGCGGACTCACCAGTTATTGGTGGACAACCCGAACATTCCTTTTGTGGGCAATGCCGAAGGCCGCGACGTGCTGTCGGGGAAATTCGACGTGATCGTCTGCGACGGATTTGTCGGCAACGTGTTGTTGAAGTTTGCCGAAGCGGTGGGCGAAGTTGTGGTGCAAGTTCTTAAGGAAGAATTAGTCAAAGGACTCCAACATCAAATTAACGATCCTCTGCTGCAAAAAAGCTTGCAAGGATTTAAGCAGCGGGTAGACCACGTTGAACACGGCGGCGGTTTACTATTGGGCGTTGCTGGAGTTTGCATTATCAGCCACGGTTCGTCTCAAGCTGGCTCGATTTTTAATGCCATTCGTTTGGCGAAGGAGGCTATTGACAACCAAGTGCTGGAGCGAATTCGATCGTCCAATCACCAAAGCGCTCTGGAACAAGAAGCTGTGAATTAGAGGCAGTAAGTAGGAATTAAAAATTAAAAATGTAAAATTAAAAATGTCAGCTTAAACCCACTGTTTTGCTTTAAAAAAAGTAAATTCAGCAGTTTAAAAAATAATTTTAATTGGTAGTTTTTAATTTTTAATTTCTCGATCGATCGCTCATAAATGGAGAGGAATGTTGCAGCAATCAGGGTTCGGCATTGCCGTCACAGGTAGCGGTTCTTGTACACCGCAGGTTTCGCTGGATAATAACGGTTTGAGTCAGATAGTAGAAACTTCTGACGAGTGGATTGGGGCGCGGACGGGCATTCGCTCCCGTAGGCTGGCGGACGCTCGTACTTCTTTGTGCGATTTAGCCTCGGAGGCATCGCTTCAGGCGATCGCAATGGCAGAAATTTCGCCGACAGATATTGATTTGATTATTTTGGCGACTTCGAGTCCTGACGATTTGTTTGGCACTGCCAGTAAAATTCAATATCAGTTGGGCGCCACAAAAGCTGTGGCTTTTGATTTAACAGCAGCTTGTTCGGGCTTTGTTTTTGGTTTAGTTACAGCCTCGCAGTTCATTCGGACAGGGGTTTATCAAAATGTTTTGCTGATCGGAGCAGATATTTTATCTCGGTGGGTGAATTGGTCGGATCGGGGTACTTGTATTCTCTTTGGAGACGGTGCAGGTGCGGTGGTATTACAAGCTTCAGAAGTCGATCGCTTTTTGGGATTTGAACTTCGCAGCGACGGCACACAAAATTCGTCTCTAAATTTGGCTTACAAAGCCGAGTCAAAAGAATTAATTGAGGGCGTCAGCGTCGGAGTTGGCGGCTTTAATCCCATCACAATGAATGGTCAAGAAATTTATCGCTTTGCCGTAAAAAAAGTGCCGGAAGTCATAGAAAAAGCTATGTTTCGGGCTAATATTAACGCTGCAGAAATTGACTGGCTGCTGTTGCACCAAGCCAATCAGCGGATTCTCGATGCAGTTGCCCAAAGGCTAAAGATTCCCCCCGAAAAAGTAATCAGCAATTTGGCGAATTACGGCAATACCTCAGCGGCTTCAATTCCCCTTGCCTTAGACGAAGCCGTGCGTCTGGGTAAAGTTAAACCGGGCGATACTATTGCTGCGGCTGGTTTCGGTGCAGGTTTGACTTGGGGGGCGGCGATTTTTCAATGGGGAAGGTAATATTTGGCGGCCGGCTGTAAACTTGCCGTGCTTATTGTCGGGGCTGTGACACTTGCAAAATACAAATCCTTGAACACGCCATACATAGGGCAAGGTGCACAGCCGCACACCCCCGGGGCAGGTGTTATTGACAAGCACGCCCAGAAATAGAAAATCCTCTATTCTTCGATAAACTTTCCCCGGCTAGAAGGTGGAAAATTTTGTTACTGCTATTAATTTAATTAAAGTAGCAAAAAAAATAGAAACTTCGTAAAAACTGCAATTATTATGTTATAATTGTGAGTCGCGAGTAGATAGTTCGTTAACCGAAAGATAGCGGATACCAGCGAGCGAACTTAGAAGCGGGAAAGAAAGAATTTTTGCAATCACCAATTAGCAACCACCAATTAGCAGATTACCGGAAAAATGACTAAAACAGCATGGGTATTTCCCGGACAAGGTTCCCAGGCGATCGGGATGGGTGCAGACTTATTAAACTTGCCAACAGCAAAAGCCAAATTTGAGCTCGCTAAAGAAATTTTAGGTTGGTCTGTCTCGGAAGTTTGCCAAAAAGAAGAAGCAAAACTATCTCGGACTCTCTACACTCAGCCTTGCTTGTTCGTAGTAGAAAGTATTTTGACCGACTTAATGCGAGAAAAAAGCGATCGACCAGCAGTGGTTGCCGGTCACAGTTTAGGAGAATATGTTGCCCTCTACGCAGCAGGCGTCTTTGACTTTGAAACCGGATTGCGCTTAGTCAAACGCCGCGCCGAACTCATGGACACTGCCTCCGGCGGGCAAATGGTGGCTTTGATCGGGTTCGACAGGCAGGAACTAGAATTGCAAATTCAATACAGCCGAGACGTAGTGCTGGCAAACGACAACAGCGAAGCACAAGTCGTGATTTCTGGAACGCCCGCAGCAGTAGAAGATTTGCTTGCCAAAATCAAAGTCAAACGCGCCGTTAAATTGAATGTTTCCGGTGCGTTTCACTCTCCCCTGATGGCATCAGTGGCGGCAGAGTTTCAACTAGCCTTAAAGTCTGCCAGGTTTTCCGATGCTAAAATGCTGGTACTCTCGAACGCAGAACCGTCAGCCACTACCAGCGCAGCCACTTTAAAGCAGCGGTTGACTCAGCAGATGACCAAAGGCGTGCGCTGGCGAGAAATTTCCCTGCAATTGCCACAACAAGGAATCGATCGCGTAGTGGAAATTGGCCCCGGCAAAGTTCTCACAGGTTTGATCAAACGGACTTGTCCTGATTTAGCGCTGGTAAATGTTAGCAGTTTTGCAGATTTGCCCGCTTAATCTATGTTTAACCTGTTATTAAACGGCAGGTTATAAAATTGAGAGTTAACAGGCATGAAGATTGCCGAAAAATGAATCGCACAACAGGCAAATCCGAATATTGCCTGTTGTGTAAATTGGGGATAGACGATCCAGACACTTAGAAAATATGTTGCTTAATCCGGGTATTAAAAAAATCAGTTGAAGATCCAGAAGCTTTGTGGATACTGGTTTCTATGACTTGCTATTTAGGGCTTGCTGAATAATCGATCACATATTGGGTGGTCTGGGTTTCGATAGCGCGAGCGAGAAAAAAGTGCAAGATCAACAGGTAAAATAGGTCAAAACCCGTGCATCACCACCTGCGAACGTGTACAGAAAAGCTGAACTTGCTACCCACTCACCTTCTGACTTTGAACTCCCCTCCTGTGGAAAATTGTCACTCCTTAACCGTTGGGTAAAAATGGCCGAACTTATCCCGTGGTCAGAATTTGAAGCAGAATATGCTAAAAACTTCCCCGATCGAAATGGGGGTACCGGCCAAATCCTTTCGGAGGGCGTTGGGGGCATTAATCATCAAAGAAAAACTCGGAATTAGCGATCGGGAGACCGTCGAACAAATCCGGGAAAACCCATATCTGCAATACTTTATCGGTCAATCAAGTTACATTAACGATCTGCCATTTAACCCATCACTATTAGTTCACTTTCGACGGGCGTATTAGTCCCAACCTAATTAATCAAGTGAACGAGCGAATGGTCGAAAAAATACGCTCCCTCACCCCAGTTAAAACGGAAAAAAAAAGGATTCGGACGCCAAAAATAAGTCAGTCAATAGCGGAAAATTCATCATATATCCTCCCTCTGCCCCAGCCGACATTAGTTACCCGACCGACTTAGGACTATTAAGCGGAGCCAGAGTTCATACCGAAAAAATTATAGACATCCTGTATAAACAGATCAAATATCAAACCAATAAAAAACCAAGAACCTACCGTAATCTCGCTCGAAAATATTACTTATTAATAGCCAAACAAAGAAGACCATCCAGAAATAAAAAAAGACAAGCCATTAAAAAACAACTCCAATATATTAAAAGAAACTTGGCTCATATTGAACAGCTAATTGATTCAGGTTCTCCCTGAGAAGGTTTGAATAAAAAGCAATATAAAACTTTGCTAGTCCTCACAGAAGTTTATCGCCAACAGCAATGGTTATTTGACAATAATAAACAGAGCATTGAGGATAGAATAGTAAGTTTAAGCCAACCCCATATCTGTCCCCTAGTCAGAGGAAAAGCCGGAAAAAGCGTAGAATTTGGAGCTAAACAAGAGCGCAAGCTGTTTTGAAGGATATGTATTTTTAGACCGGATGAGCTGGAATAATTTCAACGAATCAGGAGACCTAAAAGCACAAGTAGAAGCATATCATAGCTTCACAGGATATTATCCAGATTCCGTTCATGCAGATCGAATTTATCGAAGCGCTAGAAAACCGAGCTTGGTGTCATGAAAAAGGCATTAGAATCAGTGGACCGCCTTTAGGAAAGCCTCCAGTAAATGTTAGTAAAGAAAAAAAGAAGCAAGCATTGGAAGATGACAGAATTAGGAATGCGATTGAGGGTAAATTCGGGGAAGGTAAAGGAAGATTTGGTCTCAATCGGATCATGGCAAAACTTGATAATACTTCACAAACAACTATTGCTATCACTTTTTTAGTCATGAACCTTTCTACCTGGTGGCGCCGGGTTTTTTATGTATTTTTATGTCGAGCTGATCAAACAATGCCTGTTTTTGGACTTAACATAATTTGCACTTATATTTTTTTCGAACTCAGGCAGGAAAAACTCATCTTTAACTCGGCTTGAATATATTGCTCACTCCTGCTAGTGGTCTGCGAGCAATTATTCAGCAAACCCTAGCTAAGGGTGGGTAGTACTACTCTTAGCTTCTGTCAAAGGGAGTTCTGACGCAAGTCAGACTCCCTCTTTTTTATCCCATCAGCGCTTGCTTAGTCTAAACTCCAGTATTATAGAAAAACCTATCTGAAAATAAAAACAAAAAATCTGAAGCTGGAAAATGCCAACTTCAGATTTTTACTAACTCCCCGGGTAGGATTTGAACCTACGACCAATCGGTTACACTTATCCCAACGTTTCCGAAGGGGGCGGACTATTTCATCATCCCTACAAATCATGTTTGTGATCTGTCGTCGGATGTCGGGCGCTATGAGATTTATTGGTTAGGCTCCTCATCTCTAGTCTCTGCACCTTTCCGGCTACTTGCGATCGTAACCGCTGCCTTTCGCCAGACTTGGCTCAAGATTGCCGCCACCCGAAGTGCTGCGGTTTCCTTGAATTCACCCGATTTTTCAGTATCCGTTACCGGATAGAGCTGCTATGTCACTAGGGCTTTTGGTTGATGCCAAAGGCTTGCATTCATTACAGCCGACCGCTCTGCCACTGAGCTACCGAGGATTGGGGGTTTTTGTTACCCACAATTACTAACAATAGCTGAACTTACTCGATTTGGCAAGGCCTTTGACAAACTTTTTTTTTGTCATACAGCGAGGGGGTTTCAGCAGCTAATGCAGCCCCATTCTCAACTTGGCGAGGCGCTGCTGGGATTCGGGATCGAGGGAATTGGCGAGAAAGCGACTGGAGTTGTGTTTGCGGGATTTGTGCTGGCGCTCGCTGCGACGGGCAGTGGATTCTACGTCAGCCGCTAGTTGTTCGGCGGACATCCATTCGGCACCGTAGCCGACTACGGTCAATTGCTGCGCTCGGTCTGAGGTGGCGACAATCATGCGG
This sequence comes from Microcoleus sp. Pol11C2, assembly GCF_036701505.1. Lineage (NCBI taxonomy): Bacteria > Bacillati > Cyanobacteriota > Cyanophyceae > Oscillatoriales > Microcoleaceae > Microcoleus > Microcoleus sp. Pol11C2. Next base: position 37,042 of record NZ_JAUBQX010000047.1, read on the forward strand.
CCTTTGCCTTTGACCGATCGCAACTCGTACCGCAAATTAGCACAAGATTTTTCAATATAAGTATCTGCAGTCTGACCGAAGTCAGTGTAGTGCACCGATAAATTTTTAGTAATAATTTCTTTAACGCCGGGAGTATCTCGATAGTGTGCGTCAAACACCAGTCGAGCCTCAAAATCTTGAACAGCGCTGTAGTTAACTAAAACCTCTATTAACTCGCGGCGAGCTGTTTCGAGTTCGTCGCGATCGCGCTTCTCTCGGAGTCGAGGCCAAAGTCCAATTATGTTATAGCCGTCTACAAGTAAAACTGCTTGTGATACATAGGGTGACATGGTTCAAGGCTGAAGAGCTCCAGCACGTATAGGACATTATTTGCATTGTTCATCAAAGCTTTTGTTCAATAATATTACCTATTGATGTGTAATTGCTAGGTTACATCGCAATAATTAAACCCCCCAGAGCCAGCTTTACCTGAGTTTTGGGGGGTTAGATTAACCGATAAATTTTCTGGCTTATTCGCCAGATTCCAGCGATACTGGCGATCGTACAACTGTCGGCAGGGATATTTTCTCAACAGCAGGAGTACAACCGAGCCACTGCACCGACAACTCCGCAAACTGCTGCGGGGGGCCACTCACGCAAAAACGAGTCGGTAGCGCAGTACCAGGATTCCGCAACCCTAAAAGCTCCAATTCTCTGGCAGCAGCAGCCACCACCCGTACCGCAGGATCGATCAATGTCACCCCAGCAGGCAAAAGCGAGCGAAGCACAGGAGCCAACAGCGGATAATGAGTGCAGCCGTAAATCAGCGTATCGATGCGCTGCTGAATCAAAGGAGCCAAATATTCCCGAGCCACCTCACAAGTATAAGGGTCGTGAATCCGGTTTTGCTCCACCAGCGGCACAAAAGCCGGACAGCTAACCTGCCACACCACGCAAGAATCGTCCATCTCCAAAATCGCATTTCGATAAGCATTGCTAGCAGCCGTAGCAGGAGTTGCGATGACCCCGATCCGCTTGCCTTGCTGCACCGCAGCCTGCGCCCCCGGCAGAATTACTCCCAGCACCGGGATATCAAACTCAGCCTGCACCATCTCCATCGCCAAAGCAGAACTGGTGTTGCAGGCCATAATGACCATTTTCACATCCTGTTCCACCAACCAGGCCATAATTTCGCGGACAAACTCCACAATTTCTGACGGCGTGCGAGTGCCGTAAGGCAGCCTCGCCGTATCTCCAAAATAAAGTATCGATTCGTTAGGCAATTGTCGGTACAACTGGGTCAAAACAGTCAAACCGCCCACGCCGCTGTCAAAAATACCAATTCTTTGTTGTCCAGAGTCTGTAGTCATTTGTTAATTGTCAATAGTCGGTTGTCACTTGGCACTGGGCAGTGGTCAGTTGGCAGTGGTCAGTTGTCAGTTGCTAGCAATAACAAATAACAAATAACAAATAACCAATTACCCATTACCAATCCCTGCGGCCATATATTATCTTTGTTGAAGATAAACTAAAATGCCGCGAGCGATCGAAGCCGCCATTTGACTGCGGTAAGCTGGGTCAGAAAGCCTAGCAGCATCTTCAGCACCCGTGACAAAACCCACCTCCAGCAAAACAGAAGGCATAGAAGTCTTCCTCAAAACGTAAAATCTCGCCTGCCGCACTCGGCGGTCTGTCGCCCCCGTACCCTCCAAAATACTGGCGTGAATCACCCTGGCCAAATCTTGGCCGTTATTGAAATAATAAGTCTCAATCCCGCTAATATCCGGCCGACTCATATTAATCGCATTAGCGTGAATGCTGACAAACAAACTAGCATTCACCCGTTCCGCCAAAGAAACTCTCGGTTCCAGGTCGATTTCGCTGTCGTCAGTCCGAGTCATCACCACCTGCACGCCCTGCTGTTCCAGCAGCCTCGCCACCTGAAACGAGATATCCAAAACAATCTCCTTCTCCTGAATGCCCTGAATCCCGACTGCCCCCGGATCGCGGCCACCGTGACCAGGATCGATCGCTACTACGGCGCGGCGGTTAGAAGCTTGGGGCAAATCGTCGCTTCCGAAAGTCCTTCTCGGCAAAGGCTGCTGCTGGCTGGGAGTGCGAGTGAAAGGCTGCTGCGCGCTAGCATTCGATCGCAACTGCAAAGACAGCAACTGCGGGTTCGGTCTCGTCACCCTGCCTACCTCTACCCCCGATCGCGGCTGCACCCAAATCACCACAGTCTCCGAGTCTTCTTGGCTGGCAGTAAACGATACAGGACTGTTGGCATCGAGCTGAGGAATTTCCCCCGTTAGCACACCAGAGGCGATCCTGATCCAATAAGCTCTCGACCCCTGGTCCCAGCCACTGGTATAGGAGACTTGGCGGTCAGTTCTCACCACCAGTTGCGTCCCGTTACTGGCTAAATCAATTGACTGAACTCTCGCTAAATTTCCTTGAGCTTGTCTAGCGGGAGGATCTACAGTCAGGCGGCGGGAAACCGAGGGCTGTCGTACTACAGTTCCAGGCAAGAGCACAACCCCGCCCAAATTGCTCACAGATGCCCGCCACTGAGTATTAGAATTCTTCATCCGCAAAGTCACGCGGGTAACGGGCGGGTCTGTTGGCAGTTGCCGGACTTCAATCTTGTCAACCCCGTGCTCACCGTTCGTTTTAGGCTGTTGGCTGCTTAGACCCGGAGCTACACTAGCTCCTTCAATATCGAGGGTAGCGATGTCCCCAGCCCGACTTTGTTGAAAATTAATTTGGGGGCGACCGCCCGCAGTGCGGACTAAAAAACCGTCCGCTGTCGCCTGAACGTTCTGAACTACAGTCGCCTGGGCTGACTCGGCTTGGGGTGCTGAAGATTCAACCGATAACCTTTCTCCCCCTGGCTCTGAAATCGGATTTTGAGTTTCTCCCGGCACCGGCGTTGGCAAATCCACTGTCCACTCGCTCGGAGAAATCCCCCGGAATTTTACTTGCTGAGGGTCTATAGTAAACCCGTCTTTGATCTCGACCACAATTCTGGTCGTATCGTTGTCAAACTGTCCTACCCGCACCGATTCGATCGCCCCTGAGAGCGGTTTGCTGACCGAGGGACGACCCAGACTCGTCCCCGGCAAGTCGATTACCAACCGCATCGGATTGAAAATCAGTTGAGCCTTGGGTTGTACTCCCCCGTCTGTTGTAATGTAAAGCCGGTTCTCTGAAGCATCAAACCGCCAAGATTGCAGTCTAGCTGCTTCGGCGGCTCCGGCGAGCAAAAATACACTTAAGAAACTCGGTAGTAGCCAGTGGAATTTCACGACAGTTTTTTCCTCGTTTGCGTTACTGCCAAAAGCTGGAAGGGCGCTGCTTGCCCGATCGGCTTTCAGCAGTTAGCCGCCAGCAGACCGGGGGCACGGGGGCCGTCAGTTGTTGGCTAAATTGACTTTTTTATGCGTTAACAAGCTCCCAAATGCCAGATCCCGGCATTTTTGAACTTTCCCGTATAATTGGGGGCGATCGGTTATAAGCAGACTGAAAGATTGTGGGCACAAAGGAAGGTATTTATTTTTAGGAGCAAGAAACAAGGTGCTTCTTGAAGTTAGAAAGTACAAGTTAGAAGGTAGAATTTTACCGTTCTTCCAGGGAGGGGTTTCATAGCTCTTTAATGTTGGCGAAGCTCGTTGTGGCAAGGGTTATAATCCGCTTTACACTTGCGTTTTGTTCTAACTTTTCCTAAACTACCTCAATAACTTAACAACTTACCTGGGGAACAATCCGGATTTCCAAGATTTAGGTAACTTTTCCAAGCCGCCAAATGTTAGTCCCAAACCAACTGACATATTCTTTGGAAAAATCTTTTTTGCTAATTTTTTGCTAACAGATTCACAGTTAAATACAACTCCATATCGCCCCCAATCTCTTTTTTTCTGAATTTTTAGTCAGGGATTTTCGGTGCTGCTTGAAACTTAGTGGGGCGATCGCGATCGCGCCCGCCAATTTGACACTATGATAGCTAGTCCATATTTTCAGCAGTAACGGGAGAGTTTTGTGTGTTACTTGGGCGGGCAATGCTTTGTCCTTTAGACTCTTTTTGAGTGGACTCTCGACAGCCAGAGCATTGGTTTGTTGACCTGAAAAAAAGTTTTGACCGTAGATGATAGAGTTATCGCAGTTGTAAAGTTTGTTGGACAGCAAAGATAATCGATCGGCTTCTGGGTAAAACCTGTGATTTGGTTTAATGACTTGCCTTTCGACTAACTGCATAACTTGGATGTGTACTACCAGTTAGAGAAGATACACTATCTTGGTGATTGTGTCAATCTCTGACCTTCTAAAAAAAGGGCAATCAATAACAGTAGATAGATGACATCACAGAAAGACGGAGACTTACTTTTCTGCAGGAGTCGTCCACAGCAAACAAGTGGTTTAGGTTAGTTCAAGCCTCTAGATAGCGGCTGAGGAGTCAATCTCGAACCTCAAATCGACTGACTCTCAAGATAGCGAAGTTTTGTAATATAGCAACCGCCCTGACGGTGAGGACGTTCTTAATTTTTGAAACCTAATCGCTCGATTGCGCCTTCCCTCGGACTTCTTTTTACCCGCTCCGCTTCGCCGCTACAGCCTTCAACATCTGCTATACCATACCACCGGTGCGATCGAGTTCTAGCAAATTTATTTTTGAGCGGGATCGATACCTGCAAGTTGTTTTTTTCCCTTAGTAATCCACGACCCCAGGTCTAATCAACAGTGCTGCAATTCGCTCTCGCCCATAGGTGCAAAATTCCGGCTCATCCAGTTCAAAATTGCTTGATTTACTTGTTCCGGGCATTCATCCTGGGGACAGTGGCCCGCATTGTCTAATTCAACTAGCTCTACATAATTAGGATTGCATTCGACAAATTGATGGGGTCGGGCAAACCGAGGGGGAATCATCCGGTCTTGTTTGCCCCAAATTAACAGCATGGGGATTGTTAAATTTCGCATCACAATCTTGACACTGGGGCAAAATTTTGAACTACCTACTGCCTTAAATAAAGCGCAGAAGGCGCGGGCTGCTCCCCGATCGCCTGCTGGCCCTGCTAGAATTTCCACTAATTCGTCGGTAACAGCTTCGGGGCTGGCGTAGGCAAAGCCAACCCAGCGGCGGACAAAGGAAGGCTTGCGGGCTAAATAAAACAGAGGCCTGAGTACGATCGGAGAAACAAACAAACTTTCAACCGCTTCGATCGCCGGAAGCAGCCATCCGGGCACCGCCTCGGCTCGCACAGATGGGTCTGGGAGGCTAATCATCACCGTGCCGGCCACCATGTCCGGGTGAGCCGCGGCTACGGCCAGACAAATTAGCGAGCCGATCGAGTTTCCTGCCAATATTACTGGCTCTCTGATAAAAGTTAGCCAAAAATCATAAACTTGATCGACCCACAAAGACACAGAGTAGTTGACCGGAGCTTTTTGGGAAGCCCCAAACCCTAACAAATCCAAGGCATAAACGGTTTGGTTTTCGGCGAGTTGGGCTAGATTTTGTCGCCAGTGACCGATCGAAGCTCCAAACCCGTGCAGTAAAATAATCGGCGTTCCCGATGCGCGCGGGGCCATTGGTTTGGCCGCAGAATCTTGAAATTCCAGCGCGCCTTGATTTCGCACCCCATCGGGCCGCAAATAAGTGTAGCGAGTTTGCCAACCCCGCCACATCCAGTCTCGTTGAGTTCCCACCCGTTGGTGCCACAGCAGAGAATTTGTCAATTTTGCCTCAGCTCGCAACATAAATTTACACTTGCTTATACCTATTCTACAAGGCAAATCAGGCGAGTTGGGGGACTTGTCCGACCCGGCGAGATGGGCTAGGAAAAGCGACTTTACCTCATCCTTAAGCTTTTACCCTGAATTTTTGACGGTTTTGTCATCAATCGGGCAAGGGGGCGGGCGATCGTGTGTGAAGTTAAAATAAAACTAAGCAGAAACTCAGCCAGACTGAGTAGAATAGCAAGTATTGTAAGAATTCATTTACGATCGTCCAAATATTCCCCAAGGCTTTAGCGGAGGGGACACAGGGCGCGGTAGTACGTCCGGTAAGGGTAACACCTTATAAAACAGTTCGATCGTCAATCGTGAAAAGTTGACCGATCAAACCTGTAACTATCAAGAAGCTTCGCTATTAAACTACTGCTTGTAAAACCATTCATGCCTGTGATTGAAAGAAGACAAAATCGCAACCTACCCCAGATCAACGAAAATATTCGATACCCCAAAATCCGGGTAATCGATACCGACGGCGCGCAACTAGGGATATTGACGCCTGCAGAAGCGCTGCGCCTGGCAGAAGAAAAAGAACTCGATCTCGTACTTGTCAGCGACAAAGCTGACCCGCCCGTATGCCGGGTAATGGACTATGGGAAGTACAAATTCGAGCAGGAAAAGAAAGCGCGAGAAGCAAAGCGGAAGCAGCACACTGCCGATGTTAAAGAAGTGAAGATGCGCTACAAAATTGAAGAACACGACTACCAAGTGCGCCTCAAACTAGCAGACCGCTTTATCAAATCTGGGGACAAAGTAAAAGCCACGATCATGTTCAGAGGTCGGGAAATCCAACACAGCAACCTAGCAGAGGACTTGCTTAAGCGCATGGCGACAGATTTGCAGGAAATCGCAGAAGTGCAGCAAGCCCCCAAAAAAGAAGGACGCAGTATGATGATGCTGCTGTCGCCCAAGAAAGTATAAATACATAGTCATTAGTTAGCAGTCATCAGTCATAAACTGGTGACTGATAGCTGATGACTTCCGAAGTTAGTCAGGAATAAGCTACCACACAGGGAAATCAACGCTGCATGGAAAATTTTCAAATCAGCGGTTCGGCGGGAGTAAGACAAGGAGTGCTGCGATCGCTCAACCTGCGATCAGAAGAAGTAGAGCGAACCGTACTGATGTTCGTCGTCTACACTCTAACCTCCGTCGGGCTGATCTGGCTGGAACTCAGCACAGTAGGTCTTTTTCTAGATGAATTTGGTGCAGATAAAATGCCCTGGATTTACATAGCCAGCGCGTTTATCGGTTCTGGCTTGGGATTTGTCTACTCGTGGCTGCAAAAAATCCTGCCGCTAAGGCGCACCGTAGTGGTTGTTCTGGCAATGATGTCGATACCGCTATTTTTGTTTCGATTCGGCATCGGCTACGAAAATACTCAGATAGCTGGCGTCAGCATAGCTTTTATTACTATTTTTTTGATGTGGCTGTGGGTGGAAGCTTGCTATGTCCTCAATGACCTCAACACTTCTATCACTTCCAACCAACTGTTTAATATTAGAGAAATCAAGCGCACCTATCCGCTAGTCAGTAGCGGCTATCTAGTAGCTGGAGTAGTCAGCGGATTTTCTCTGCCTGTTTTGCTGTACGTAGTCGGACTCAAAAACGTTACCCTCATATCGGGGTTGATGGTGGCGACAGGCTCGGTGTTGCTCTACTACCTCACGGAAAAATACAGCCAAGCATTCCCGGAAACGGCTCACTGGACGGATGATGACGAAGACGACGACCAAGAAGAATTTACCGCCCGCAAAGTTACAGGCCCACTTCAAAAATACGCCGTACCTCTAGTCAGTTTCTTCATCCTCGCAGAAGTCGTCTACGTGCTGGTAGATTTCCAATTCTACAGCCAGCTAGAATACCAAAACCCGGGGGATGGAGCTAGCTGGATAGCTAGCTTCCTGGGCATTTATGAAGGCATACAAGGCTTGTTTCAAGTGGCGACTCAGTGGTTCGCTTCGAGCCGGTTGGTGGAAAGAATCGGTGTATTCGTGACGGCGATGATTTTGCCGGCGGGCATCGCTATACTCGGGGTGCTGACCATAGGAGCATCTCTAGGCCAGCTAGTATCTGTGTTTATCGGGCTAATATTGCTGAGATTTTTAGACGAACTGCTGCACTACACTCTTTTGGAAACTGTTAGCCCGGTTTTATTTCAACCGATTCCCGACAATATTCGATCGGGAATTCAAACTTTGGTCAACGGTGTGGGCGAACCTTTGTCCTGCGGAGCTACAGGAGTAGGCATCCTGATTATGCTGTGGGTGACAGGCAAGATACTGCCCCAGCAAGACGAGAATGTATTTCACGACCAGCAAAGCTTGATATTTATTGGCGTGATCGTCATATTGGCACTGTTGTGGGTGTTTGTCGTATGGTTGATCCGCTCTCAATACGTGGGTTTGTTGGTCAAAAGTGCGGAGCGGGGACGCTTGGGCGTCACAGACGTTGACCTGAAAGCTCTCAAGCGGGCAGTGGTGGAAACTCTACAAAAGCCGGGGGGCGAAGATGAAAAGCGCTCTTGCATAGAACTCCTGACGCAAATTGACCCCAAAAATGTCGGAGAAGTTCTGGCTCCCCTCCTCGATTCGCTGTCCCCTGGTTTGCAGCGCCAGAGCTTGGAAACGATGCTGCAACACCCGAACCCCGCATATTTAGAATATGTCCGCGCACTTTCGCAGCAATCCTTGCCACCGGAGGTGCTGGCCTTGGCTTTGCGCTACATCTGGCTGACGGAAACTGAACCGAATATTGAGAGCTTGCGGCCTTACTTACAGCCGACGGTCGATCCGGTGGTGCGGGGTACGGCGGCTGCTTTAATTATGAGAAGGGGCGATCGCCAGCAAAAGGCAGAGGCTACTAACACACTGCGCCAAATGCTGACACACAAGCAAGAGCGGGAACGTGTTATGGGGACACGGGCTCTTGGAGAAGCGGATTATTTACAAGGGCTGCGGCTGCATATCCCCAATTTGTTGCAAGATGAATCTCTGCGAGTGCGCTGCGCTCTGTTAGATGTGATTTCGTCTACTCATTCGGAAGAATATTATCCTTCGCTGCTGCGCGGACTTGGTTACAAATCGACTAGGGAAGCGGCTTTGCAGGCTATAGTCAAACTTCACAACGACGCCATTCCTTTGCTCGTGTATTTGGCTGAGGATATCCACAAGTCGGATTTGGTCAGGTTGCAAGCTTGGACGGCTCTCGGTCAAATTGGAACTCCGGAGGCGATCGACATTTTGGTCAGCAATTTGATGACGGCTTGGGGAACGACAAGGCGCAATATCCTCCGCATCCTGTTAAAAATGCCTTCGGAAGCGGGGATAGAAGGGGTTCTAGACCGCATCGGCCGTAGCGGCTTGGAAACTCTTATCGAACAGGAATTAATGTTTATCGGTCAAATTTATGCAGGTCTGGTAGATTTGTCTGGGGTAACAAGCTACGGCAATTTCTCAGAGCGAGAGGCCAACAGCGCCCGGGAACCTGGGAACGATACGGCTCAATTGTTGCAGCGTGCTCTGGCGGGGTTGGAAGCTGATGCTAGGGAGCGGTGTTTTTTGCTGATGAAGTTTCTTTATCCGCTGGACACCGTACAAGCCGCTGCTTTCAACATTGCTTCTGGCCAACCTTCTTTGGTTGCTAGGGGATTGGAAATTCTCGATAATACTGTAGATATAGCTAGGAAGCGATCGCTCATCAATTTGTTAGATCAACACTCGGAAAGAGAAAAATTGAGCAATCTCTCGGAATTGATGGTTTACAAACCTCTAGCCCCTAGCGATCGTTTGCGCCGCTTGCTAGAATTGCGCCACTTCCTTTCGGATTGGGCCTTGGCCTGCTGCTTTCACTTGGCGAGAGAAGCGCGCTGGAGTCTTACGGCTCAACAAACTCTTGTCTGTCTGCAACACCCGACGGGTTTTGTCCGCGAAGCAGTGTTAGCCTATTTAAAAATAGCTTCGCCGCGGGCTTTGGTCGAATTGTTGCCCAGGCTGCAAAATGACCCCGATAATTTGGTATCCGCTCAAGTTGAAGAGATGATGGCAGAGTTCGGTGCTGGGGGAAAAAGGTAACATTAGTCAGTTGTCAGTTGGCAGTTGTGATTGTCAGTCAACAGTTAACCGTCAACCGTCAACGGTTTTTATTCCCCTTCTCCTTCCTGTTTTTAAGTTTCAATTAATCACTGCATCTCATTATGTTAACAAGCGTCGAACGCCTATTGTTTGTGAGGGAGGTTCCGATTTTTAAGGAACTGCGGGATGATTTTCTCGTCCGTCTAGCATCGGTAATGGATGAACTTTCTTTTCCTTCCAAGCACAGGATTTTTACGGAAGGACAAGAAGGTCGATCTCTCTATATTTTGGTATCGGGAACGGTGCGGGTGCATATAGGCGATCGGGATTTAGCACAATTGAAAGCGGGGGCTTGTTTCGGGGAAATGTCGCTGTTTGATGCAGAACCTCGATCGGCTTCTATTTCTACTGTCGAACAATCCGAGTGTTTGATGCTGACTCAAATGCAGCTATACGACGCGATTGATGAAACGCCAGGAATTGCTGTGAATATTATTCGCTTGCTGTCGCGCCGGATTCGAGAGTTGAATCAAAAGTTGAATGCTAAAGAGGCAATTATGCCTCCTACAGAGACTGTGAGAGTTCCTGAAATGCGATGAAATTGGGGAATTGGGAATTGTGTTTTTAGTCGATCGGTAATTCTGCACAATTTATCTTCTGTAATGTGCCAATAGCGATTACGAATACGCACAATTTTTCTGGTAGATTACACAATGCCAGGGTAATCGCATCTTAATAGAGATACCTAAGAGCGGGAAATTATTAGACCTCTTGCAAAAGTCATTATGAAAGGTTAAGTTCATAGTTACAGCACTTTGCTTAACAATTAGGTACAATAGTAGAGGTGGTAAAAAAGAGCAAAATGAAACCCTACTCCCTAGATATGCGTCAAAATAGCGTTGACACTTACGAGGCAGGTAACACCTCTATTCGGAAAGTATCAGAAAGATGTCAAGGAGCGTAAAAGTACGGTACAAGCACTACTAAAGCGAAAAAAAGAGACAGGAAGATTACTTCCTAGTCAGGCA
>NZ_JAUBQX010000110.1:0-1416 GCF_036701505.1 Microcoleus sp. Pol11C2
AAGAAAACTAGGGGAAAACGGGAAAGATGAAGGCGCAAATCAACATCATAACTAAAATCCACAATAAATCAAGTCCTGACATCATGGTGCGTGATTGAAAGCACACAAAGAACCAGAGTTAAAATCTGGTTTCCTCTACACAAAGATTGACAACCTTTGTGTAAAGCGAGGGTGAACGCGGGCAATCGGGATAGCTGAATACCGACACCGCAAGCAAAAATCCTATAACCGAATCATTACTCCAGTAATGAAGTCGTGGGGTAGAAGCGCAAGCTAACGAATTGTTGATATAACCGTCGTAACTTATTACCAGAGGATATAAGCTCGCTCAGAGAAATCTGAACTTCTGTGTCAGGAATATCTGACAAGGGTAAGGACTATCAGGATTCTACTACCGAGATAGCGCACAACCTAGAACCCCGGCGGAAAGACAAACCCTAACGGATTTAATCAATGGAAAGTAGGAACGAAGTAACCCTTTTGTATGCTCCTCTTCAAAATCAATTGTTGAGGTACGCTGTCAGGCTACAGGCTGCAAAAGGCTGGGATGGTTTAAGAAGCTAATGCCTAACCTGAAATAACAGGTAATGCCGAAAAAGGGATGGGGTAATACCCAGGATATGCAGACGTAAACCGCGAAGGTGATTAAGTGAAAAGGTGTAATTAGTAATGGACAAGCCTAAATCTGATTTGGAAACAAATACAGAGGGATGGAAAGCTATTAATTGGCGTCAAGCTGAAAGATATGTTTTCAAGTTGCAAAAACGCATTTTCGCTGCTTCCCGTCGTGGAGATGTCAAGAAAGTTCGTAAACTTCAAAAGACGCTGATGAGGTCTTGGTCTAATAGGATTTTGTCAGTAAGAAGGGTAAGTCAGGACAATACTGGTAAAAAGACGGCAGGAGTGGACGGGCTTAAAAGCTTATCCCCAGCAGAACGTCTAGAACTGGCAAGGGAATTAAAACTAACTGGCAGATCCAAACCGACTAGAAGAGTTTGGATACCAAAACCAGGAAGTAATGAAAAACGCCCGCTGGGAATACCTGTGATGTACGACAGAGCCTTACAAGCCGTAGTAAAATCCGCACTTGAGCCGGAATGGGAGGCAATTTTTGAGCCAAACAGCTATGGTTTTAGACCGGGCAGGTCATGCCACGATGCTATTATGCAGATTAAATTCTGTATTCAACATAAAGCGAAGTTTGTATTAGATGCAGACATAGCAAAGTGTTTCGACCGCATCAACCATTATGAACTACTCCAAAAGTTGAACACAAGAGGCAAAGTCAGGAGGCAAGTAAAATCCTGGCTAAAATCTGGAGTAATTGACGATGGAGTGTTCACTGCAACATCTGAGGGTACGCCACAGGGTGGGGTCATTTCTCCGCTACTGGCAAACATTGCCCTCCACGGTTTG
>NZ_JAUBQX010000110.1:1516-2691 GCF_036701505.1 Microcoleus sp. Pol11C2
AGCAACGCATAGAAAAAGAGTTTCCAGTAAATGGAAATGGATACTTAAAAAAGTCAACTTCCCGATTTGGGAAATTTGTAGGCAGACCAAATATTATCCGGTACGCTGATGACTTTGTAATTCTATGTGAAGAAAAAACCTTAGTCCAAAGATGCCGAGAGATAATCTCGGAATGGTTAACTGGCATGGGTTTAGAATTAAAACCTGAGAAGACGAGGCTAACTCACACTTTCAAGGATGAATTAAGTGAGGATGGTAAAGCGGGTTTTGACTTTTTAGGTCATCACATCAGGCAATACCCTGCTGGAAAACATCGGAGCAGTTTAAGTACGCACGGTGAGATATTAGGTTTCAATACAATCATCACCCCAAATAAGAAGGCAAGTAAGGCTCATCAAGAGGAAATCGGAAGAATCATCAAAAAACATAGGTCATCGCCACAATCGGCGTTAATTAGAGACTTAAACCCTGTAATAAGGGGATGGACTTCTTTCTATGCAAAATCTGACGCTAAAACCGTTGGAGAACTCGCCAAACAAGATACCCTCACATACCTGAAACTTCGACGCTGGGCAAAACGCCGTTGCGGAAACATCAATGCAGGACACCAACTGTATTGGCACACCATTGGCGGTAATAACTGGGTATTCTCAACCAGAGAAGAGGGATCGAACCCCCTTCGGTTACTAAACCATAGAGAATTCGAGTGTAGCAGCACCGACTATGTAAAAGTTAAAGGAGATAAAAGTCCCTTCGATGGCGACCTAGTTTATTGGAGTTCAAGAATGGGAAAAAACCCTGAATTGCCAAGTCGATTGGCACTGCTCTTAAAAAAGCAGAAGGGTAAATGTTCTCATTGCGAATTTATTTTCAGAAATGAAGATGTAATGGAAGTTGACCATATCGTCCCCAGAGCCATCGGAGGTAAGGATGAGTACAAAAATCTTCAACTATTGCATCGGCATTGTCACGATGTTAAAACCAAAACCGACTTGAAATTAATCAGGGAACATAACCTGGAACTCGTATCTTCAGGAAAGAAACACAAAACAAGTCGGAAGAAAGGGAAGCCCTCAAATGACAAGAGTACACCCGAGTAGCCGTGTGCTATGAAAGTAGCAAGCACGGTTCCGAATGGGAGGGAGAAGATGGTAACATCTTCTTTCGACCCTACC
>NZ_JAUBQX010000048.1:0-46357 GCF_036701505.1 Microcoleus sp. Pol11C2
CTGCTGCGATCAAGTCTCGCTGTTGGTCGCCGAAAGCGATATCGCTGCCTGCTTCACCTAACACTGTGTCGTCGCCGTCTTGGGAAAGAAATAGTTGGTTGGTTTCGTTTCCTGTTAAGGAATCGTTTCCGCCAGTGCCGATGCTGGTGTTTTGGATGTCGATGAGTTGGGCGGCGTTTGAGTCGAAGTTAAGTATTTGCTCTGGCTGGGGTGGGATAAATGTGAGCGGGGGCAGCAAGGGCAAGGGGTCGCAACCGCAACTGGTATCGGGTTCGGGTACTGGGTTGAATATGGGGGTTGGTTCTGGCGCTGGTGTTGGTTCGGGGGCTGGTTTTGGCGCTGGTGTTGTTGGTGTTGGTGGTGTTGGAGTTGCAGTTGGTTCCGGTTCCGGCGTGGGTATGGGCGTCGGCGCGGGTATGGGCGTCGGGGCTGGTGCCGCTGCCGGTGTGGGTGTTGGTGCCGGTGCGGGTGTTGGTTCCGGCGCGAGTGTTGGAGTTGGTGTTAGCCCGGGTATGGGCACCGGGGCGGGTTCCGCTGCGGGTATGGGCGTCGGGGCGGGTGTTGGTGTGGGTGTTGGTTCCGGCGCAGGTGTTGGTTCCGCTGCGGGAGTTGGTGTTGGTGGTGTTGGTGTTGGTTCCGGCGCGGGAGTTGGTGTTGGCGTCGGCGCGGGTGTTGGTATCGGCGCGGGTGTCGGCGTCGGTATCGCTTCCTTAAGGGGAATGAGAGAAACAGTGGCGACTGCCGCACTGGTGGCGCCGAGGTTATCTGTAGCGCTGTAGGTGAAGTTTGCCCCTGTGAAATTACTGGACGCCTGGAAGAACAACTGGGTAATTTGCTCGGCTGTCAGGGTTTGACTTGCTGTGACCCGCACTCCCTGGCTGGGGTCGCCCAAGAACAGCGTGCCTTCATTGGCTGGTGGCAAGGTGTTTACGGTAAAGGAAACCACCGTGCCGTCGGGGTCGGTTCCTCCGAGTCCGGGGATGTTCACGGTTCTTCCCAGCAACACAGGGAGGCTGGAGTTGTTGGCGACGGGTGGCTGGTCGGTGGGAGGTAATAGTGCTAGCAGGGAGGCTGTAGCGGGGGCTGGACTAATGGCGCCGCGGCTGTCTGTGGCGCTGTAGGTAAAGTTGGTGGCTGCGAATTCGCTGGTTGCTTGGAAGAATAACTGGCTGATTTGAGTTGCGCTAAGTCTTTGGCCTGCCGTGATCCGGATTCCCTGGCTGGGGTCGCCCAAGAACAGGACGCCTTGAGTTGCCGCCGGCAGGGTGTTGATAGTGAAGAATTCGATCGAGTTGTCGGGGTCTTTTGCCGTGAGCCCTGTGAGGTTGACGGTGCTGTTTGACGCCAGTGTCTTGCTGATGTTTGTGGGTACCGGCGGGTAGTTGAATGCCAGGGACACCAGAGAAACGGTGGCGGCAGGACTGCTGTCACCGAGATTGTCCTTGCTGCTGTAGGTAAAATTAGCTCCTGTGAAATTGCCAGCCGACTCGAAGAATAACTGCGTCATTTGCTCGGCTGTCAGCGTTTGACCTGCCGTGACAGCGATTCCCCCTGTTGCGGGGTCGCCCAAGAACAGGACGCCTTGATTTGCCGGCGCCAGGGTGCTGATGGTGAATGTAACCACTGTGCCGTCTGAGTCTCTGCCTCCGAGCCCGCTAATTTGGACAACGCTGTTGGGCGCGATCGCCACATTGCTACTGTCGGCTGATGGAAGCTTGTTGGGTGTTGGCTGCGCGAGTAAAATGGCGGTGGTGACAGTGGCTCGGGACTCGGAACCGTTGTTATTGCTGGGTTCGGGGTCAAAAGTGGTCGCTCGACTCTGGGAAGTATTGCTAATGGTGCCCGTCGCTGGAACGACTACTGTTACCTCGCGGTTGATGTTGGTGCCCCTAGTCAAACTGGGAATTGTTGGGAAGGTGACAACCCCTGTCACTGGGTCGTAAGTGCCGTTATCGGAAGCGCTGACTCCCGTTAAACCGGGAATGATGCTGTCTGTAATCACTACGTTTTCAGCAGCATTCGGCCCATTGTTTGCGGTAGTTATAGTATAAGTCACGGAACTACCAGCAGGAGCAGATGTGAGACCGCTTTTGGACGTAACCAGGTCGGCTACAGCATCGATCGAGGTAATGACTCGCCCCCCCGCCTGACCGGGCAATGCGACTGTCGAGCCGTCGTTGTTGGTTAAGTCCGGGTCAAAAGTGGACGCTCGACTCAAGACAATGTTGGTGATGCTCGTCAGGGTAGGCGGCGGTACAAACATCAGGGTGCGGGTGACGCTGCTGCCGCTGGCTAAAGTCGCGATCGCTGGGAAATCGATCGCCCCTGTGTCAGGATTGTAGGTTCCGTCATCGGACACGCTGACATTAGTTAAGCCGGGAATCAGGCTGTCGATAATAACTACGTTGGTCGCGGGACTCGGGCCTAAGTTGGTAGTAGTAATTGTATAAAGTAGCGTGTCGCCCACCTGGATGCTGGCCGGAGCCGTTTTTTGGGTGACAACATCGGCCACAGCATCGATCGAGGTAATAACTTGCCCCCCCGCCTGACCGGGCAATGCGACTGTCGAGCCGTCGTTGTTGGTTAAGTCCGGGTCAAAAGTGGACGCTCGACTCAAGACAATGTTGGTGATGCTCGTCAGGGTAGGCGGCGGTACAAACATCAGGGTGCGGGTGACGCTGCTGCCGCTGGCTAAAGTCGCGATCGCTGGGAAATCGATCGCCCCTGTGTCAGGATTGTAGGTTCCGTCATCGGACACGCTGACATTAGTTAAGCCGGGAATCAGGCTGTCGATAATAACTACGTTGGTCGCGGGACTCGGGCCTAAGTTGGTAGTAGTAATTGTATAAAGTAGCGTGTCGCCCACCTGGATGCTGGCCGGAGCCGTTTTTTGGGTGGCAACATCGGCCACAGCATTGATCGAGGTGGTGACGGTGGCGTTGGGGTTTGTACCGTTGTTGTTGGCCGGAGTGGAGTCCGGAGTGATGGAGGTACTTCTGGCCGTGTTGCTAATGGAAGTTAGGGTGGGCGGTACTGTGAAGTCGATCGTCCGGGTGAGTGTCTCCGCGTTGGCGATTGCCACGGGCGCGAAGGTGACAATGCCTGTCACTGGATCGTAAACGCCACCGTTAGATGCCGTGACTCCGGTTAACCCCGGAACTATGCTGTCTGTGATGGTTACAGCTTCTGCAGGACTTGGACCTAAGTTGACTGTGGCGATCGTATAGCTGACCGAACTACCGGCCGTAGCACTCGTAGAGCCGGTTTTCGTGGTAACAAGATCCGCGTTGGGCGCAATACTTGTCGTAACCGTAGAGTTGGTGGGAGTGCCGTCTTTGTTGGTTGTCGAGCCGTTGTTGTTAGTGGCGATCGGATCGAAAGTCGCCGCGCTACTCCGGGCGGTGTTGCTGATGTCGGTACGGGTGGCTGGGGCAATGAAACTGATGGTGCGGGTCGCAGTAGCCGCATTTGCCAGCGCCGTCAGTGCTGGGAAGGTGACAATGCCCGAAACTGGGTCATAAGTGCCGCCGTCCGATACGCTGACTCCTGTTAAACCCGGAATAATGCTGTCAGTGATGGTCACATCGGCAGCGGGGTCTGGCCCGATGTTAGTCGTAGTCAATGTGTAGGCGACGCTTGACCCGGCGGAGGTAGTCACAGGGCCACTTTTGGTAGTAACTAAATCCGCGACTGTATCGACAACTGTGGTAAAAACTACACCAGGCCCCTCGATTTGCCCTGGCGCGACTATACCGCTGTTGTTGCTAAGGTCGGGGTCGAAAGTCGAGCTAGTGCTGAATGCAACGTTGGCAAAACTGCTACCGCTGGTTAAACCGGGCGGCAAATCAATAGTCAGGGTGTAAGTCAGAGTCTCACCCGCATTGAGAACGGGAATTAACGGCCAGGTGACTGCCTTCGTTTGGTTCACGTAAGTGCCGTTGTTGGACGCACTGAGAACCGGCGGCGATCCGCCCGGACGCAGCAGTTCTAAAGGTATTTCGTCTTGAATCAGAACATTTGTAGCAGGCGCTGGCCCCCGGTTTACAGTAGTAATCGTGTAGGTAATGCTGCTTCCGGGCTTGACGAACTGCGGGCCGGTCTTGATAGTGGCAACCTCAGCGGCGATACTGGGAGGATTGATAGTTTCAACTACCAGGTTTTGAAGTTCGTGAATGTTGTTGGCGCTTCCTGTGGAACTGCCAAAACCAAATTTGAAAATTGGCGGTACTCGGCCGTTTTCGGTTGCCAAGTTGGGGATATCGATCAATGTAGTTTCGTAGATGTCGTCGAAATTTTCATCGAAGGCAACGGTGAGGCGAGAGGGTTCCACCGGATCATTAGATGGATTCAGCGTAATTTGAACGGATCTTTTGGCTAAATTGCGATCGCTCGTGAACGTATTGCTGAAATTAAAACTGCCGCCGGCAATAGGGCCACTAAAGTCAATGCTCGTAGGAATGTTATCGATGCCGAAGGGAACGATCGCATTTGTTAAAAACTGATAACCGTCTGCTTGATTTCCTCTAACAGTTACTGAATCAGGTCTGAAAGAACCAATAGAGGAGCCGGGAATCCGAGGCGGCTCGGGGCCAGAGCGCCCTTCTGTGGATGTTGAAAAATTGCCAAACTCGTCAAGCCCAATGCCTAAATAACCTCCCTCAATACCGGGTATACCAGTTCGTGGAGCGTAAGCCACAGAACCGCCATAACCCCCAGTCCTTGTTGGACTAACAGTGCCGTCAATCAAGAAAAAACCCAGCCCGTCCCCTGGCTGAGGACTAATAAATTGTTGCGGAGCCTCAAATTGCCCGCTTGAACCGTAAGAATAAAAATCAAACTGGACTCTGAGACCGTCGGTTGAAGGAATGGGGTTGTTGTAGATGACGAAGGCTTCCCGAAGGTTTACTGCTGGAGTTAATAGCAGAGCGCCATCGCCGGGACTTGCACCGCCCAAAGCCGGAAGTACGCCGGATACTGTGCCTCCGGTAATGCCGGGGATAAGTTGATCGGCTGCTGGAAGGTTACTGCTGGGATCGAACAGTGCCCCGTCGTTTCCCCCGTAAATCCAAGGCCCCCTAACTGTGGAGTTTTTGAAGGTTTCGTTAACTAATGTGCCGAGGGGGTAAGGGTAAGCTTCGAGCACTTCTTTTTCAATGGCGATTCTCGCCTTTATTTCCCCGGTCGCAAATTTTAATTGCCAGTCGCCGCCGAGTGCCGCACTCCCCGTCAAGTTGTCGGAAGCTGCAATATCTGCACCGACAATCAAGCTCAGCCTCCGCACGAAGGCCTCGCCGTTTTCCCCCGCTGCGACGCTGCACCCGAATAACAAGATATCTCCTCTCTCGCTGAGGACTTTTCCCCACTGCTGTAACAAA
This sequence comes from Microcoleus sp. Pol11C2, assembly GCF_036701505.1. Classification (NCBI taxonomy): domain Bacteria; kingdom Bacillati; phylum Cyanobacteriota; class Cyanophyceae; order Oscillatoriales; family Microcoleaceae; genus Microcoleus; species Microcoleus sp. Pol11C2. The sequence goes on from NZ_JAUBQX010000048.1 coordinate 5,376, forward strand.
TGGCTGTAGGTTTGTAAGTTGTCGTTGCAGAGTTCGATCAACCCTAGCTGCACCCCCGCTTCTCGACCGTGAGAAACTATCTGAAGGCTGTCTAAATCGCTGTAATTAGCCAAAATTCTAGTAATTTGCTCGACTCCATCCCGCGTCGAGTCCAGTACAAATACCTCTGTATCGGCTGTTGCTCCTCTTGCCAAGCTGTCGCCGTTCTCTACTCTGGCATCTAGGAACAGTACATTTTTTATAGTCCGAGGCGGTAACCACAGGGGATTTTCCATTACGGTTGCTTGCAAAAATTCTCTGTGGGGATGCCCAATTCTCGTGTCCGCACGAAGTTTATGGGACAGGAAACACTCCTCTATTTTTACTTGTTTTATTGGTTTTTTATGATGATAAGTTGCTGTTGTTCGGGATTTGGCGCCCGCAATCCTTGCGGGGGATTCACATATTTTTGGGGTTAAAAAGATTGATTTGTTGCAGATGCTTTGCATGGTCAAATTGGCTCACGGATTGTAGATGATGTACCCATTTCCCGATGATAATTATCACCTATTGAAAAGGTTTAATTGCAGAGTAAGATGCTCTGCTGCTTGACTTGGATCAAGAGCAAAAAGCAAATTTTTCTCAGCACAAAGCAGTGCTATATAGATATTGGATAGCATTGCAAATATCGCCGGCAGAAGCGCTGAGGATTTGGGGTTGAAATCCCAATAATCTCTCTATCGGGTGATATTTTGCCTTCGGCTTTTTTCTTTTCTTTTAGGGAGTGTATCTGTTACACGCCTATCTCTTACATCGCGCAGTAGATAATAACACGAGTTCTCAAAAATTTAATTGATGAGGTTTTCTGTACATCGTCTAATGCACTTTATTTGCAGAGAAAATTCACTATTTCGGGACGTATAAACCTGGTTTGAGGGACTAAAAGACTTCTTGGTAGCCTTCGCTCCCGGTAAAAAACTCGGTTTCTTTGGTTTTGGCGCGCAAACCCTGTTCACAATAGCAACTAGACATTAATTAGGGAGTGATAGCCGTCACATAATTATGTCGGCTGTGCCCGAAGTGTCATTCAACTGAGATCTTTTACCATTCTCAATAACCCTTTTATGGGGGGGTTCTCCTGCCCAGCCGATAAGAAAATTCACTCTTTGTGGAACAGGCCAGAAAGCTTATTCTTGAAAATGGTGCAACATATGAGATTCAATTGAAATCGGCATACCCTGTATCGACGAAGCGTCTTAAAAATTCATGACTTGGAGTCTGGAGATAGCCATCTAGGTATGAGACTGTTTCGCGACGATCGCAAAAACAGATTCGTGCAGCCCACAACTAACTTCTCAAACTGTCAACTTAGAGTCTTCGAGCGAGTTTCTGTTTAAGATAAATGCTCGGGACAATGTTTCGTGCAGAATTTTTCATGATGTTTTGGAGAAACTGATTTGGAGATTTGCCCCTCAGCTACTTACGATTTTTATTGGCTAATTTTCTTAACTGCAGGAGTTACGACCAGGAGACTAGAAACCCAATTTATTCCTAGATTTCTCGCCGCCCAACCAAAATTTATCATCTAAACCTGGTTTCTGATCGTAAGTGGTCAACTAGAAAAACACCGATCGCAATCCGCCCGTTATGGCAACTGTAACCAAGCAATAATGCTCGATTAGGTTTTAATTGCTGAGTTGGGGCGTGGGTCGTCCAAAACAAGCTCCAACAATAATCCTTACACGTAAGTACATCTTAACTCATTGATTATTACATCCGCAAATAGGCGTAGATACAAGCACCAATATAAACTATATCTTTTCACCGCGAGCGTCAAGAGTTCTGGCTTGGTAGTACCGACAATCTTGACAGGGCCCAGAAGGATTGACAGCGCAGCGAAGGTAATTAGAGCGGGCGTTATACTCGCAAGTGATATCGCCGATCGAATAACCGAGGCTTTGTATGTAAGTGCGATCGGCAGTTGGTAGTTGAGTTCGCATAGGTCTATTCGCTACCGCAAGTCTGGCCGCTGCAATTCTGTCGCGGGCTTGGCTCTGGGCAGAGCGCATCACCCACAAAGACAGCAGCGACGGAGCTAAACCTATGAAAATAATCAGGAGAGCAGTTAGCACATTTTCAGAGCTTATGTGGAGAATATGTTTGTTGATTTAGGCGATGGCAACAGAAAATCCTCCCCTAAAAGACGGTTTTAAATAAGAAAAGTTCCCGCTCAATTCTCAAACTATGCCGCCCGTGTGTTAACCGTTAGCTGGCGGCTGAGGAGGGCGATCGCGCGCAGCGCCAGGGTTCAACCAAGCCAGAAGTGCTGATATGATGTGATATTATGTCAGGTCAATTATCAGCAATCAAATAGGTTTGTAGTGACGAATGCAAGTCCTGATAAAAATTAGAGGACTTGGATTCATCACTATAGACGGGAGAGCGATTATTTTACAGGAATACATCTGAGAAACCGAGTCGATTTCAAAAACAACCAAGCCAGAACATGGGGTAACTATTGTTTGAGAAACCCGGTTGATCTCCAAAACCAAAACGGTTAAACCTTAGCAATATCCCCCGCTAAATCCATCAACGAACCCGCGCCCTCCACCTTAGCCACATCTAACAAAGTCTTCAAAACCGAATCGGGATTCAAACTGATCGAATCAATTCCCAACTCAACCAAGAAACGAGCAAACTCCGGATAATCGCTGGGCGCTTGACCGCAAATCCCAATCTTGCGATCGTACTTCTTGGCAGCTTTAATCGCAATTGCTACCATTCGCTTGACAGCTTCATTCCGTTCGTCAAAAATGTGGGCGACTAAAGCAGAATCCCGGTCTAATCCTAATGTTAGCTGAGTTAAATCGTTAGAGCCGATGGAGAATCCGTCAAAAACTTGGGCAAATTCGTCAGCAAATATGACATTGCTCGGCAATTCGCACATCACATACACTTGCAAGCCGTTCTCGCCCTTAACTAAACCGTGTTTTGCCATCTCGGCTAACACTTTTCGCCCTTCATCTGGGGTGCGACAAAATGGAATCATCGGAATTACATTGGTCAAGCCCATTTCGTCGCGAACTCGCTTTAATGCTTTGCATTCCAAAGCGTAAGCTTCGCGGTAATTCGGGTCGTAATAACGAGAGGCGCCACGCCACCCGATCATTGGGTTTTCTTCCTTGGGTTCAAACTGCCGCCCTCCCAAAAGATTAGCATATTCATTGCTCTTGAAATCACTCATCCGCACGATAACTGGATTTGGATAAAATGCGGCGGCAATTGTGGCAATTCCGTAGGCTAGTTTGTCGGTGAAGAAATCGGGTTTGTGTTGGTAAAGTGCTGTGAGTTCTGCAATTTCTTCCTTGACTGATTCATCCACCAATTCGTCAAAGTGAATCAGTGCCAGCGGATGTGCTTTAATGTGATTGGCAATGATGAATTCTAGGCGCGCTAAGCCTACGCCGTCGCAAGGAATTGCTGATAAACCAAAGGCTTCTTCTGGGTTCCCGACATTCATTAAAATTTGAGTGCGGGTGCGGGGTAAATTCTCGATCGCAGTTTCCTGAATTTCAAAAGGAAGCAAACCGGAATAAACTTTGCCTTCGTCTCCTTCGGAACAAGAAACAGTGATTTCTTGATGATTTTTCAAGATTTGAGTGGCGTCGCCGGTGCCGACAATGGCGGGAATTCCCATTTCTCTGGCTATGATGGCGGCGTGACAAGTGCGGCCGCCGGAATTGGTGACGATCGCACTTGCTTTTTTCATAATCGGTTCCCAATCCGGGTCGGTTTTGTTGGTAACTAAAACTTCTCCTGATTGAAATTCAGCGATTCTGTGTACATCTAAAATTATGCGGGCTGGGCCTTGTCCGATTGATTCGCCAACGGCGCGTCCTTTTGCTAAAACTGCACTGCTACCTTGCAATTTGTAGTTTCGCAAAACTTTAGCAGACTTTTGAGATTGTACTGTTTCGGGTCGCGCTTGGACAATAAACAATTCGCCCGTATTGCCGTCTTTTGCCCACTCAATGTCCATCGGGGTATAAGTCCCGCGCACTTTAGAGTAGTGTTCTTCGATGACTACTGCCCATTTTGCTAGTTGCAGAATTTCATCATCTTGTATGGCAAATTTATTTTTTTCTGCTGCTATCACGGAGACGTTTTTGGTGTATTTAGAACCGCCGATGTCGTACACCATTTTGAGTGTTTTGCTGCCGAGGCGTTTGTCTAAAATCGGGCGAAAACCTTGTTTTAATGTTGGTTTAAAGACGAAGTATTCGTCGGGGTTGACGGTTCCTTGCACGACGTTTTCGCCTAATCCGTAGGCGGCGGTTACTAATACGGCGTTTTTGAATCCGGTTTCGGTGTCGATGCTGAACATGACGCCGGAGGATGCTAAGTCCGATCGCACCATTTTTTGGACGCCGACTGATAGGGCGACTTCAAAGTGGTCGAAACCCCGCTGTTGGCGGTAGGAAATCGCGCGATCGGTGAATATGGAAGCAAAGCATTTGTGACAGCATTCGAGGACGCCAGCGCAAGCTTGGACGTTGAGGTAGGTTTCTTGCTGTCCGGCGAAACTGGCGTCTGGTAAGTCTTCGGCGGTGGCGGAGGAACGCACTGCTACGTCTGTACTGTCGCCGTAGCGATCGCACAATTTTTCGTAAGCATCCGCGATCGCCGCTTGTAATTCTCGCGGAAATGGTGTGTCCAGAATCAGTGCCCGCGCTTGCTTGCCTTTTTGTCGCAGGTTCTGCAGATCTTCTACGTCTAAATCGGCAAAAATTTCGCGCAATTTAGCTTCTAAACCCGCTGACTGGATAAAGTACCGATAAGCGTGTGCTGTAGTTGCAAATCCGTTGGGAACTCTGACTCCTTGGGCGGTTAATTGTTGAATCATTTCGCCCAAAGAAGCATTTTTACCGCCTACTAATGGGATGTCGGCGATGCCGACTTCATCAAACAACAATACTAAGGCTTTTTCTTTGGGAATTAACCCGGCTTTTTGTTCAATTGCTAAATTGTCGAGCATTGCTTTTTACCTCTCAACTTCATCTCAGTTCTGTCCAGGAACAGAAAACAAAAAACAGCTTATTTTTAATTGTAATTTTGTTACCAAAATTCTCTGATTTTTTCCTAGGCTGTATCAACCGAGTTTTCGATTGCCTCTATTTCAAGATTATCACTTTTTGGCTAAATAGCAAGGCCTGTTGAGATATTTTATTTGATTGCAAAAAGTAAAGAAATCGCTGTAATGAGTTTATGTAAGGTATCATAAAAGAACTGGTAAAAAAATGAATAGCGAAGATAGTTCCCACCGCTTTTTTGGCGTTGAGCGCTCATTGGTGCGGGGATATCGCTCGGATTCTGTTGGTAGCGGAATCCAAGGGCAACAAAGGATGGGGTTCGATCGCGCGATCGGCTGAACCCGCCCAAAAACCGATACTTATTTTCCGACAGGAGTCGTGAGTCGCCCAAAATTTGAGATTCTAGTTCAACCTCCCCGATTCATCTGTGGAGTACATCTAAAATCTAAAATAGGGTCACAGAGGCGATCACCCAAAAAAAATACTAAGCAGCTTAGTTTCCTCCTGAAACCGAGCTTCTAAAAACCCTAAAAATTTTCCCTCTGATTGCGTTGACCTACTTAGAGGAAAAACACAGTGGCATAGATATCAGCAGATATTGCACGATTTTCAATAAGGCTTTTACGGGTAGATCAGAAGAAGCTCTCCCAAGAAAATTTATTCTTTGTGAAACGCGCTGGAAAGCCCATTTTTGAGAAGAGTCCAACTATGATATAGAGTGCATTGTAATTGTTGAACCAAAGAGTTTTTAACTGGGAACGGCGGGATTTGTGGCTATACAATTCTTTATATGCTATAATAGTTGGCTAAACTGCCTTATGACAAAAAACAAGGTATATGATATCAGTTTTGAGCCCACCCGCAAAGCGAAACGGCTTTAAAGTTCTTCTGGTCGAAGACAATCAAGCAGAAGCCGATCTGATTGAAGAATTATTATTACAAACAAACGTCAGTAGAGCCGAACCCCAGAGGCTATCAGTAAGTTGTACAGACCGTCTCAGCAAAGCACAGCAACTTTTGGTCAGCGAACATTTTGATGTGATTTTACTAGATCTTTCGCTGCCCGACAGCCAAGACTTAAATACAATTGTCAAAATACAAGAATATAGCCTAAATACTCCGATTGTCGTACTGACTGCCCGCAACGATGAAGAGCTTGCCGTGCAGTCAATCCAAGCCGGAGCTCAAGATTATCTAGTCAAGCGAAAAATTGACAGCGAAGTGTTAATTAGATCGCTTCGTTATGCAGTCGAGCGACAGCACAACCAAGAAGCTTTACGAAAAAGCGAAGAAAAATATCGCTCGGTAGTCGAGAATTCTCTCGTCGGCATTGCCATTCTGGCTCCTCCGAGTTGCCCCTCAGCACCAGAAAAATGCGAGTGGTTGGAAGTAAACGATGCTTTGTGCGATTTGCTGGGATACGATCGCCAGGATTTTTGGGATGAGAATTGGGAGAGGTGGATTTTTCCAGAAGACTTGCAGTCGAGTTTAGAGCAGTTAAATAAAATTTTGGCAGGGGACAGTGAAGGCTATGTTTTAGACCAAAGGTGGCGCCGAAAAGACGAAAAAACAGTTTATACTAGAGTTTCCCTGCGCTGTATTCGCGCCCAAGACGGCTCAATAGACCGCCTGATTAAAGTAGTCTTGGACGTGAGCGATCGCTACCGTTACGAAGCTCAATTAAAAGCATCAGAAGAGTTTTTAAATCACACGATTAATTCGACTCCTGACCCGATTTTTGTTAAAGATGAGCAGCACAGATGGATCGTATTAAACGATGCTTTTTGCAATTTGATAGGAAAAAGGCGATCGGAACTGATTGGCCAGTCAGGATACGATTTTTTACCCCCAGCACAAGCGGCTTTTTTTTGGCAACAAGACGAGCAAGTATTGCAAAGAAGTCTTTCTCAGGAAACAGAAGAAAATTTTACCGATAGCGGCGGGAAAGAACGCATTATATCTACCAAAAAAACAGTTTTTAACAAGGCCGATGGCCGTAAAATGTTGGTGGGTACAATGCGAGATGTGACCGAATACAAACGCCAGCAAATTGCGTTGCAGGAAAGCGAAGCTCGATTTCAAATAATGACCGACAACGTGCCGGGAATGATTTATCAATATCGGCTTTATGTAGATGGTAAAATATCTTTTACTTACGTTTCTTCCGGCAGTTGGCAGATATACAATTTAAAACCAGAACAAATAGAAGAAAATGCCACTTTGGCTTTTGCAACAGTTCACCCAGACGACATCTCAGGCTTGCAGCGCTCGATCGCAACTTCGGCGGCGACTCAGCAAGCTTGGCAACACCAGTGGCGGCAAGTTATGGGAGATCGAGTGAAATGGCTGCAAGGCGCGTCGAAGCCAGAAAGGCAAGCCAACGGTGATATAGTTTGGGACGGTTTGGTGATGGATGTTACCGAATTGAAACAAACCCAGCAAGACCGCGATCGATTTTTTAATCTCTCGCTGGATTTACTTTGCATTGCAGGTTTGGATGGGTATTTTAAACGCTTAAACCCCGCTTGGTCAAATGTATTAGGTTATAGCAGTGATGAAATCTTAGCCAAACCTTTGATAGAATTCGTCCACCCAGAAGACCTAGAAATTACTGTAGCGGAATTAGAAAAACTTAAAAAAAGCCACCCCGTTATTAGCTTAGAAAATCGCTATATTTGCCAAGATGGTACTTATAAATGGCTGTCGTGGACAGCATCGCCGTTTGCAGAAGAAGGTTTGATTTATGCAGTGGCCCGGGACGTTACATTTAGCAAGCAAGCTGAAGCTGAATTGCGTAAGAGCGAAGCCACTAACCGCGCTCTTTTAAATGCGATACCAGACATGATATTTCGCTGTCGGGCAGACGGCACTTTTGTAGACTTCAAGCCTGCAAAGGATTTCGAGAAAATCATCCCACAAAAAACACTAATTGGCAAAAAAGCACAAGACATATTGCCGGCGGCTTTTGCTGAAAAAATCTTGTCGGGCAATCAACAAGCGATCGCCACGGGCGAGATTCAAGTTGTAGAATATCAAATGCCCGTTAATGATGAACTCTACGATTTTGAAGCGAGAATTGTTTTCTGCACGGATGACGAAATTATCGCGATCGTCCGCGATATCACCAATCGCAAACGTTTTGAGTCAAAACTCAACAGGCAAGCAGCGGCAATGGCCCAAGCTTCCGAAGGTATCGCCATATTCAGTGCCGACAAAGAGGTGATTTATTGCAACGCAGCCCGAGTAAAAATCTACGGTTACGACTCTCTCGAAGAAATCTTAGGTAAAAGTTGGAAAACATTCTACCAAGGTGCAGAGCTGCAAAGGTTCGAGCAAGAAGTCCTGCCGACTTTAGTGCAGAAAGGTTCTTACAGCACCGAAGCAGTAGGATGCCGTCGCGACCGCTCGGAAGTCCCTATAGATGTCTCGCTGACAATGCTGCCCGACGGGGAAATCATTTGCATTGTTCGCGATATTTCCCAAAGGAAACAAGCAGAAGCAGCACTGCGAGAGAGCCAGCGATTCATTCAACAAATTGCTGGGGCAAGTCCTAATATTTTGTATGTTTGTGACTTAATTGAAAAAAAAAATATCTATGGAAACGCTTCTATATACCACATTCTTGGCTATACAGTAGAGGAGATTCAGGCAATGGAACCGTGGATGATGTCAACTTTAATCCACCCCCAAGATTCAATTAAAATGCCTGATTATTTACAGCAAGTTGAAACAGGCAGCGAAGGGGATATCTTTGAAATTGAATACCGAATTAGGCACAAGGATGGTTCTTGGCGCTGGATGGTCAGCCGAGATACTGTATTTGCGAAAACAGCAGACGGTAAGTTAAAACAAATTCTCGGCACGGCAACTGATATTACAGAAAGCAAGCAAGCAGAAGATGAAATAAAGCTGTTGCTGGCGGCAACTCAAGCTATTAGTCAGTCGGCAGATTTTCACAGCGCCCTCCCAGAGATTTTGCGGTTGCTGTGCAATGCGATCGGCTGGAATTTTGCGGAAGCTTGGATACCGACTGCTAACGGTACTTTTTTGGAACACAGCGAAACTTGGTACGCTAGCCATCGCGATTTAGATACGTTCGGCCGCGAAAGTAAAAAAATTAGATTCGCCGCCGGAGTGGCAGTACCTGGACGCATTTGGTCAACCAGAAAGGTAGAATGGATTGAAGATATTTCTCTAGCCAAAAATCATCTTTTTGCCCGATCGCAAATGGCGGCATCAGTCGGATTGAAAGCTTGTTTCGGAGTGCCAATTCACGCTAGCTCAGAGGTGCTGGCAGTTTTAGTATTCTGCAAGCGCGACCGCTCAATTATGGAACCGCGTATAGTAGAGTTGGTCAAGGCTGTAGCGACTCAATTGGGCGATCATATTCAGCGCAAACAAGCCGAAGAAGAATTGCGTAAAAGTGAAGAACGCTGGCAGTTAGTTCTCAAAGGCAATCAAGACGGAATTTGGGATCTGAATCTTCAAACAAATGAAGCTTTTCGATCGGCCCGCTGGCAAGAAATTATCGGTTACACAGACGGCGACATCGACAGCAACTACAGCGCATGGATGGATCGCATCCATCCAGACGATCGGTCACGAGTTCAAGCAGCGATCCAAGGTTATCTCGATCGCCAAACCCCCCATTACGCCGCCGAATACCGCTTGCTGTGTAAAGACGGTAGCTATAAGTGGGTGCTCGCCCGCGCTCAAGCCGTTTGGGATCAAGCCGGAAACCCTCTGCGGATGGTGGGTTCGATGACGGATATTAGCGATCGCAAAGCAGCAGAATTAGCTTTACTCAAGGTCACTCAAGCCGTCGAAAGTACCAGCGATGCGATCGTGATCGCCGACTTGAAAGGGCGGTCTATTTACCACAATCAAGCCTTCATTCAGCGCTACGGCTACACAGTGGAAGAACTCAATGATATTGGCGATATGACCGCGCTTTATGTCCGGCATAAAAATTACAAACAAATCTATAAAAGCCTTCGCCAAGGTCGCTCTTGGTCTGGCGAAGCTTCCCTGCACACTAAGAGCGGCGAAGCAGTAACTGCTCTGGTGCGAGCCGACAGTATTCAAGATATTAATGGAAATTACATCGGCTTAATTGCAGTGATTACCGATATCACAAAACGCAAAGAATCAGAGCTGATTTTGCGGCAAAAGTTAAAGCGCGAACAGTTGGCAGTAGCCATGCTGGAACGCATTAGATCTTCTCTCAATCTTGAAGAAATTCTTACCAAAAGTGTCGAAGAAGTGCGACATTTTTTGCAAGTAGACCGTACTATTATTTACCAATTTAATCCGGATTGGAGCGGCTTTATCGCTGTCGAGTCGGTTGCCGAAAATGTCCGACCAATTGTAGGAATGGAAATTTATGACCCCTGTTTCGGGTCAGCCTACGTTCCTCTTTACCAAGAGGGCAGAATTAGAGCCATAGAAGATGTTCAAAATGCCGGGCTGGCAGACTGCCACTTGGGTTTGTTGACTCGGCTCGATGTGAGAGCGAATCTGGTAGTGCCGATTTTGCAAGGCGAAAACTTGTGGGGGCTGTTAATTGCCCACCACTGCACGGCCCCGCGTCCCTGGCAGCAATTGGAGGGAGAGTGCCTAAAACAATTGGGGGTGCAGTTGGCGATCGCCATTCAGCAATCGATGCTCTTTGAACAAGCACAAACCGAAATTGCCGATCGCAAACTTGCAGAAGCCGCCCTGCAATTAGCTAAAGAAGCCGCCGAATCCGCCAACCGCGCTAAAAGCGACTTTCTCGCCAACATGAGCCACGAATTGCGGACGCCTTTGAACGGGATTTTGGGATACATTCAACTGCTCAAAGTCGATAAAAACTTTACCGCCGATCAACAGGAAAGTCTTAACAACATTCACCAGTGCGGTAACCACCTACTGATGCTGATTAATGATGTTTTAGACCTCTCAAAAATCGAAGCTAGTAAAATGGATCTGTCGCTGACAAAGGTGCATTTTTCCAGTTTTGTGAAAGGTATTATTGATTTGTTCCAGATGCGCTCTACTCAAAAAGGAATTGCTTTTAATTACGAGCAGGTTTCAGCGCTTCCAGACGGCATTTTGGCAGACGAAAAAAGGTTGCGTCAAGTTTTGATTAATTTGCTCAGCAATGCCGTTAAGTTTACGAACAGCGGCAGCGTTACATTCAAAGTCGGTTATGCAGAAAATTTCCCCGATAATTATCCTCAAACCAACGGCGAAAATTCTAGTTTGACAGCGGAAATTGCCCCTCAAATAATCAATTTAACCGCTAATTTAGACGCGCAGCAAATGTCGAGTCCGTCGCTAGGAACAACAAAAGCGCCCGAGGGGATAATAGCAGACAATATCGGCCGTACCCCTACCCCTAAAATTCGCTTTCAAATCGAAGATACGGGCATTGGCATCGGGCAGAATAAATTAGAAGAAATATTTTTGCCTTTTCATCAAGTGGGCGATCATAACAATTTCGTCGAAGGTACCGGACTGGGACTTTCCATCAGCCAAAAATTAGTCAAAATGATGGGCAGCCAAATTCGCGTCCAAAGTAGCTGCGGCAAAGGTAGCATATTTTGGTTGGATCTAGACTTGCCAGCAGTCGCCCAGTGTTCGGAACTCCCCTCCCGCCAAGAAAAAAGGCGGCTTGTAGGTTTTATCGGCTCCCAGCGGAAAGTGCTAATCGTGGACGATCACGAAGTAAATCGCGCCATGTTGCACAGGCTGCTTTTTCATTTAGGCTTTGAAATCGCAGAAGCTACAGACGGCGAAGACTGCTTGCACAAAGCACAGGAATTTCTACCGGATATAATTTTAATGGATTTGCTGATGCCGGTAATGAACGGTTGGGAAGCTACCAGGCGGCTGCGACAGTTGCCGGAATTAAAAGATACGGTTATCCTTGCTTTGTCCGCTAACGTTTACGAGACTACGAAGCAAGAGAGCATACTTGCAGGTTGCGATAATTTTCTCACCAAACCGATTCAAACTAATGAGCTTTTAGAATTATTGCGCCTGCATTTGAGACTAGAATGGGTTTACGAAGAAGGATCACAAACCAAAAAGCTGACAGATCAAACTGCAAAAGCATCTTCTGAGATTGCTGCTGCTGACTCAACGATGGTGTCTCCTGCCTCAGAGTCAGTCTTGGCGTTGTTAAGATTGGCTGCAATGGGCGATATTGAAGCTATTTTGGAAGAAACTGCTAAACTCGAACATTCTGAGCCGACATTAGGGCTTTTCGTTCATCACCTGCGCCAACTTGCTAAAGGATTTCAGCTCAAGCAAATTCGAGATTTTTTGAAGCAACATTTGTCCTAAAATTGACGGTAGCTAACAGACAACTCAAAATCAGTTAAATCTCGCGCCCAGAGTACCATTCTCCATTAGGTGTTCTGGCCTCCCGCGAAGCGACAACTTAATTTGCTTGGGCGACCCGGACTCGCAGCCGGCTCCTCAAAGGGTTATTGCAAATAGAAGCCTCTAGGAAGCAACCGGGTTTCTAGAGCCGCCAAAAATTCATTGAATCCCATTTAACCTCACAACCCACAACTCAAAAATCAAAAATTTGAATGTTTCCCTTGAATATGAACGATAAGAATTCCGAAAGAAGCATCATACTAATTGTCGATGACAACCAAACAAATCTTGACGTACTTTTCGAGTTGTTAAGGAATTACGGGTTTAAAGTATTAGTGGCTCTAGACGGCGAAAGTGCGATCGAGCAAATTGACTACATCCATCCAGACTTGATTCTTTTGGATATAATGATGCCAGGAATTGACGGTTTTGAAACTTGCCGACGTTTGAAAGCAGACTTGTCAACGCAAGATATTCCCATCATATTTATGAGCGCCCTTTCCGATACGCCGGATAAAGTAAAAGGCTTTCAGACAGGAGCCGTTGACTACATTACTAAGCCTTTCCAGCACGAAGAAGTTTTGAGCCGGATTCAAACCCACTTGACAATCCGCAGCTTGCAAAAAAAACTAGAAGAAAAAAACCTCGAACTTGCCCACCTCAACCAAAACCTGGAAAGACTTGTTGAACAAAAAACCAAGCAATTAATAAACCAGGAAAAAACAGCCATCATCGGACGTTTGACTCAGGGCATGGTTCACAATCTCAAAAGTCCGCTGCAAGTGATCCAGACTAGCGTCGATTTGATTGAAACAAAAGCCACACAAATTCAAGAAGACTCTCTGTTTAACTATACTAAATATATTTTTCAAGCAGTCACAAAAATCAATCAGATCATGGATACTCTGATGATGAAAAGCCGAAACGAGCAAAAGCAAGATTTGCACCCGGTGAATATCAACGATTTAGTGCAGCGAGAAATTCAGCTATTGGAAGGCAACCTGTATTTTAAAAATAAGATTAGAAAAAAATACTTTTATGACGAAGAAATTGTCAGTATTCCATTAATTTATTCCTATCTTTCTCAAGTATTTTATAATTTAATCAATAATGCAATGGATGCTATGTGGGAAAAGAAAAGCAGAGAAATAACTATCGTGACTCGGCAAGATGACTCGAACATATACATGGATATTGCAGATACGGGATGCGGCATATCATCTGACGATTTGCCAAAAGTTTTTGACCCTTTTTACACCTCCAAGCCGCCTAAAGGCGAGGAAAAAACCGAAAGCGAACCGACAGGAACAGGTCTAGGACTTTATACTTGTATAGAACTTTTAAAACCTTTTAACGGTGAGATTGCTATTAGCAGCAAGGTCGGTCAAGGCAGCGTGTTTACAGTTGTGCTGCCCAAACCGCAGAAAAATTGAGAGGAGCATCTCAGTTTTGCAGCTTGGCCCAAAATTGGAGTTAGGAGCCAGGAGCCAGGAGGAAAGAGTCACAAGGAAAAAAGAAGGAGCCAGAAGAAGTGTTTTTACAAATATGAGATGCTCGCAAATTGAGCGACTCAACTGAGTTAAATTGTGTCTGGTTAGACAACCGTAATTAAGTTGGTAATTAGGTTGGTAGCAAGGCATACAAGTCTTGCTTCCTCAATCAAGAGAGGACTTGCATTGCTCAATACAAATAGGCGCTAATTGCGGGTCATTAACCGAACACAATGTCAGAGCGTATTTTGTAAGTCAGCGGTAATTCTCGTAGCTTAGTAGTAATACCATTTAAATAAAAAATAATGCAACTTTAGACAAGCTTTAAACGGCTATTTAAAATCTAAAGTTTCAAAGGCTATCAGCAATGCAAATCTTGATTACCCCGCGCTCTTTTGACTTGCCTCTTGCTATTCCCCTGCCAAAGGTTGTAAATTAAAACAGAGTTGAGTTGCAATATTGGTAAGAGTATGATAGTTTTGGGCCACTAGGTTTGGGGCGAGGCGGAAAACTTGCACCGAACAACTCAATTCTACAAATAAATCTGCGGGGTCTGCAAGCACACAGCGCACTCTCAAGCGTGCGGTTCAATTTCCCCAATCATGAGCTAGGTAGCAGCATCGGCTGCTGAGATTTTATAATTACTAAAAAATAGCAAAAGGATAGCAGTTAAAAAAAATGCCACTCCACGCAAGAACCAAACTGCGATAGTCATCAGTCATTTCAAATCTCCAATCAAAAATATAAAATATAAAAGGGTATGACATCTGTTTTTGAGTCAACTTTAACGCCTGCTTGTTTAAAAATTCTTTTAGTAGAAGATTGTGCCGAAGATGCAGAGCTTATTCAAGAGCTGCTGTCTGAACCCCAACTAGGACAATCAATTGATCTGACCAATGTAGTTCGTCTCCGGGAAGCTATAGAAATTTTAAGCGACAAAATTTTTGATGTAATTTTATTAGATCTTTCGCTTCCTGACAGCCTAAAATTTAATACTTTTTTCCGACTTCAAGATTGCGGTATAAATACTCCGATCGTCATTCTGACAGCGGCCGATGACGAAGAACTGGCTGTCGAGTTAATTGCCGCCGGCGCCCAAGATTATCTGGTGAAAAGACAGGTAGACAGCCGGCTGCTGGTACGGACGCTCAGGTGCGCGATCGCCCGCCAGAAACGGCAAGCAGAATGGCAAAAAAGTCAAGAAAAATACCAGCAGGTTGTTGGCAATATCAAAGAAGTCATTTTTGAAACAAATACTGCTGGCAATTGGACTTTTCTCAATCCGGCTTGGACGGAAATTACCGGATTTACCGTTGATGAAAGCTTAGGAACGTCCTGTTTGAGTTACATTCATTCTGAGGATCAATACCAATATTTAAATTCGTTTAGAGGTCGAATGCCCAATCAAAAAATATCCTGTTGTTACCAAAGTCGATATGTTACCAAAAATGGGGAAATTCGGTGGGTAGAAGTGCAAGAATTTTTTATTTTTGGCGGGAATGGCGAGGCGCAGGGGACGACAGGAACTATCAATGATATTACCGATAAAATTTTAGCACTTTCCGAACTAGAAGCTAGTAAAAAATTTTTGAATTATACAATCGATGCAGTTGCAGACCCACTTTTTGTCAAGGATGAACAGCACCGTTGGATACTGTTAAATGATGCTTTTTGCAAGCTGGTTGGGAAGCAGCGCGAGGAACTGCTGGGCAAATCGGATTATGACTTTTTTCCAAAACAAGAAGCTGAGATTTTTTGGCATACTGACCAACAAGTGTTTAGGACGGGGAAACAAAACGAAAGCGAGGAAATATTTACGGACGCCAACGGTGCAAAGCACATTCTGTCTACTAAAAAAACTGTCTTTGAAAATACCGATGGCAGTAAAATTCTCGTGGGAATAATTAGAGATATCACTCAGGATAGGCGCAAACAATTAGCGCAGCAAGAAAGCGAAGCTAGACTGCGGCAACTTGCTGCCAACTTGCCGGGAATAATTTATCAATTTCGTCTCTCAACAGACGGCCAAAAAAGTTTTCCTTATATTTCTTCGGGCAGCCGCTATTTATTTGAATTGGAACCAGAAAATATTCAGCAGAATCCTCAACTACTTTTTAATTTAATTCATCAAGATGATCGTCAAAAATTTGAAGAATCTATTGCTGTGTCTGCGGCAAATATGCAGCCCTGGCAGCAGGAATGGCGCGCGATTGTACCGTCGGGAAAACTTAAGTGGATGCAAGCGGTTTCGAGGCCGGAACGAGTTAATTGTCCGACGGAAATAGGGCAGGAAGGGGATATAGTTTGGGAAGGCATGGTGCTGGATATTACTGATTTAAAACAGGCCGAGGCAGCTTTGCGGGAGAGTGAAGCCAGATTTCGATCGCTTGTTGAGAATATCCCAGGCGCTATCTGCCGCAGCTTGTATGATGCTGAGTGGACGATGGTATTTATTAGTGATGAAATTGAGGTCATTAGTGGGTATCCTGCTGGGGATTTTATTGGCAACACCGGCTTGAATTTTGCCAGCATTGTCCACGAGGCAGACCACGAAATGGTCGAGCGAAAAATCAGCGCAGCAGTAGAGTCAAAACAGCCGTACAATCTAGAATACCGGATTGTTCGCGCTGACGGGGCGGTGCGGTGGATGTCGGAAAGGGGTAGGCCAACTTACAATCTAGAAGGGTTTGTTTTGTGGCTCGACAGAGCGATTTTTGATATTACCGATCGCAAACAAGCCGAAATGACTCTGTGCCTGGTAACTCAAGCTGTAGACAGCGCTAGTGATGCGATCGCGATCGCAGATTTGGATGGTTATTCCGTTTATCATAATCAAGCATTTATTCAGCGCTACGGCTATACAGTTGAGGAACTAAATAATGCTGGTGGCCCAGCAGTAATGTATCCCAGATCTCAAGACTTGAGAAAGTTATTTAGGGTGCTGCGGAAAGGTTTTTCCTGGGAAAGTGAAATTGAAATTAAGAGTAAAAATGGCGCTATTATAGAAACTTTCTTGCGAGCTAACTGCATTAAAGATAGCGCTAGGCAACCGATAGGAATGATAGCTATTATTGCCGATCTCACAGAAATAAAACGCACCGAATCGGCATTAAAACTCAGTCAAGAGCGATTGCAGTTGGCAGTTTCAGGCAGCTCTTTGGGGCTGTGGGATTGGAATATAGCTACTGGCGAAACTTATTTCGATTTTTATTGGAAATCAATGCTAGGCTATGCAGAAACCGAAATTGAAAATAACCTCAAAGGTTGGGAAAGTTTGGTACATCCAGAAGACCGACTAAAGGTAATGGAATGTTTAAATTCCTATTTGGAAGGTGAGACTGATATCTATGAATTTGAATTTCGGATGCTCAACAAAGGGGGCAATTGGCAGTGGATTCTGGCGATGGGCAAGGTAGTCGAGTACGACGAATGGGGTGCGCCGTTGCGCATAACAGGCACTCACAAAGATATCAGTGCCCGCGTTGCAGCAGAAGCAGAAAAAACTCAGTTGATCGCATCTTTGCAACAACTTGCCGAACAGTTGCAAGCAGCGCAAAAAATAGCCCGCATCGGCAATTGGGAATTCGATAGGGAGGCAGGAGTTATTACTTGGTCGGAGGAACTGTTTCGAGTTTACGGTCGAGAATTGAATCTGCCACCGACAATGGAAGAACTTTTCGAGCAAATTCATTCCGATGACAAAGAAAGGTTTGCAGAAGTTGTAGAAAAAGCAGTGACTGAAGGGACAGCTTACGATATCGACCACCGCATCTATTTTCCATCAGGAGAAATCAGGCACGTCAACTGTAAAGGACAAGCTATTAAAAATGAGTTGGGTCAGGTGGTGCGGCTGTTTGGCACGGCAATGGACATTAGCCATCGCAAAAAAGCAGAAATTGCTTTACAAGAAAGCGAACAGCGATTTCGCGCTGTATTTGAACAAGCGGCAATTGGCATTGTTAAAGTGTGGCCAGACGGTCAGTTTTTGAATGCAAATCAAGGGTTTTGCAATATTGTCGGATACTCGGAATTGGAGCTGAAATCACGAAATGTTGGGGATATTTCTCACCCCGAAGATGTAGCAGCCGATGTCGAGTCGCGCGACAGACTGTTAGCTGGGAAAATTTTTAATTATTCCCTTGAAAAACGCTTTATTCGCAAAGACAGTTCATTTGTTTGGACTAATATGACTGTATCTTTAGTGCGGGATGGCTTTGGGGAACCTAGCTATGTAATTGGTGTGATTGAAGATATTAGCACTCGCAAACTTGCCGAGGCTATCTTGCGTCAGCAATTAAAGCGAGAACGCCTGGTAGTAGGAATGCTGGAACGCATTCGCTCTTCTCTCAATTTAGAAGAAATTTTGACAAAAACTGTTGCTGAAGTACGGCAATTTTTACAAACAGACCGGACAGTAATTTATCAGTTTAATCCCGATTGGAGCGGTTTTGTAAATGTCGAGTCAGTGGGCCAAAATTGGCTAGCTATTCAGGGGATAACTATTGACGATTCCTGCTTTGAAGACAGCTATGCTTCTGCTTACGAACACGGTCGTACTGTAGCTGTCGATGATATTTACCAAGCTGATCTTTCCGAGTGCTACATTAATTTATTAAGTCAATTTCAGGTGCGAGCTAATTTGGTAGTGCCAGTTTTGCAAGGCGAGAAGTTGTGGGGGCTATTGATTGCTCACGAGTGCGCGGGCCGCCGCCACTGGCAGGAAATTGAGGTCGAGTGTCTCAAACAAATTAGCGTGCAGTTGGCGATCGCGATCCAGCAATCAATGCTGTTTGAGCAAGCACAAAGTGAAATTGCCGATCGCAAACAAGCCGAGTCAGCTTTGCAGGAATCGGAAGTGCGAGAACGTTCAAAAGCGCTAGAGTTAGAAACCGCTATTAACAAACTGCGAACGACTCAAGCTCAGCTCGTTCAAAATGAAAAAATGGTGAGCTTGGGTCAGTTAGTTGCTGGTGTTGCTCACGAAATTAATAACCCTGTTAGCTTTATTCACGGCAATCTCAATCCGGCTCGCAATTACACTTTAGATTTGCTGGAATTGATTAAAGTTTACCAGCATTACTGTCCTCATCCTCCAGCCCAAGTCTTGGAGAAAATTGATGAAATAGACTTGGATTATATTGCTGAGGATTTCCCGAAATTGTTTAATTCAATGCAAGTAGGAACCGAGCGAATTGTCGAGATTGTGAAATCGTTGCGTAATTTTTCCCGATTGGACGAGTCCGCAGGGAAGTCCGTTAACATTCATGAGGGCATTGATAGCACTTTGATGATTTTGCAAAATCGGTTAAAATCTCACAGCAGCCATAGAGAAATTCAGATACTTAAAGATTACAAACTATTGCCACAAATTGAATGTTTTCCGGGAGAGTTGAATCAGGTATTTATGAATATTTTAATTAATGCGATCGATGCTTTGGAAGAACGGGACAAGCAGCGTTCGATCGAGGAGTGCGATCGACACCCAAGCACGATCGCTATTCGCAGTTATCAGGCGGCTGCCGACTTCGTAGCGGTATCTATTGCGGATAACGGGCGGGGGATGCCGGAGTCAGTGCGCTCCAGGCTGTTTGACCCGTTTTTCACGACTAAACCTGTGGGCAAGGGTACGGGTTTGGGATTGTCGATTTCTCACTCGATTGTCGTCGATCGCCACGGCGGCAGATTGAGCTGTATTTCGACACCGGGAGAGGGAGCGGAGTTTTTGATTGAAATTCCAGTCCGACCGAATTTAACAACTACAAATTCAAATTTGGGGCAATAAATTAGCAATTAGTAATTGAAATTGGGAAGCGGAAATGGGGAATATCTCACATTGGGCACCCTTCTCAAAAACAGGCAATATGCCTGTTACACATCGAGTAAATTTTCTTGTATAACAGGCATATTGCCTGTTCCTAAACAAGTAATTGAGAAGGCGACAACATCTCAGTAATATCAAATATCGTAATATCTGAATTATACCCTGCAAGTGAGCATTCTCCTTACTCCATGTCACTCGATTGCATCCCACGGGCAGTGCACTCAGAAAATAATTATTCTGATACAAAGGTCAACAATATGAGTTAGGAGTTGTGAATTAAAAATTAAACACGATATTACAAATTACAAATTACCTTCAACTTTTACATAAAAATCGGGGAAGATTCCGAGTTACTGCTGGCGTGACAAATGCGATTTTTGCCTTCGGTTTTGGCTTGAAAAAGGGCGCTGTCAGCGCTGCGAATTAGGATGTTGGGAGATTCCTGGGCAGAAGGAATCGCTGTCGCAATGCCGCAACTGAGGGTAACGTAGGGGCCGATCGACGATCGCGCGTGGGGCAGTTTCAAGCTGGCGATGCCGTCGCAAATTTTCCGGGCGACAGCGTTTGCCCCTTCGGCGCTAGTGTTGGGCAGCACTAGGGCAAATTCTTCGCCACCGTAGCGGGCAGTCAAATCCCCAGCCCGGTTGGTGGCGCTAGCGATCGCCCCGGCAACTTGGCGCAAACAATCGTCCCCGCCGAGGTGGCCATAAAACTCGTTGTAAAGTTTAAAAAAGTCGATGTCCAACATAATTAAAGACAGCGACAGTTTCTCTCTTGCCAATCTGCGCCACTCTAAGTTCAAAACCCGATCGAACTGGCGACGATTGGCAATGCCAGTCAGTCCGTCAGTAGTTGCCAGTTGCTGCAATTTTTGATTTGCTATTGCTAGCTTGCGGTAAAGTTGAGATTGTTCGATCGCGATCGCCACTTGATTTGCCAAGTGCTGTAAAAAATCTATTTCCCACTGCTGCCATTCCCTCACACCGCAGCAATTGTATGCTGTCAACATTCCCCACAAACTATTGCCATTTTCTGCGATCGAATCCGGCAAATTTTTACTGTGCGCCTGCGGTTTTCCACTCGCGTGGTGCCAGATATAATTTTCCGCTGCATCTTGATTGTTCTCGACTTCCCAAACAGTGGCTTCTGGTGTTTCTTTTGCCGTTTCCCAGTCGCCTGATTGCCAAATTGGTACGCTTATAACTGCTGCAATTTCACAATCTGTCAACAATTCTTTGCAACTGCCAGCCAAGGGGGCACTGCTGACATCTGCTATTGCTTGTACCGACTGGGATTCGACTAAAATAAAGCATGACACCGCCAAAGCAGCACTAATATTTTTGTTTTCAATATAACCTTCTGGCAAACCGTCACCTGCGACGATCGCACCTTTTTGCTCTTCCCCGTCCAATTGAGACACCCAATCCTGACAGCGATAAATTAAAACGCGGTCTGTTTGGAGAAATTGGCGCACTTCTGCAACGGTACTTTGGAGAATACTTGCCGGATCTATTGACGATCGAATATGTTCGATCATTTTGCCCAACAGCCGCTGTCGCAGAGCCTGCTGCCGCAATTGTTCTTCGATTTGCTGGCGTTCGATCGCGTAATGGATTGCCCGCACCAGCAGAGTTCTGTGAAATCTTCCCTTTACCAAACAATCTTGAGCGCCCCAGCGCAATACCGACCGGGCAATATTTTCATCGCTGATATCTGTCAGCACCACAATTGGCAATGTGGGCCATCGCCCTTTCAAAACTGCGATCGCCTCGCTTCCCCTCAAGCTGTCTGACACTGACAAATCTAATAGTACGGCGTCAAACTTTTCTACCTCCAGACACCCGACTCCTCTCTCCAGAGACGTAACAGTTTGGAGGAGAAATAGAGACTCGCTGAATGACCCTAGAAGGTCTTCGATCATTGTCGGAGCTCCGAGGTCATCCTCAACCAACAAAATTTTCAGACATTGGTGACGTGTTAACACAACTATAGCGTTCGGAGCGGGTCGAAGGCAACTTTTTTGTTTTGAGAGCGATACTTCCGATCGGCCAATATTTCGGCTTCTCAAATTCACTATACACTCAAACTAGGCATTTAGCGCTCCATTAATGCTTACATATCCGGCGGGAGTGAAACGATTTCAAACCAATACTCACATAAAGTCTTCATTACTTCAAGCAAGCCTTCAAAAGTGACTGGTTTGGATATGAAAGAATTGGCTCCCAAGCGGTAGCAGAGCAAGATATCTCCTCTGCGGTGGGAAGTTGTGAGCATTACAACTGGAATTTGTTGCAAATGTGGGTCAGATCTGATCGAAGTTAGTGTTTCTCGCCCGTCCAGCCTCGGCATATTCAGATCCAAAAGTATCAAGTCTGGCTGATGCCAATTGCTGATACCAAGATATTGACCGCGACGGTACAAGTAGTCTAGCACTTGTTCTCCATTTTCCACAAATTCGCTCGTAATTGCTAATCCAACTTCTCTCAGTGCTTCCTTCACCAAAAAGCGCGTGTCCTCGTCATCGTTTGCTATTAAAAGAGTAAATTTTTTCTTTTGATAATTCACGGCTTTGCCTCACTACCAAATTCTTTTGTGAGGTTGCGGGACTTTGAGCCGTGTCTGACTACCTGCAAAGAATCTCTTGCCATCATCCGGTAAATCTGGCTGATAACACTGAAATTGTGTTGCTGTAATTTACCGTTTTTCTCCATTTGCAAAGGTTTGCGAATCATGCTTGTTTCACTTGGCAGTCTGTCCGAGAACCGGCCAACTGCAAACACATCACAAATCCTTCTCCGCGAACTACTAGGGAAAGTATTGCATCCCAAAGCAAGATGCTCTGGATACAGTTGAAAAAAATTAACAAGTCTTGCGCGCACCGCTGATTTATAAGTTGTATAAGGATAGAGCTACTAGATTTATATTGATAGATTTATCCCTCGATGTCATCAGTGAATATGCTACACTTTATAAGCATTTTTGTAAAGAAAAGATAAAGCTATTTAAAGCTTAAGTAAAGGACGGGTGACAATCAAGCAATTTGGTGACAAGCGCCCGGATTCATCCGTGGATCGAGAAAAAAGCTCCCAATCCTCATCACAAGCCCCCGGATTTATCAGTAAGGTCGCTTTCTTCAATTCTAAAATCTAAATTCTAAAATCTAAAATTGATTTACTGCTTCAAGCGGACTGCTGACTTCACTTTGGTATAGGAATAGAAAAATAAAAAGTCGAGCCTCGATTGGGTTCTGATTCTACCCACAGGCTGCCACCGTGCCGATCGACAATTCTTTGACAAATCGCTAAACCGATACCAGTTCCCGAATACTGTTTTTGGGTGTGCAAGCGCTGAAAAATCTGAAAAATTCGCGGATGGTACTGTGAGGCAATCCCAATACCATTATCCTGCACTGAAAACACCCAGCTCTCCCCCTGATGCGAAGCGTCCACCTGCACCACCGGCGCCTCACTGCTGCGGTACTTAATGGCGTTACCAATTAAATTTTGAAACAGTTGCAGCAGTTGAAAAGAGTCACCTTTTATCCTTGGCAAATTCCCCCTAGTCACTGAAGCTTGATTCTCGCGGATGGCCAAATGCAAATTAGCACAAGCATCCTCAAAAACCCGATTGCAATCTATCATCTCAAAAGGTTTCTGACTGCGACCGACCCGCGAATACTCCAGCAAGTCATCAATCAGCGCCTGCATCCGCTCGCAAGAATGAACAATATTGCGGATAAATTTATTCCCTTGGGCATCAAGTTGGTTGGGAAAGCGTTTTTCTAATAGTTGAGCGTAGCCAGCAATCGTGCTCAAAGGCGCTTGCAAATCGTGAGAAGCCACGTAAGCAAACTGTTCTAGTTCGGCATTAGAACGAGTTAATTCTTGAGCGTAGCGGGTTTGAGTGTCTAAACTCTCTTGCAGTAATTCTTGTACCAGCTTGCGTTCGGAAATATCCTCGATCGCACAAATCAAATACTGCAGCGTCCCCTTGACATCGCGCATTGCCGAAACCGTAACATTTGCCCAGCGCACTGCCTCATCTTTGCATAGCAAACGCTTTTCCACAGAAAAAGTTTGAATCTTCCCGGATAACAGCGAGCGCAGGTATTCTCTGTCCGCTTCTCTGTCATCTGGGTGAGTAATTGCCTCCCAATTTTGCTGTAACAATTCGGATTGTCCATAACGGACAATTTGACAAAAGCCGGGATTTACCCGCATAAATTTACCACAAAGCGCGGTTTTAGCTATGCCGACCGCAGCTTGCTCAAATATCGCGCGGAAGCGTTCTTCGCTGTCTCGTAGGGCAATTTCTGCTCGTTTGCGCTCGGTAATGTTACGAAATGTTACTGCCAGACCATCATTTAATTTGACCGCCACAATGTGCAGCCAAACAATTGTATCACCCTCGTGTTCGTAATAAAATTCTTGGTCTACAGTTTCTCCTGTTTCTACTACAGAAACATACAAATCAAATAACCTTTTATTGCTAACCTGTGAAACTTTGGCTAACAAATTCTTGCCAACTATCTCATGTAATAGCAGACCATAAAATTTTTCAGCGGCAGGGTTGATTAAGAGCCACTGGAAATCTACAATATTTTCCTCACTGTTGCGGACAGCAGAATAAGCCACCACACAGTCTAAGGAACTATTTAATATGCTAGCCAGCAGCGACTGTGACTGTTGCAGTTGATAATTTTGTTCTTTTAACTGCTGTTGCAGTTTTTGCAATCGGACTTGCTTGTCGATGCGCGCTAAAACTTCTTCTACTTGAAATGGTTTAGTAATATAATCGGCGCCTCCTACTCGAAAAGCTTGTAGCTTATCGTTCATTTCATCTAATACGCTTAAAAAAATTACCGGAATTTGTTCAGTTTCTGGTGTCGCTTTCAGTCTCCGACAAACTTCATAACCGTTCATTTCCGGCATTCTAATGTCGAGCAAAATTAAATCTGGGCAATGGGTGAGCGCAACATTCAACGCCAGTTGACCGCAAATAGCTCGATAAACTTGATACCCCTGGGAGGTTAGCAGTTTGGATAAGAACCGCAGATTGCTTGGTTGGTCATCAACCACCAATACTTTAATTTCGCTATTATCCATTTATTTTAAACTCGATTGAGTTAAATCCATTATCTTGTCGAGTCGGTAATCGGCAAGCAAATCTTTTAAAGCCTCAGCTAAAGTTGGATGACTTTCCCAGATGCGATCGACAAGTTGAATCGCCAGCTCTTCATTAACATCATTAGCTGCGTCATAGAGTTCCTTCACCCAGCTTTGAGGCATCTGATCCAGCAGCCCTCCGAAAAATGAATCGGGTTTTTCGTTCACACAATAACGCCGTAAAGCCCCGATCGGGAGTCGGGGCAACTCTTGATAAAGATAGCGCACTCCCAAGTAGCAAGCCATCTTATCAAAAAGGATTTGTTCTTGAAAAGGTTTCCGCACAAAATCGTCGCAACCTGCGGCGATAATTTCGCCTTTTTTTTCCTCAAAAGTGCTAGCAGTCAGAGCAATAATTATAGTTCGCCACTGAGTTTGTTTCTCTTTCGCTCTAATTTTTCGGACAGCTTCAAAACCGTCCATTACTGGCATTCGCGTATCCAGCCAAATTAAATGAGGCTGCCAAGTTTCCCAAAGTTCAACCGCTTGGTAGCCATTTTCCGCTTCTCGGACTTCAAAACCAATTGGTTGCAACATTTTAACCAGCAGCAGCCGATTTTCTTGATTGTCGTCAACTGCTAAAATC
Organism: Microcoleus sp. Pol11C2; assembly: GCF_036701505.1. Taxonomy (NCBI): domain Bacteria; kingdom Bacillati; phylum Cyanobacteriota; class Cyanophyceae; order Oscillatoriales; family Microcoleaceae; genus Microcoleus; species Microcoleus sp. Pol11C2. Next base: position 30,875 of record NZ_JAUBQX010000048.1, read on the forward strand.
CGGTAAACCGGTTGATCTGCTTCTAGTCCGATCACCCGCTGCAATGTCGCCATTGTTATTTCAGACGAAATAGCGGCAAATACTCGGATATTAAATTTAAAACTGGTTCCCTCACCTAAAACACTTTTCACCCAAATATCCCCACCCATTATCTGCACATATTTTTTAGTAATTGTCAAACCCAATCCCGTACCATCAGCAGCTTTTCTCCCGACTTGTGTTTGCACGAAAGCATCAAATAAAGTATCAATTTCTGCTGTTGCTATGCCAACACCCGTATCTTCAACTTCAAACAAAATTAACAACGGCTCGACTGAGGTAGAGTTAGGATGAATTTCCGATTCTGCAGGCTGTGGCTGGTTGCTTTCCACGCTCACGCGCAGCCAAATACGGCCCCCGTCGTGAGTGAATTTCATGGCATTTGCCAGCAGGTTAATTAAGCAAACGCGCAGCTTTTTTTCGTCAGTTTTTATATATTGGGGAACATTTGCCTGGACCGAAAATCTCAGTTGCATTTTTTTTGTTTCAGCTTTGATTTGAAACATTTCTTCGAGAGTGTCGAGGAGTTGATAGAGGTCAAAGCTGCGTTGATCTAAGCCAATTATCCCTGCTTCTATTTTCGACAAGTCTAAAACATCGTTAATTAGTTCCAGCAAATGTTGACCGCTGCGATTAATAATTCGGAGATTTTCGAGATTTTCGTGGCTGAGCAAAGAGTCGCGGCTCATGACTTGGGTAAAACCCAAGATGGCGTTCAGGGGAGTCCGCAATTCGTGGCTCATGTTGGCAACGAATTGACTTTTTGCTAGCGAAGCAGCGGCCGCTTCTTCTTCGGCTTTTTTGCGTTCAATTATTTCTTCTTGCAGTTCTTTATTGCGATCGAGCAATTGTTTTTTCAGTCTCTGGATAGTCAGTTGGTGTTCGATTCGCGCTAAAACTTCTGCTACATGAAACGGTTTTGTGACATAATCAACCCCTCCCACTTGAAAGGCGGTTAGTTTGTCCCATACTTCATCTAAAGCGCTGATAAAAATAACGGGAATGTCGGATGTCTTCGGATCTTCCTTGAGCTGTGTGCACACTTCGTAGCCGTCCATTTCGGGCATTTTGATGTCGAGCAAAATCAAATCGGGAGAACCAGATCGCGCGGCCCTGATTGCCATTTTGCCGTTAATTACGCCGCGGACTTTGTAGCCTCGATCAGACAGCGTTGCTGATAAAACTTGCAAATTTTCTGGAGTATCGTCAACAATTAATATGTTGCCTTTATTTTCTTCTATTTGATTGTTGGTCATCGAGCGCTATTTTTTGTTAATTTAAGAAGTGGTGAAATTATGAAAACTGGTTAAATAATCATTATAGCACTCTCTCCTCAATCAACTCCTTTTATATTTACAGAACTTATCCTAGTTAAAATTGGAGATTTGACCTTAAAGAATGGGGAATGACTGATGATTACCAGGGTGTGGATCTGGCCTACAAGTAAATTAGTCTATCGGCCGCAGGCTAGTTTACAAATAGGCGATCGACCTACATCATCAATAATCCGGAACCTGCCCCTATTATCCCTTGTTATTTCATCCTTCAACAATTTCTAAACTCGTCAATCAAATCGAGAATCCGATCGCACCGGAAGTTATTCGCCAAATCGGCGATCGCGCTGCGGAAACTCGCATTAATAGGAGGAATCGACAACAGCCGAAAAATCTCCTCGTTATCAACCGCATCCGCTGCAGAATACAATTCATCAACCCATTCAGCAGGCATAGCTTCCAAAAATGAAGTATTGAGCGTAAAAGCCAAATCAGCCGTTTCAGTTGCCGTGGAAACCTCGGCGGACACCGCAGCATCAGAACTTAGCCAAGCTTCTCGATCATAAACATAGCGGACTCCCAGATACTTAGCTATCTTTTCCAGAATCACTTGCTCCCGAAAAGGCTTCGCTACAAAATCATCGCAACCAGCAGACAAAATCAGCGATCTCTCCTCATCAAAAGCACTTGCAGTCAGAGCAATAATCACCGTTGCTTGACCTTTCAAATGCGCTTTAATCTGTTTAGTAGCTTCGTAACCGTCCATCACCGGCATCCGCATATCCATCCAAATCAAATGAGGTTCCCAACTCGACCACATTTCCACAGCTTGAACGCCATTTTCAGCTTCCTGCACCGCAAAGCCTAGCGATGTCAGCATTCTGACCAACAGCAAGCGGCTTTCGAGGCGATCGTCAACAGCTAAAATCCGGTATTCTGGCTGTCCGGGTTCCAGACCCACCACTCGGCGAGCTGTTTGAGCCACCTGAATTTCCACTGCATTAGGGAGCCAAACTTTAACATCAAACCTAAAAATGCTGCCGCGACCGAGGGTGCTTGTTACCGTCATCTTCCCTCCCATTAACTTAACGAACTGCTTGCTGATTGGCAAGCCCAAACCTGTTCCTTCTTGAGCTTTTTTACCGCTTTCTGTTTGCGCGAAAGGTTTAAACAAATTCTCCATTTCTTCCGCAGAAATTCCTGAACCAGTGTCTTCCACTTCAAATAGCAAACAGCAACTTTCATTTGGCGAAAACTCTGAGGAATTTTTGTTACTGAGAAGCTCATGTTTGAGTCTCAAATTAACACCCCCTTCCGCAGTAAATTTAATAGCATTTCCTACAACATTGATCAAGACTTGTCGCAATTTGCTTTCGTCAGTTTCTATATATTGAGGTAGATCTGGGGGGCAATCAAAAATTAACTGCAACCCTTTTTTCTCGGCTTGCAGCTTCAGCATATTTTCAGTATTTTTTAGCATTTTGTGCAAGTCGAAGGTGCTGTTATTAAGTGTCACCAGCCCGACTTCAATTTTTGACATTTGCAGAATATTGTTGATCAAAACGAGCAAATGTTCCCCGCTCTGGGTAATAATTCCTAAGTATTGCTGTTGGTCGGCATCGAGGTCTGGGTCGCGGGCTAGCAGTTGGCTAAAACCGAGAATTGCGTTGAGGGGAGTTCGCAATTCGTGGCTCATATTCGAGAGAAATTCGCTTTTTGCCCTGTTCGCTCTGTCGGCTTCTTCTTTGGCTTTTTGCAGGACTATTTCAGCTTGTTTGCGTTCGGTAATATCGCTAGCAGTGCCTGTGGTGCCGATGATGTTTCCTTCAGCGTCCATGCGCGCGATCGCCTTGGTATTTACATCAATCTTTCTGCCGTCTTTTCCTAATACTATATTTTCGTACTGAAACACAGTTTTTCCCGTCAGCAAGCGCTGCTGAAGTTCCCATTTCCAGTCTATTTCTCCTGGGGCTAAGAAATCGCTAAAAGAACACCCGAGCATTTCTTCAGGCTCGTAACCGTATATTTGTTTAACTGCTTGGTTGACAAAAGTAATGTGTCCTTGAGCATTGCAAGACCAGATAATATCTTGGGAAGTTTCAACTAAATGACGGTATTTTTCTTCGCTCTCTGCAAGGGCTATTTCTGCCAGCTTGCGTGGGGTAATGTCCATCAAAGTTGTGAAGAGTTTTGTCACTTGACCTTGTTGGTTGATAACTACTTCTCCTCTGGCTTCAATGTAGCGGATGAAGCCGGCTTCACTTATTTGTGACGGGCAATTATCTGCAGCAATTTTCGGTTCCGGGCGCAGAATTCGATATTCCAAACTGTAAGATTGCCCGCTAGCAATAGCAGTGTCGATCGTTGTTTGCCACTTTTGTCGATCCTCGGGATGCACGTATTGCGAAAACTCAGTTAGTGTTGGCGCAGGCTGGGTTGGATCGAGCCCAAAAATCCGAGATAATTCTTCCGACCAAGTAGTTGTGTTGGCCGATAAATCGCATTCCCAATTACCGACACGGGCGATTCTTTGCGCTGCTGCTAAAGAAGCCGCTACAGCTCGGAGTTTTTCTTCGGCTAATTTGCGATCGCTAATATCTTGAATCACAGAAATCACGCAGGTTTCGCCATGAATGTCAATGATTTCTGCTGACAGCAGCCCGGTTCGGATTTCCCCTGTTTTAGTGCGAAAATCAAATTCGTAGTTGAGAATAATTTGTTTTTCATCTAACATTTTAAACAACTCGGCGCGGGCTTGTATATTTTCCCAAAGATTCAAATCAAGCGCCGTGCGATTGATAATTTCTGCCGCCGAATAACCTATTTTCTGGCAAAAAGCCTCATTAATTTCTAAATAACGACCGTCATTAAATCTGGTAATAGTAATCGGGTTGGGAGAAGAACGAAAAGCTTTAGCAAACTTTTCCTCAGACAATCGCAGTTGTGCAGTCCGCTCCTCGACTAAAGTTTCCAGTTCTTGATTTAGCTTTTGGAGTTGAGCATTTTGTTGCGCTAATTGCTTCTCCCTAAAATAGCTGTTAATCGCTTCTTTTACCGTCAACTTCAAATCTTCTGACTGCCAAGGCTTCGATATATATCGGTACAATTTAGCATATTTAATAGTATTCGCCACTGCTTCTAGGTCTGCTTGCCCCGTCAACATAATTTTGATAGTTTTTGGCGAAATTATGTGAATCTGCTTGAGCAATTCGTCCCCTTTGATATTCGGCATCAGATAGTCGGAAATCACTGCTACGATTTCGCAGCCCTCTGCCAGTAATTCCTCGATTAACTCTAAAGCATCTTCGCCGCCTTCAGCGGTTTCTAATAAGTGTTCTTCCCCCAGGGTTTTTTTTAACTCAATTTTCAAACTTTCAAGAATTATTGGTTCGTCATCCACACAAATAATCACAGGTTTATGGTTCATATTTTTGTCAAACCAGATTTTATAGTTTCTACTAATTCTTTGCGTTCCCATGGCTTGTACAAACAACGGTGCAAGTTTGCTTGCTCTTTCACCCGTGCTATTGCTACTTCGTCTGCTTGCCCAGTCAGCATAACTTTCACAATTTTAGGATATTTTTGGTGAACCATAATCAAAAAATCATCTCCTTTAATCCCTGGCATTAACCAGTCAGACACTATGACTAAAATATCACTTTCATCTTCTTTTTGAATTTCCTCGATAATTTCCAGAGCTTCCTCTGCATTTTCTGCTACTTCATAAAGGTAAGCATCCCCAAATTCTTTTTTAAGTTGAATTTTTAAACTATTTAAGACCACAACTTCATCGTCAACGCACAAAATTACTGGTTTAGCCATAAACCTTTACTGCTATTAAATTTTAAAATTTGGGGCATTTCCCTCTTTTTTTTATTGCTATCAAGGGATTCCGACGGGCAAGGATATAGTAAATTTTGTTTGGCCAGGCACGCTTTCTACTTGCACTTCACCTTGGTGTTTTTCCAGAATTTTTTGAACTATATCTAATCCCAAACCGCTGCCTTCCCCTGGAGGTTTAGTTGTGAAAAACGGCTCAAAAATTCTCGGCATAATCTCTGGAGGAATGCCGGGACCACTGTCGGTAATACTGACTGATATTGCGTTCGCTTGGTGTTTGACATCAATTTTTAACACGCCTTTGTTGCCCATCGCTTGTAAAGCATTGTGAACCAAATTTGTCCAAACTTGATTGAGTTCATCAGGATAGCATAGCATAGAGGGCAAATTAGTACCATAGTTTCTGACTACTTCCACACCGTGTTTGATTTGGTAGTGGTAAAGCGTTAAAACAGTATCAATACCGTCGGTAATATTAGCGATTACTTTGGAACCCGACTGGTCGTAACGAGAGTAGCTTTTTAAAGCAAAAACGATTTTGGCTGCCCTATCTGTAGCAGTTGCAATATTTTTAGTGCTTTTTTGTACCGTAGCAAATTGGTAAGCGGTTTGTACAATGTTTCGACTTTGGTTGTCTTTCAATAAAGGTAAAAAAGGTTCTATATTATTACCGATGCCGATATCTAATAAAGTACAGGCAAGACTGGCGGCGTCGTCAATTTTTTCGGATTCTAATTGCCCCTGCAAAAGTTTTTTTAACTGACGTTTTTCTTTACTAGATAATGTATCTGTTTCTTGGCTGGACTTGTGTAGCAAAGCAAAGAAATCCTGCCGCCGTTCCGGGGATAGTTGTTGAAAAAATATCGGCAACTGCTGCAACTGTTCCGTCCAGAAATCGGCGATGTTCTGCACAGAAGAGCGAATCGCCCCTAAAGGAGAATTGATTTCATGAGCAACTCCGGCAATTAACTGTCCGAGGGCTGCCATTTTTTCTGATTGAATAAGTTCTTTTTGAGTCCGCTTCAGTTCTTCTAATGTATGAGATAACTCTGCATTTTTTTGGCAGAGGGCTGACTCGGCTATTTTGCGGGCGTTGATGTTGCGGGCAACCCAAATGACTGCATCTTTTGAGAATAGAGAAATGCAGGCAGAAAACCAAATTTCGCGATCACAAACTGTTAAGCTGTAGTCAAAATTTATAGTTTGTTGGGTTTCTAAAACTTGCTGAACTAACACCCACCAATCATCCGGGTTGTTATCGTCAAGAAAATGTTCTATAGTCAAGCTGACTATATCGCAATCAGGCTCAGACACCGCTGCCACATTCGTTGGCAAAATTTCTATGTTCCGCTGAATGTCTAGCACGAGAACTATGTCGGTCATTGCTTCAAAAACGGCGCGGACTTTCCTTTCAGAAAAGTGCAATTTTTCTTCGAGGAGTTTTCGACCGCTAATTTGTTGCTGCAATTCTTCGTTACTGGCTGCTAGTTGAACTGTGCGGTCTAGAACTCGCTGTTCGAGTTCAGTGTTGAGGCGGCGAACTTCAGCTTCAGCCGTGGTGCGGTCTTGTATTTCCTTTTTTAACTGACTGTTGGCATTAATTAATTCTAAAGTTCGCTGTTTTATTTGTTCTTCCAAATTGTCATTTAAAATTCGCAATTTTTCTTCGACTTCTGTTCTCCGCAACGCTTCTTTTTGCAATTCTTCGTTCATTTTGTTCAACTCCTGAATTTTGTCGGCAACTGTTTCCTGCAAAAGCTCGACATTTGCGTGCATTTCTACCGGATCTAAAGCCTGCAGCAGGCTAATTTCAGTCACAATTCCGGCTAAATATCCTTCCTCGTCCACCACCACTAAGCGCCGGATGCTGTGCTGCTGCATTAACTGGTGAGCCTGCCACAAGGTGGCTTTTACCTGCAACGGTATCAGCGGAAAACTCATCCTGGCGGTGATGGGAGTACGTGCGAAATCTAGTCCAGAAGCTTGGAATTTAACAATGTCGCGTTCTGTAATTATGCCCACAGGTTTCTGATTTTTGTTGTCGCTGTCAGTGCAAATGACTATGCAGCTTTTCCGCTGGCTTCTCATCTGTTTTGCGACTTCTAAAACTGAGGCGCTGCTTGAGGTAACTATTACTTGTGTGGTCATAATTTCTTCGGCCCGCCACATTTTCAGCAAGTCGGCCGGTTTGAGGATTTGACGGATGCTTTCGCAGGTGATAGCGCCTAGCAACTTGCCACCTTCGTCTAGGAGGGGTAAATGTCGGATTCTTTTCGATCGCAATATGCTCAATACCTTGAAGATATTTCCCGCTTGATCGAGGGAAATAGCGATCGGATTTTCAGTCATCACCTCAGAAATTGCCACCCCTGCTAGCGGTATTTCGCTAGCAGTTATTTTCACAACATCGCGTTCTGTAAAAATTCCCAGCAATTGCTGCTCAAACGCGATTAAAATGCAACTGGCACTCGCCTGAGTCATGGCAGCAATTGCGACTTTCAAGGGTGTGTCTGGAGGTAGCACCGGTGGTTTGGGGTCGATCGCCTGTTCTAGCAATCTTTGGGTATCAGAAACTGTTGTTGACATTGGCAAATCAAGGGGGATAGATGCAGGCGGAACCGGCACTTAATACCATTTTAGATTTCAGATTGTACACTCGCAGTACGCTAACCGCAATCGAGATTTGACATCGGTCTAAAGTTGCATTTTTAGTCGCACCTTGGTATGATTTTTAGTGCGATCCTGCTAAACGGCGATCGGAATTAACACCATACACGTCCTTTGACCGATAACTGATGTTACTTCTATTTTACCCGAATGTTTTTCCACACTTTTTTTAACAATCTCCCGTCCCCAGCCGCTGCCTTCGTCGGCGGGTTTTGTGATAAAGAACGTAGCACATATTTGTGGCCAAATTCCCGGGTAATTCACTTGCCACTGACGAGCAGGCGCTGATTTTCTGCTCTAACCTCTACTTTTAAAAGTCGGCAATTCTCTATCGCTTATAAACCAATACTCCGGACAGTTTTTGGAACGATACTACAAGCCTTACAGGGCAAGCATCATAAAAAAGTCGAATTAAATGCAAGTCACTGGTATAGGTGACATTGATTTAATTATCCACGCTCGCCTCAAAGTCAAGCGAGAATAAGCCATTGGGCCATAGAAAAAGTGTCCGGACTATTGATAAACCATTCTGCATCATATTTAAGGAAACTTGTTTGAGTTCGTCGGGATTACACAACAATTTAGGCAGTGTAGCTTGAGAATTTCTGACAACTTATACTCGGGTTTTTAGTTTTTTTAATCAAAAGTTAATAGATTTTTAATGGGGGTCATTAATAGTGGCACTTACTTTTATACCATACAGTTATATCGGAAAAAAATTGAAATTCAAAATTACTTGTGGGTCTCTCCCTAGCAAATTATTTTATTGATAACCTGTGAATAAATGACAGAGACTATCTGCCTGAATCAGCCATTTAAGCACCCTTTGATGAAATGGCTGATGGTCGTGCAATTTTCTGTATTCCTTCTGTTGAGAAAGCAGGTTGATCACTTCAGAAAATTCGCGTTTTATTTCTGTAAGTTCTTGCCCTACAAAATAGGAATATTGAGATTTTTGGCACAATAACCGACAACTTCAAACTCAGCATTTTTGAGAGCACTTTAATAGCTTTCTCGGAACATGGGCCTGCTTTCCCTGAGATGAAACTTGCTGTGAGCGATACAAGCTGCTACTAAATATAATATCCTGCCTCAGAGACTGTTGGCATTGAACATCGATAACTGTAGCTATGTGTTGCAGTAACTAGCAGCCCAGAAAATCACAGTGCCCGCAATTGTAAATAATAACCCTGCCTTTGCGCGCAAGCATTCAAGGCAGGGTTATTATTGAGTATTCCGAGTTCTCAAGGGTGAAGCGAGAGCGCTGCTGCCTACTTCGGCTGCCCAGCAATGCACTACTCGCCCAATCGAGTGATTTTAGCGCTGCGTTCGGCCAACATCAGCACTACATAAATAGTCATTACATAGCCGGCGGCCAGAATGGGAATAATTAGAGGAATATCACGATAAATCATAGTTAGAACCAAAAGTCAAGGACGAGGAGGAGCAGGACAAGTTCAAGACCTACTACATTAAGTCAGCACGCAAGACCATGCCTTGGTTCTGAAGGCTGTTTTTTCATATCAAGCCTACGGGAACATTTAGGCGTTCCCGGTCATCAATAATGATTTACTGCTTTACAGATGCTTAAACAGCCTAAAACCATCCACTTTAGCTGCTTTGAGCTACCGTGCACATAAGATGCGCTACTCTTAACTTCTGAAAACTTTTAGCCGCGAGGAACTAAAAATCTGTCCCAGAAATTTTGGCTGCGATCGACTAGCAAGGCTGGCTCTACGAAACTTTTACAGGCACCTAAAAGCTACCTGCCAGTCTGGCTGTACTTAATGTATAGAATTGTTTAAATCCTTAATACCCATAATAACACAGGGTTTCTGGGATTTAGAGATTTTTTGGCAGTGTCCTTAACAATTCGATACAATAGGGGCAACCCCTCTGACAGCAGGCGACTCGCCCCTGGCAGGCGGGTGACTCCCATCGGCTGGCAGATGACAAATAACTGCCGATCGCATAGATTTTTCTTTTCTATTGCAGAGAATTACCTTAAAATAAAGATATGATATGTAAAATTTTGTTAATTTACGGCTTGAGTCGGCGTATCCATGATCTCTAGCACTCTCCTATTTTCCTCGGTTGAAGAAGACCTGCGACTGTTGACAGAAAACTTAAAACAGTTAGTGGGTGCCCGTCATCCCATCTTGTACGCGGCTGCAGAATACTTATTCGGCACAAAGGGAAAACGAGTGAGACCCGCAATTGTTCTGTTGATGGCCAAGGCGACTATGCCCGATCGGGAAATCACGGAAAAACACCGCCGGCTCGCTGAAATCACGGAAATGATCCATACAGCTAGTCTCGTACACGACGACGTGGTGGACGAGTCGGATCTGCGGCGGGGAGTGCCGACGGTTCACAGTCGGTTTAACAACCGAGTGGCAGTATTGGCGGGAGATTTTCTGTTTGCTCAATCTTCCTGGCATTTGGCAAATCTAGACAACCTGCCAGTAGTCAAACTGCTTTCAGAAGTGATTATGGATTTAGCTGAGGGGGAAATTCAACAGGGACTCAATGGATTTGACACCAGCTTGTCGATCGAAGCGTACCTCGAAAAAAGTTATTACAAAACAGCGTCTTTAATTGCCAACAGTTCCAAAGCAGCGGGCTGTTTGAGCGAAGTTTCAGCGGAAATAGCAGACGATTTGTACAACTACGGTCGCAACATTGGTTTGGCATTCCAAATAGTAGATGATATATTAGATTTCACCGCTTCAACGGAAACTTTGGGGAAACCTGCAGGCTCGGATCTCAGAAGCGGTAATCTGACAGCACCAGCACTATTTGCCCTAGAAGAAAAACCTTACTTGGAAGTTCTCATAGAACGCGAATTTGCCCAAGAAGGAGATATAGAGCAGGCCCTGGCACTGGTAGAAGATTCTAAAGGCATAGAGCGATCGCGAGAACTAGCCACAAATCACGCACAGAAAGCCGTCGAATACTTAGCTGCGCTGCCTCATTCAGAGTCCCGTCAAGCTTTGATTGATTTGGCTGAATACGTTTTGAGTAGACTTTATTAGAGGTTAAAAAGTTACATTTTATTGGTAATAGGGAATTGGTAATGGGTAATTCCCCATTCCTAATGCCCTGTTACCAATTAATAGAAAATTGAGTTGTTTAGGCAATATCCGGCGGTGGAGCCGATCGATACTGTTGCAAGTAAACGTTAATTAAACTCTGTACTTGCTCGCGAGGAATTTCCGTCCCGACTTCCTGATTCCCGGGACTTTCAAAAAAAACAATGCTGTCAAGACCTTCAAGAGCTATCATCTGAAATAAAATGTGAGTGACAGGCAAAAGCACCGGTCTGAGGCGATCGCCCCCAGCAGCCGCAGCCTGCGACGCATCTTTAATACTATTCCAAGCATAAATCACCCTCTTCTCCCGTCCCGGTTGCTTGAGATTGCTCAAAACCACGATCGCCCAACTTTGGTCTACCGCTTGCAGGATCGAGTATTCGAGGTGCTGTAGCTGTTGGGCAATTAACACCAGTGCCGGGGCGATCGCCTTTAAGATTTGTGGCGTAGAACCGTCGGGCGGAGCTTTTTCGATCAATGCTTGAATCTGTTGGTCTAAATCCATCAGTCAGTTCTTTGATATCTAAAATTAAAAATTTCAGGTTAGCAGGTCCGCATCCAAGTATATATTACCCAGCACTGCCCTATTAAAGATAAGCTGACACCCATCTAATTTTAATATTTAGCAGCCTAGAGTCCTTGTTGCGAGCATGGGGGCAAAAAAATTAATTGCGTAACAGCTTACACAATGTCATCCAAAAAGTCTAACCATAGGGTGCTGAGCGCTAGCGCTGTCAAGGTGTGTTAAATCTGAGCCCGATAAAAACCCGAAAACGGTTATTTCACGTTCGGATTTTGCACACTTAAAGCTATAAAAACTGTTTGGGGGAGTTTGGTTTCAAAATCAAAACGCCCAAAGTTAGTAACCTCATGAGCGGGCTGAGTGCTGATGGCGCACCTTACCCCAGATGGTGGCTCAAAGGATTTGTTGGCCCTACTCCTATATATCTATTGTTCATATCTATAGTTGGTCGATCGTCCTTGACGCTACCCCTGCCTGCCGCTGCACATCGGCCTCATCAGCTACACACCCAGCTTTTTCGTTGTTAACAGCCCCAGAGTTACCTCTAATGTAACGAAATATTACAAGATGACGCTAAAGCAGCATAGAGGCTTGACAGCAAAGAATTAAGCGGCTAATCTGATATACATACCCGGGTAAGTCAATTCACTGTCATATGCAAGAAAAGCAAAAAGTTACATTGTATCTTCCACCAGAACTGCATCGCCAGCTCAAAATCCGAGCCGCAGTCGAAACTGAACCGATGTCATCAATTGCAGAAAGGGCAATTGTCTTCTACCTAGGAAATCCCGAACTGGTTGACGAAGTAGAAGCCTCCTACGGACAAACCCATCGGGTATACAACTGTCCAGAATGCACGAGTTCAGTAGTAATGCGAGATGGAGAACTGGCATCCGTAACAAGTCAGCCGAGCGTATTGGCTGAACAGGATCTTCCAGTAAAGCAGGTGTCGGGCGTCGGCGCGAGCACGGCCAAACCGGGAGAGGAAGAATTGGTTCCCTGCTAAGAATGCCTTGCTTCCCCAAAAAGCTAAAACTGAAATTTTCAGTAATAGGGCGAAGGGCAGCATTGAGATTCAGCAAAGATAGCACCGTCTCTAGTGGGTCGAGGACTATGCAAGAAGAGATCAGTATTCTAATCCAAGCTCAATATCCTCTGATCTACCTCGTGACATCCGAGGAAGAGCGGTGTGAGCAAGCAATTTCGACAATAGCTCAAGCAAAACCACAGCGACGAGTATTTATCTGGACTGTAACTCACGGCATTGTGGAGTATGGTCAACCCCGCACCACCACCCAGCACAACACCGTCTCGCCAGAGGCAGCAATTGAATGGGTGATCAGGCAGCGAGAACCCAACACTAACGCTAGCATCTACATTTTCAAAGATTTGCATCCTTTTATAGATTCTCCTCCGGTAACGAGGTGGTTGCGCGATGCGATCGCCAACTTCAAAGGAACGCAAAAGACAATTATACTGATGTCTCCTTTGCAGCAAATTCCGATCGAGCTAGAAAAGGAAGTAGTGGTATTAGACTTCGCGTTGCCAGACATGAAGGAACTAAACCAAGTATTGTCTGGTCAGTTGGAGCAAACGAAATCGCGACGCATTACCACAGAAGCGCGAGAAAAACTTTTAAAAGCAGCCTTGGGATTGACCAAGGACGAAGCTGAAAAAGTTTATCGCAAAGCCCAAGTTTCGACGGGGCGCCTCACAGAAGAAGAAGTAGACATAGTTCTTTCGGAGAAAAAGCAATTAATTCGGCGCAACGGCATTCTAGAGTTCATTGAAGAAGACGAAACCCTGGATGCAGTCGGCGGTTTAGAAGAGCTGAAGCGGTGGCTGAGACAGCGTTCCAACGCCTTTACAGAAAGGGCGAGAGAATACGGTCTGCCCCAACCAAAAGGGATGTTAATTCTCGGGGTACCGGGATGCGGAAAATCGCTGATTGCCAAGACCACCTCCCGCCTCTGGGGACTGCCCCTGCTGAGGCTAGATATGGGTAGAGTCTACGACGGCTCGATGGTGGGTCGATCGGAAGCCAACCTCCGCAATGCGCTCAAAACCGCAGAATCCATCTCTCCAGCCCTCCTGTTCATCGACGAGCTAGACAAAGCCTTTGCAGGGGGCACTGGTTCCGCCGACTCAGACGGAGGCACCTCCAGCCGGATTTTCGGTTCCTTCCTCACTTGGATGCAAGAAAAGACTTCCCCAGTCTTCGTAATGGCAACAGCCAACCGAATCGAGCGGTTGCCGGGAGAATTCTTGAGGAAAGGCCGATTCGACGAACTCTTCTTTGTTGATCTGCCTACAAAAGAAGAACGCCAAGATATATTTAAGATTCACCTGTCAAAGCGGCGTCGGGAAATTACTCGCTTCGATTTAGAGCAACTTTCCAATGTTTCCGAGGGCTTTTCAGGTGCAGAGATTGAGCAAGCGCTAGTAGCCGCAATGTACGAAGCCTTCGCTCAAGATCGAGAGTTTACGCAGCTAGACATCATCGCGGCCATTAAATCTACAATGCCACTGTCTAAAACAATGACCGAACAGGTCACCGCCCTTCGAGATTGGGCTAGACAGCGTGCACGGCCCGCTGCGTCTTCCGTCGCTGAATACCAGCGAATGGAATTCTAAAAGCTTTCTCCTGGTCCAAACAGGAGCAAAGGCTAGCAACAGCTAGCAGTTCGATTCAAGAGCCGCCCAGCGGCACCGTTAAATCCAGACCGTTGTTGTTTCTCTCTCAGTTTTATTAGGAGGAAATCCAATGTCTCACTTTAGCACACTGCGTACCAAAATCACCGATGCCGAAATCCTGAAAGCTTCTCTGCGCGACTTGGGCATTTCAGTCAAGTCAGAAGCTGATGTTCGTGGCTATAACGGTCAGCGCGTTCGCTCCGACATCGTGGCGATTCTCGAAGGCGAATATGACCTAGGTTGGTCTCGCAATAGCGATGGTTCCTTTGACCTGATTGCCGACCTCTGGGGCGTCGCCAAAAAACACAATCAAACTGAGTTAATCAACTCCATCAACCAGAAGTACGCCGTTAACAAGACCTTGGCCGCAGTCAAGCAGCGCGGTTTGCAAAATGCCAACGTTAAGCTGGTAGTGCAAAACTAATTGAACTGCAGGTTTCCAAGCTCGCGGGTTAACCACACAAACGGGTTAACCCGTTTTTTGATCGCTAGGATGTAGAGGGGGGTCTTTGGGCCGCCACATACTTTTTTAGCACCCCCAAGCAGCAGCTTTCAGGTTGAAAACTGCTGCTTTATGCTTTAATGGTCGGCTACCTAATGCTTCGGGCAATCGTCGATCGTTTGTTGATAAATTTCAAGTATTCGATCGACTTTCCGTTCCCAATCAAAATGCTGCCGAACTCGTTCCCGTCCCGCACAACCCATACTATGCAGCAATTCTGGTGAAGGAGCGAGCTTGAGCATCGCATCTGTCGATCCCTTGACAAATCCTTATTTAGGGTTTGCTGAATAAGCGATCGCAAACTAGCCCTGTCAAGGTGACTGCCGAGCCTGGTCTAAAAGCCTTGCTGTAGAAAGATGACGATGACGTGAGTTCACAATCAAAGGGGGTTTCTTCTTTTTGGGGGAGCGTGGCTGCTTCAGGAAATACTTCAAATTCACTCGGGCAGCAAAATCCAACAAAAAATCAGCTAATTGAGATAGAGACCAAGCCTGGATAAATGACCAATTATCAGGTTCACAGGCTATAGTCATTCCTCGATAAGTGCCTTGAATTTCATCAACCAAGTATAATTCTGAAAGACTCGACTGAATTTTACCGACACCATGTACACTGCCGAGAGTTCTTCGGACAACAGCTAAAATATTGTAAGAAACTTTCTTCGAGGCAAAAAGAAAATAAAGCAGCTTTCGGATAACCCAAGGTTTGAATTTCGCCCTCAAAGTTCTTAGTTACGACTTAAAATAGAGTTTCAACACTCCAACGTCCTCGATATATATAGCAATCCTAAATCATTATCATGAGTACGGTACAATTATATGCAATACTTGATTATGACAAAAAAAATGAATA
>NZ_JAUBQX010000049.1:0-7234 GCF_036701505.1 Microcoleus sp. Pol11C2
CGGTGTCTACTCAGAATTGGGAGAAAAACAGAAAGCGCTAGAGTATTACAGCCAGTCGCTTCCCCTGAGTCGGGCAATCGGCGATCGCCGGACGGAAGCTGGCATCCTCCTTGGCATCGGCTTAGTGTACTCACAATTGGGAGAAAAACAGAAAGCGCTAGATTATTACAATCAGTCGCTTCTCTTTTTTCGGGCAATGGGTCATCGCCACGGGGAAGCTACAACCCTCAATAACATGGGCGGTGTCTACTCAGAATTGGGAGAAAAACAGAAAGCGCTAGAGTATTACAGCCAATCGCTTCCCCTAAGACGGGCAGTAGGCAATCGCAGCGGGGAAGCTACAACCCTCAACAACATCGGTGGTGTCTACGATGATTTGGGAGAAAAACAGAAAGCGCTAGAGTATTACAGCCAGTCGCTTTCCCTGAGTCGGGCAACCGGCGATCGCACACAGGAAGCTAGCACCCTCAACAACATCGGCTTAGTCTACTCACAATTGGGAGAAAAACAGAAAGCGCTAGAGTATTACAGCCAGTCGCTTCCACTGAGTCGAGCAACAGGCGATCGTAGCGGGGAAGCTTTCACCCTCAACAACATCGGCTTAGCCTATTCACAATTGGGAGAAAAACAGAAGGCGCTAGAGTATTACAGCCAGTCGCTTCCCCTGAGTCGAGCAACACGCGATCGTAGCGGGGAAGCTCTCACCCTCACCAACATCGGCGGTATTTACTTAGAATTGGGAGAAAAACAGAAAGCGCTAGAGTATTACAGCCAGTCGCTTTCCCTGTTTCGGGCAGTAGGCGATCGCCGCGGCGAAGCCGTCACCCTCACCAGTATCGGCACTGTCTACTCTGATTTGGGAGAAAAACAGAAAGCGCTAGAGTATTACAGCCAATCGCTTCCCCTGAGTCGGGCAGTAGGCGATCGCAGCGGGGAAGCTAGCACCCTCAACAACATCGGCTTAGTCTACTCAGAATTGGGAGAAAAACAGAAAGCGCTAGAGTATTACAGCCAGTCGCTTCCCCTGAGACGGGCAATAGGCAATCGCAGCGGGGAAGCTACCAACCTTTACAACATAGCTTATGCCAAACGCGACCAAAACAATCTTGCTGAAGCCCTCAACGACATTGAATCCTCTATCAAAATAATCGAAAACCTCCGCACTAAAATTGCTAGCCCTGAACTCCGCAGCTCATACTTTGCCACAGTCCAGCACTACTACGAATTCTACATCGATTTGTTAATGCAACTGCATA
Organism: Microcoleus sp. Pol11C2; assembly: GCF_036701505.1. NCBI lineage: Bacteria > Bacillati > Cyanobacteriota > Cyanophyceae > Oscillatoriales > Microcoleaceae > Microcoleus > Microcoleus sp. Pol11C2. The sequence goes on from NZ_JAUBQX010000049.1 coordinate 1,257, forward strand.
AAACTAATCCTAAATCCGGTTACGATAGCAAAGCCTTAGAAGTCAGCGAACGTTCGAGGGCCCGCAGCCTCCTCGAACTCCTTCAAGAAAGTAACGCCAACATTCGCGAAGGCATTTCCCCCGAGTTACTGCAACAAGAAAAGAGCCTGCAACAGCAACTCGATGCTATAGAAAAGCAGCGCATCGAAACAATCAGTACCCCCAATGCCAACGCAACTAAAATCGATGAAATCGACAAACAGCGCCTCGCACTTTTGGAACAATATCAGCAAATTCAAGCCCAGATTCGTACCGCCAGCCCCCGCTACGCTGCGCTCACCCAACCCCAACCTTTAACGCTGCCAGAAATTCAGAAACAGATTCTCGATGACAACACCATTTTATTGCAGTATTCCCTCGGCAAATATCGCAGTTATTTGTGGGTTGTGACATCAACAGGACTAACTAGCTATGAATTGCCAAAACGCGCAGACATTGAAACAGCAGCCCGCAATTTCCGAGACGCAGCAACTAGCCCACTCCAAAGAGATATTCCCCAACAAGTTGCCGAAGCGAGTGCCAATCTGGGTCAATTAATTTTACAGCCCGCCTCCGCCCAATTAGGAAACAAACGCTTATTAATTGTTCCCGACGGCGTGCTGCACTATACCCCTTTTCCCGCGTTAACTATTCCCCAAACCACCGGACAAAATACCAATGTTCCCTTAATTGCCTCACATGAAATTATTACCCTGCCTTCTGCCTCAAGTCTCGCCATTTTACGGCAAAATTACGGAGATAGAAAACCACCAAGCCAAACTTTAGCAATTTTAGCAGACCCTGTTTTCAGCCCCGACGATGAAAGAGTTAAAGGAAAAATCACCCAAGCAACAACAGAAAAATTAGAAGCAAATAACCTCGGTTTAAATCGCTCGCTTCGGGCTTCTAATCGGCAATGGCCACCCGAACGCCTACCATTTACCCGCAAAGAAGCTCAAACAATATCCAGCTTATTCCCCTCAGCTTCTACCCGTCAAATACTTGATTTTGATGCCAGTCGCACTACTGCTACCGATGGAAATTTAGTCAATTATCAAATCATTCACTTCGCCACCCACGGCATGGCCAACAGCAAAAATCCTGAACTGTCAGGAATTGTGATGTCTATCGTAGATGACAAGGGCAATCTTGTCAATGGTTTCTTGCGCCTCACGGATATTTTTAACTTGAAACTAGCGGCAAATTTAGTGGTTTTAAGTGCTTGCCAATCGGGAATGGGACAGAATGTTAAAGGCGAAGGAATGGTGGGATTAACGAGGGGTTTTATGTATGCGGGGGCGCAGCGGGTGGCGGTAAGTTTGTGGAGTGTGGATGATGAAGGAACTGCTGTGTTAATGCAAAAGTTTTATCAAAAAATGCAGCAACAAAAGTTAGCGCCGACGGCAGCTTTGAGGGCGGCGCAGATGGAAATGATGCAGGAGGAAAAATGGAAATCTCCCTATTATTGGGCGGCTTTTACCTTGCAAGGTGAGTGGAAATGATAGAGCGGACATAATATCACTTCTTCCTGCCTTTACACTAAGCGGGCTAGTGATTAAGATTGACAAAAATACAAAAGGGGTGGCTATGTTCGATCGCACTCAATGGTTTTTGGCTGGAATGTCGATCGCGCTTTCGCTTCAGCTAAGCCAGCCAGTGGCAGCAGCCGTGCTCGTTGGCAACGCCGTACAAACAGCACAAACTAACAGTAGCGAGGCTGCCCAAAAAGTATATGAAGAAGCAGAGAAACTCTACGAACAAGGAACAGCGGAAGCCTTAAGAGGTTCGATCGCCAAATATGAAGAAGCATTAAAACTGTATCGATCGGCCGGCGATCGCGAGAAAGAAGCTGTCACCCTTAACAGCATCGGTTTAGTTTACTCAGAATTGGGAGAGCAACAGAAAGCGCTACAGTATTTGAACCAGTCGCTTCCCCTGAGTCAAGCAGTCGGCGATCGCTCGCAAGCAGCTATTACCCTCAGCAACATCGGCTTAGTTTACTCAAAATTGGGAGAGCCACAAAAAGCGCTACAGTATTTCAACAAATCCCTGCCGCTGGGGAGAGCCGTCGGCGATCGCAGCGGGGAAGCTATTACCCTCAGCAACATCGGCAAAGTCTACTCGGATTTGGGAGAAAAACAGACAGCTTTAGAATATTACAACCAATCCCTTCCCCCCACTCGCGCCTTGGGCGATCGCCCCGGGGAAGCTATCACTCTCAACAACATCGGCAAAGTTTACTCGGATTTGGGAGAACCACAAAAAGCTTTAGAATATTACAACCGATCCCTTCCCTTGAGTCGGGAAATTGGCGCTCGCTCGCTTGAAGCTACCACCCTCAACAACATCGGCGCTGTCTGCTTAGCTTTGGGAGAGTCACAAAAAGCTTTAGACTATTACAACCAATCCCTTCCCCTAAGTCGCGTAGTCGGCGATCGTAGCGGGGAAGCTGTCACCCTCAGCAACATCGGCAGTGTCTACTCAGATTTGGGAGAGAAACAGAAAGCTTTAGAATATTACAACCAATCCCTTCCCCTAAGTCAGGCTTCCGGCGATCGATCGACGCAAGCTAATATCCTCAACAGCATCGGGGCTGTCTACTCAGATTTGGGAGAGCAAAAGAAAGCTTTGGAATATTACCATCAATCCCTTCATCTAAGTCGGGAAATCGGCGATCGCAGCGGGGGATCTCTCACCTTCAACAACATTGGCAGAATCTACGACGATTCGGGAGACAAACAAAAGGCTTTAGAGTATTACAATCAATCCCTTCGCCTGAGTCGGGAAATTGGCGATCGCAGCAGGGAAGCTACCATCCTCAAAAACATTGGCTTAGTTTACTTAAAGTCGGAAGAGAAACAAAAAGCGCTACAGTATTTTAGCCAATCCCTGCTCCTGAGTAGGGCTGTCAGCCACCCCGGAATAGAAGCTGTCAACCTTTTCGGCATGGCTTCTGTCAAGCGCGATCAAAACAATCTTACCGAAGCCCTCACCGACATTGAATCCTCTCTCAAAATCATCGAAAACCTCCGCACCCTAATAGCCAGTCCTGAACTCCGCACCTCATATTTTGCGACAGTCCAGGACTACTACGAATTCTACATCGATTTGTTAATGCAACTGCATAAAACTCATCCTAAATCCGGTTATGATACCAAAGCCTTAGAAGCCAGCGAACGTTCGAGGGCCCGCAGCCTCCTCGAACTCCTCTTTGAAAGTAACGCCAACATTCGCGAAGGCATTTCCCCCGATTTACTGCAACAAGAAAAGAGCTTGCAACAGCAACTCAATGCCATTGAAAAGCAGCGCATTGAAACAATCAGCAGCCCCAATCCCAACGCAACTAAAATCGCTGAAATCGACTCTCAGGGTCTCGCACTTTTGGAACAATATCAGCAACTCCAAACAAAGATTCGTACCGCCAGCCCCCGCTACGCTGCCCTCACCCAACCCCAACCTTTAACACTGACAGAAATTCAGAAACAGATTCTCGATGAAAACACTATTTTATTGCAGTATTCCCTCGGCACAAACCGCAGTTATTTATGGGTGGTTAGCCAAAAGGAACTCACCAGCTATGAATTGCCAAAACGCGCAGATATTGAAACAGCAGCCGGGAAGTTTCGAGACGCAATAACTAGCCCAATCCACAGAGATATTCCCCAACAAGTTGCCGAAGCCAGTGCCAATCTGGGTCAAATAATTTTACAACCCGCAGCAGCCCAATTAGGAAACAAACGCTTATTAATTGTTCCCGACGGCGTGCTCCACTATACCCCTTTTCAAGCTTTAACTCTTCCCCAAACCCGGGGACAAAATACTAATGTTCCCTTAATTGTCGAACATGAAATTATCACTCTGCCTTCTGCCTCAACTCTCGCCATTTTACGGCAAAATTACGGAGACAGAAAACCGCCTGGCCAAACTTTAGCAATTTTAGCAGACCCTGTTTTCAGTCCAGACGATGAAAGAGTTAAAGGACAACTTACCCAAGCAACAACAGAAAAATTAGAAGCAAACAACCTCGGTTTAAATCAATCGCTTCGTGCTTCTAATCGGCAATGGCCACCCGAACGCCTCGCATTTACCCGCCAAGAAGCCCAAACAATATCCAGCTTATTCCCCTCAACTTCTACCCGTCAAATATTTGATTTTGATGCCAGTCGCACTACTGCTACCGATGGAAATTTAGTCAATTATCAAATCATTCACTTCGCCACCCACGGCATGGCCAACAACAAAAATCCCGAACTGTCAGGAATTGTGATGTCTACGGTAGATGAAAATGGGAATGTTGTCAATGGCTTCTTGCGCCTCACGGATATTTTCAACTTGAAATTAGCGGCAAATTTAGTGGTTTTAAGTGCTTGTCAGACGGGAATGGGACAGAATGTTAAAGGCGAAGGAATGGTGGGATTAACGAGGGGTTTTATGTATGCGGGGGCGCAGCGGGTGGCGGTGAGTTTGTGGAGTGTGGATGATGAAGGAACTGCTGTGTTAATGCAAAAGTTTTATCAAAAAATGCAGGAACAAAAGTTAGCGACGGCGGCAGCTTTGAGGGCGGCGCAGATGGAAATGATGCAGCAGGAAAAATGGAAATCTCCCTATTATTGGGCGGCTTTTACCCTTCAGGGCGAGTGGAAATGATATAGCGAACATAAGATCACTTCTTCCGACCTTTACACTAAGCCGGCTAGTGATTAAAATTGACAAAAATACAAAAAGGGTGGTTATGTTCGATCGCACTCAATGGTTTTTGGCTGGTATGTCGATCGCGCTTTCGGTTCAGCTAAGTCAGCCAGTGGTAGCAGTCGTGCCCGTTGGTAAGGTCGTACAAACAGCACAAACTAACAGTAGCGACGCTGCTGAAAAAGCATTAAACGAAGGATTGGAACTCTACCAGCAAGGAACGGCCCAAGCAAAAAGAAGTGCGATCGTCAAATTTGAACAAGCATTAAAGCTGTATCGAGAAGCGGGTGAGCGCACTCTTGAAGCTCGCGCCCTCAACAACATCGGCTTAGTCTACTCAGAATTGGGAGAAAAACAGAAAGCGCTAGAGTATTACAGCCAGTCGCTTCCCCTGAGACGGGCAACCGCCGATCGTGGCGGGGAAGCTACCACCCTCAACAACATCGGCGGTGTCTACTCAGATTTGGGAGAAAAACAGAAAGCGCTAGAGTATTACAGCCAGTCGCTTGCCCTGAGACGGGCAATCGCCGATCGCAGTGGGGAAGCGAACACCCTCAACAACATCGGCAGTGTCTACTCAGATTTGGGAGAACAACAGAAAGCACTAGAGTATTACAGCCAGTCGCTTCCCCTATTTCGGGCAATCGGCGATCGCAGTGGGGAAGCGAACACCCTCAACAACATCGGCTTAGTCTACTCACAATTGGGAGAAAAACAGAAAGCGCTAGAGTATTACAGCCAGTCGCTTCCTATATTTCGGGCAACCGGCGATCGCCGTGGGGAAGCTACCACCCTCACCAACATCGGCTTAGTCTACTCAGATTTGGGAGAAAAACAGAAAGCGCTAGAGTATTACAGCCAGTCGCTTCCCCTGAGTCGGGCAACTGGCGATCGCCGTGGGGAAGCTATCACCCTCACCAATATCGGCTTAGTCTACTCTGATTTGGGAGAAAAACAGAAAGCGCTAGAGTATTACAGCCAGTCGCTTCCCCTATTTCGGGCAGTAGGCGAGCGCCGCGGGGAAGCTGGCACCCTCAACAACATCGGCTTAGTCTACTCTGATTTGGGAGAAAAACAGAAAGCGCTAGAGTATTACAGCCAGTCGCTTCCCCTGAGTCGGGCAGTAGGCAATCGTGGCGGGGAAGCAAACACCCTCAACAACATCGGCGGTGTCTACGATGAATTGGGAGAAAAACAGAAAGCGCTAGAGTATTACAGCCAGTCGCTTCCCCTGAGTCGGGCAGTAAGCAATCGTGGCGGGGAAGCTACCA
>NZ_JAUBQX010000049.1:7334-43639 GCF_036701505.1 Microcoleus sp. Pol11C2
CCCTCACCCGCATCGGCTTAGTCTACTCTGATTTGGGAGAAAAACAGAAAGCGCTAGAGTATTACAGCCAGTCGCTTGCCCTGAGACGGGCAGTAAGCGATCGTGGCGGGGAAGCTGCCACCCTCCACAACATCGGCGGTGTCTACTCAGATTTGGGAGAAAAACAGAAAGCGCTAGAGTATTACAGCCAATCGCTTCCGCTGAGTCGGGACCTCGGCAATCGTGGCGGGGAAGCTGCCACCCTCACCCGCATCGGCTTAGTCTACTCTGATTTGGGAGAAAAACAGAAAGCGCTAGAGTATTACAGCCAGTCGCTTCCCCTGAGACGGGCAGTAGGCGATCGTGGCGGGGAAGCGAACACCCTTTACAACATAGCTTATGTCAAACGCGACCAAAACAATCTTACCGAAGCCCTCAACGACATTGAATCCTCTATCAAAATCATCGAAAACCTCCGCACCAAAATAGCCAGCCCAGAACTCCGCAGCTCATACTTTGCCACAGTGCAGGGCTACTACGAATTCTACATCGATTTGTTAATGCAACTGCACAAAACTAATCCTAAATCCGGTTATGATACCAAAGCCTTAGAAGCCAGTGAACGTTCGAGAGCCCGCAGTCTCCTCGAACTCCTCTTTGAAAGTAACGCCAACATTCGCGAAGGCATTGACCCCGATTTACTGCAACAAGAAAAGAGCGTACAACAGCAACTCGATGCCATTGAAAAGCAGCGCATTGAAACAATCAGCAGCCCCAACCCCAATCAAACTAAAATCGCTGAAATCGACTCGGGGCGCCTTGCACTTTTGCAACAGTATCAGCAAATTCAAAGCCGGATTCGTACCACCAGCCCCCGCTACGCTGCCATCACCCAGCCCCAACCTTTAACGCTACCAGAAATTCAAAAACAAGTTCTGGATGACAACACCCTTTTATTGCAGTATTCCCTTGGCAAAAACCGCAGTTATTTGTGGGTTGTGACATCAACAGGACTAACTAGCTATGAATTGCCAAAACGCGCAGATATTGAAACAGCCGCCCGCAATTTCCGAGACGCAGTAACTAGCCCAATCCACAGAGATATTCCCCAACAAGTTGCCGAAGCAAGTGCCAATTTGAGTCAATTAATTTTACAGCCGGCCTCCGCCCAATTAGGCAATAAACGATTATTAATTGTTCCCGACGGCGTGCTGCACTATACCCCTTTTCCGGCTTTAACTATTCCCCAAACCCCTAGACAAAATACCAATGTTCCCTTAATTGTCGAACATGAAATTATTACCCTGCCTTCCGCCTCAACTCTCGCCATTCTCAGGCAAAATTACGGAGACAGAAAACCGCCGGGCCAAACCTTAGCAATTTTAGCCGATCCGGTTTTTAGTCCCGATGATGAAAGAATTAAAGGAAAAATCACCCCAGCAACAACAGAAAAATTAGAAGCAAACAACCTCGGTTTAAATCGAGCGCTTCGCGCTTCTAATCGGGGATGGCCGCCCGAACGCCTCGCATTTACCCGCCAAGAAGCCCAAACAATATTCAGCTTATTTCCCTCAGCTTCTAGCAGTCAAAAGATTGATTTTGATGCCAATCGCACTACTGCCACCGACGGCAGTTTAGCTAATTATCAAATCGTTCATTTCGCCACCCACGGCCTTGCCAACAGCAAAAATCCAGAACTGTCAGGAATTCTGATGTCGATGGTAGATGACAAAGGTAATCTTGTCAATGGTTTTTTGCGCCTCACGGATATTTTTAACTTAAAACTGGCCGCACATTTAGTGGTTTTAAGTGCTTGTCAATCGGGAATGGGACAGAATGTTAAAGGCGAAGGAATGGTGGGATTAACAAGGGGTTTTATGTATGCGGGGGCGCAGCGGGTGGCGGTGAGTTTGTGGAGTGTGGATGATGAAGGAACTGCTGTGTTAATGCAAAAGTTTTATCGAAAAATGCAGCAACAAAAGTTAGCGCCGGCGGCAGCTTTGAGGGCGGCACAGATGGAAATGATGCAGCAGGAAAAATGGAAATCGCCCAATAATAGGGCGGCTTTTACCTTGCAAGGGGAGTGGAAATGATATATAGCTCTTCTCAGGTAGATGAGGTATGACTGACAACTTATATAACGACTAAAGAAGAGGGCTAAAGCCCAACTACGTACTTCATTTACTTGAGAACCGCTATACACCACTTTTGCTGGTAAGTAAGTACATAGCCCTTGTAGGGACACGGCAATGCCCATTGGTGTCAAGTTAACAACGTTAAATCGGTAGTCCGACAGTCCGACAGTCCGACAGGGGTTGAAACCCCTGGCGGACTAACGGGTGGGCGGGCGGACAGCTTAAGTTGACACCAATGGCCGAAGAGCCCGCCCAGAAAAGGGTTTATCGCCAGCTAGCTCAAGCCTCGCGCAATTTGCGGCCCCGCGATTTATCGCGAAGTTCGGGAGTCGCCATCCGCAACACAAAATCCAGCAACCAAGGCGCAATTCGGTGACACCAAACTGCTAGATGACTTTGCCATCCTACCAATATTTCTGGTGCATCTTTCTGCAATCCCGCGACAAGTGCTAGGGCAACTTTTTCCGGAGTTGTGGGTACTACCCACCGGAATTGTTCCAAGTCTCGCACCATGTCGGTATCTGTTAGAGATGGCAGCAAAGCTGTGACTCGAACATTGTACTGAGTTAACTCGCTGCGTAAAGCTTGGGTGAATCCCAAAATGGCAAATTTGGTAGCAGAATAAGTTGCCATTGTGGGCGCGGCAATTTTTCCCATTAAGCTCGAAACATTGACGATTGTTCCCTCTTTTTGAGTTGCCATTCGCCTCGCAATCAAGCGGGTAATTGTGTAAGTTCCGAGCAAGTTTAAGGCGATTTCTTCCTCGATTAACGGCAGCGGGGAACGCAAGAAAGATGCTTGGTGGGCGACGCCTGCACAGTTGACTAGCAGGTGAATCGGGCCGCAATCTCGCCAAGCTTGGGCGATCGCAATATTCACCGCTACTGACTGAGTTAAATCCAAAGCTAACGGCACTACTTCTGTGCCAAAAAGATCGATTTCCTCTGCCAGTTCAATTAATTGCCTGCGGTTGCGCGCCACAATCAACAAACGTTTGACTCCTTGTCTCGCTAATTCCAGGGCGATCGATCGCCCAATTCCGCGCGAAGCTCCTGTAACAAGAGCTGTTTTTCCTTGAAGTTGCATAGATTAAACCTTTTGGTTGATTCTCACCGCGACACGGAGTTATGAGTTGTGAGTTGTGAATTATTAGTTATGAGTTGAATTTTTTGGCGATAACAACTCATAATTCATAATTGTTGAAAAGGCTATCTTGTTCCGAAAAGCCTAATTTATTCGTGGGGTTAACTCAAAGCCCAAAACTGTTGAATCGCTAACGTGCGCGTGAGTTGAACTAAACTTTGGGTTCGCCAGGAATCAGTCAAATATCTGGTCATGTAACCTCATGCAAGCAGACAAACCTGAGATGGGCAAACCTAGTCGGAAATCAGGGCCAAGCGGGCTTTATTACCGCTTTTTATTCAGTTCGCGGAGGCGGACTTTGCCTGTATAGCCGCGAATTTATTCGCCGGGAATATTCACCCCGAATTGGTCATGGTTCGAGGCTTAATTACCCCTTTTTTGAGTCCGCAGAGGCAGACGATATCCTGTGCCACCGCGACTTACAATCGCCGGGGATTGGTGCGAATTGGCACAGGATAATTGAGCAATGCAGATTATCAATTCCACACCTCCTAGATATGAGAATTTCCTATCTACACACACCTTAACAACTTGACAGAGAAGCGGCAACAATTTTTAATAAATCTTCCGCAACACTTCTTTACAATTTTCTCAGACTGCCGATTTCCAAGTGCCGTGAAAGCCCAAAGGTATGACACCGGGCAATTCTAGCTTGCAAACAGGTTCGCGGGAAAGTCCGTCGCTGTCAAATATCCAGACTTCGCTGCTGTCAGAATTGCCGTCATAAATAACTGTTACTATCCAACCTTTCTCCGACGAAATATCTGGAACGTAGATGGGCTCTGTGGGATAGCGATTTTCGCCCAAGTCCGCAATTGTGAGATTGCGGCTTTGCGTGTCCAAACGGGCGATCGCGCCATAACGTTCCGGTACAATATCAACGTCAGGCCGATACATTGCCAGATAAATATATCGTGAGTCTTGCCCTATTTCTGAAGCAGGTACCATCGGAAATTCGCAAGGTTGATCCAGCAATTCTTCGGCTGCTGTCACTTTGCCAGTTTGAGGATTGAGATGCACCCGCCACAGGGAACCCTCCGCATCGGTGCGAGTTTCACCCGCCGCTACTTCTTTCAGCCGCTGATTAGTTTGAAAGTCAGCGAAGCGCACAAAATCAACGGCAACCGAACCATCTTCCTTGACAAAACCGTTAGCAAAATGCCACTGAAACCAAGAATCGGTTTGGCCTCGACTAACTAAAGACAGAGTTTCAGAGTCAAAAACTAATATCTGGGTCCCCAACTCGGGTTTCCATTCCAAAGAGTCGCTGTAACTGCTAATTCCAGCTAACACTGGCAAAAATCTTACTCGTACTGGCGGCACAAAAAATATTAGATACTTTCCAGCCAAAACAAAATCGTGGATCATGGGAATTCCATCTAAAGCAACAGTTGCTTGTTGCACAATTTTGCCTGTAGGATCGCTTTTATACAGATTCAACTTTGTACTGGCACCCGGTGTAGTTCCAAAGTTAAAAATATTGCCAGTAATCGGGTCGCGCTTGCAGTGAGCGGAATAAGAAGATCCACTCTCTAAACTTCCTAAATCGTCCGTTCCGCGAGTTTCCAGGGTTTGCAAATCGAGGCTGTGAGGCCAGCCGCCTTCCCACAAAGCTAAAAGGCGATCCGGCAAAGCTAAAACAGAAGTATTGGCAGCATTTTTAACAGATTTAGTCCACCGCAACCACAGAGGCACCGGTGCTGTCATGCCATAATTACTGTAGAGAAATTTATCAGCTTTTTCCTCAGCTTGATATCCCGCTGTCTTCACGTAGCGATAAACAGCCGCAGCACCCGCATCGGTAAAATGTACAGCCAAAATTGCACCATCGCCATCAAACCAGTGTCCCGCATCCATGCCACCGCGTTGCAAACGTGCGGGCCCGTTACGGTAGAGAGTGCCGCGCAATCCTGCGGGAATTTTACCGCTTTTAACGGATAACTGAGTCAGGGGAAATTCCGCAGCCGGACGAGCTAAAGCTTGAGCCCAGGATTTTTTAGGTGAGATTTTAGTGTCTATTTTCATTGGAAACTGGCAATTTTAAACTGATATGACAGAATTTTTCTTATACAATTATAGCAAAAATCATTTATAACCGTTCTCGCGTGAGCCATTCATCAATGAATTAACAATTGCTCAATCCCCCAATCTAAAATCTAAAATCTAAAATCTAAAATCTCAATCTGTACCTCACTGAATCGAACAAGGGTATAACACCTATGACTCTCCGCCGCCGTGCTCTGCTGACAACTTTTGGGCTGACTGCTATTGGTACTCAGCTTGCGCCGTTAGCGAACCCCTCGAAGAGGCTCGCCCAAACCAATTTATCTCCCAAAAGTGCGATCGTTAAGCCGCGCCGCCTGCAAGTTGGCGATACTGTAGCTTTAATCAATCCTGCCGCTTTCAACTACAAAAAAGAAATCGAGGATTTTTTTAAAGTTATGGAAAAGCTGGGTTTAAAAGTTAAATTGGGAGAGCATTTTTACGACCGCTACGGCTATTTAGCGGGCAAGGATGCCGATCGCGCCGCCGATGTCAACGCAGCCTTTGCCGATGACTCGGTGCGAGCTATTTTTACCGGGATGGGCGGCTGGGGCTGTGCTCGGATATTGCCGCTCCTGGATTACAATATTATCGGCAACAACCCCAAAATTATTATGGGATTTAGCGATATTACGGCGCTGTTATTGGCGATTTATGCTAAAACTAATAGAGTTACTTTTCACGGCCCTTTAGGTGCGTCAACTTGGAGTCCCTTTACAGTGGATTACGTCAAAAAAGTTTTGTTTGACGGAGGTTCTGTGACGATGCAAAACTCCAAAAGCGTGCAAGTTCAAACAATCGGGCGCGGCCCAGCTAGGGGAAAACTAATCGGCGGCAATTTATCAGTAATCGCAGCAATGGTTGGTTCTGCATATTTACCGCAGTGGGAAAACAGTATTTTGTTTGTCGAGGAAGTTGGCGAAGAAGTTTATCGCATCGATAGAATGTTGACGCAACTCAAATTAGCCGGCATTCTCGATAAAATATCAGGTTTTATTTTCGGACAGTGTACCAAGTGCGAAGCTGAAAAACCCCAAGAGTCCCTAACCTTACCTCAAGTCTTGTCCGACCACATTCGCCCTTTGAAGATTCCCGCGTGGTACGGTTCAATGGTGGGACACATCCGGGAACAGTTCACTTTGCCGATCGGTCAAGAAGTCGAAATCGACGCTGACTCTGGTACAATTAAATTGTTAGAATCCGCTGTCAGCTAAATCTTAAACTATTCTCGATATTCGCTCGGCTGTTCCTCTGGTTCTGCATTACCGCGCAGAGCCTGGTAATGACAAAATTAAACATACAATTAGGACGATCGTGAAAAACCGACAATTCCTCAAACATCTAGCAGCAATTATCTTAGCAATAATTTGCATATTGCCGCTCAATGCCTGTGCAGCCGTAAGTAAAACCGCCGATGGCGACCCAATTTATCAGCAGCGAACAGTCCACAATCCCGACGGAATCGGCAAATTTTACATGGGTCGAGAAATTGCTCAAGTCATGGGATATCAAGGTGCTGGTTGGCTGGAAAGACCGTCTCGCGGCATGGAGGAAAAATCAGCTCGATTAGTCAACAATCTCGATTTAAAACCAACTGATATTGTCGCCGACATTGGAGCGGGAACGGGATATTTTAGCTTTCGCATCGCTCCCTTAGTTCCAGAAGGAAAGGTTTTGGCAGTTGACGTGCAGCCGGAAATGATTAATTTTATTAAATTGAATAAACAAGAAAAAAATATTGCTAACGTTGAGCCAGTTTTGGGCAGTATCGACAATCCGAATTTACCGGAAAATAGCGTAGATTTAGTTGTGATGGTCGATGCTTATCACGAATTTGCATATCCCAGAGAAATGATGCAAGGAATTGTGAAAGCACTCAAACCGGGAGGCCGCACGGTATCGATCGAGTATCGCGGCGAAAACCCGCTGATTGCCATTAAAGGTTTGCACAAAATGACGCAGAAGCAGGTTAAAAAAGAAATGGCAGCCGTCGGTTTAGTATGGAAAGAGACAAAAGATATGTTACCTCAGCAGCATTTGATGGTCTTTGAGAAACCCTCTCAAATTTAGCAGCCAAACAGAGCGATTATTTACCATTTTTAATCAGTTTTGTCAAGGTACAAAAGACGTACTTTTGAGTCGCGCGGGCGATCGGTCAAACATACTAAGCCTTAAGTAACCCTTAAGATGGACATTTTACTAAAAATACCATTTACAATTAAAAATTGATAACCCAGAGGCGCTTCCTTCATTTTACAAGCGAAGAAGTGTCGCTATTAAGAAGTACCAGCGTGAACATTCCAAGTTCCATCCTCACCATGCTCGCCGGCATCGTAGTGACTCTGATCAGTCTCTGGTACGGGCAGAATCACGGTTTACTACCGATCGCCGCCTCTGATGAAGCATCCGAGATCGACGCACTCTTCAATACAATGATGACCATTTCCACTGGATTATTTATCATGGTTCAGGGAGTGCTGATCTATGCTGCAATTAGATATCGCCGCCGTCAAGGAGACAACACAGACGGGCCGCCTTGGCATGACAACTTTCCCTTAGAAATTCTTTGGACAGCCGTGCCGGCGGTGATTATTTTAGGAATCGGAGTCTACAGTTTTGAGATTTACAACTCAATGGGAGGCCTCGATCCGATGGGCAATCACGACCACGGCACCATGCAAGCGCACTCTAAAATGCGCGGAAGTGCGATCGCAGCCACACTCTCAGATACACCCCAAAACGCCCCTCAAATTCCATCTCAAAAACTTGTTGCTTTAGGCGTAGGCGCTTCCCCAGAAAATGAAGACAAACCAGCAGACTTAGTTGTAAATGTCACAGGTTTGCAGTACGCCTGGATTTTTAGCTATCCAGAAAGCGGCGTTAGTTCTGGCGAACTGCATATGCCAGTCAACCGCGACGTACAGCTAAATATCTCAGCTCAAGACGTGCTGCACGCATTTTGGCTGCCGGAATTTCGCCTCAAACAAGATGCAATTCCTGGCCGGCCGAGCGAACTGAGATTTACACCAACTAAAACCGGCGAATACCGGGTTGTTTGTGCGGAATTGTGCGGCGCTTATCACGGAGCGATGAAAGCTCTAGCAGTCGTTCACACGCCAGAAGAATTCGACACTTGGCTGCAAAGCCAGCAAGTTGCTAGCAGTCAAAACTTAGAGCAAGCAGTTGCAGTCAATCCAGGGGAATTGTCAGACGGAGAATTTTTGGCTCCCTACGTCAGGGAAATAAAAATTAATTCCGAAGCCCTAGAACAACTTCACCCAACTCATCACTAAAAATAGTCATTAGTTCTGGCTACTGGGTCTTTGATCCTCAGCTAATAACTAAGGACTAATAACTAATGACTAATAACTATGACACAAGCACAGTTCCAAGAAAGTGCAAACACTGAGGCTCGCGGAACAGCGCCCGCTGATAGACATTGGCGCGACTACTTCACTTTTAATACCGATCACAAAGTCATCGGTATTCAATACCTGGTAACAACATTTATTTTCTATCTAATCGGCGGCGTGATGGCAACTTTGGTGCGAACAGAACTCGCCACCCCCGACGCCGATTTTGTCACCCCCGAACTCTACAACAGTTTATTTACTGTTCACGCGACGGTGATGATCTTCCTGTGGATTGTACCCGCCGGAGCCGGATTTGCTAACTTTTTGATCCCCTTAATGATTGGGGCAAAAGACATGGCATTTCCCAGGCTGAATGCCCTTGCCTTTTGGCTAATTCCCGTAGGCGGGGTGTTGCTGTTGAGCAGTTTTTTGGTGGGAGCTCCACAGGCTGGTTGGACTTCCTATCCGCCTTTGAGCTTAGTTACTGCTCAAGCGGGGGAAGAAATTTGGATTCTCAGCGTTTTGATTCTCGGAACTTCTTCGATTTTGGGGGCGGTGAATTTTGCCGTTACCATCTTTACCATGCGCGTTCCTAGCATGAGTCTCAATGAAATGCCTTTGTTTTGCTGGGCGATGATTGCGACTTCAGCGCTGACTTTGATTGCGACTCCAGTCTTAGCCGCAGCTTTGATTTTGCTGTCGTTTGACTTGTTAGCTGGGACGGCATTTTTTAACCCGACCGGCAACGGCGATCCCATCGTCTACCAGCATTTATTCTGGTTTTATTCCCACCCGGCAGTTTACATTATGATTATGCCCTTTTTCGGGGTGATTTCAGAAGTTTTGCCGGTGCATTCGCGCAAGCCAATTTTTGGTTATTTGGCGATCGCATATTCGAGTCTCGCGATCAGCTTTTTGGGCTTGATCGTGTGGGCGCACCATATGTTTACCAGCGGCACTCCCGGCTGGCTGCGGATGTTTTTTATGATCACTACTATGATCATCGCCGTACCAACTGGGATTAAAATATTTAGCTGGTTGGCAACTATTTGGGGAGGCAAACTCCGGCTTGTCAGCGCGATGCTATTTGGGATGGGTTTTATCTCAACATTTGTGCTCGGCGGCATCACCGGGATCATGGTGGCTTCCGTACCTTTCGACATTCACGTTCACGACACTTATTTTGTCGTAGCTCACCTACACTACGTGCTGTTTGGCGGCTCAGTGTTTGGCATTTACGCTGCTTTTTACCACTGGTTCCCCAAAATGACGGGGCGGATGATTAATGAATTTTGGGGTAGAGTTCACTTTGTTTTAACCTATGTTGGCTTTACTGTAACTTTCTTGCCCATGCACGCTTTGGGGATGCAAGGAATGCCTCGGCGGGTGGCAATGTACGACCCGAAATTTACCACAATTAATGTCATTTGTACTGTCGGTGCTTATATGCTGGCAGTGTCTACAATCCCGTTTATCATTAATGTGATTTGGAGCTGGAGGTACGGCCCGAAAGCAGGTGACAATCCTTGGCAAGCTTTGAGTTTGGAATGGATGACGACTTCGCCGCCCCCCATCGAAAATTTTGAAGGAGTGCCGGTATTGGCAACGGGGCCTTACGATTACGGCATGGAAAAAATTCAGAATACAGGGGAACGTCTCAGGCTCAAGCTGAGGGAAAATGCCACCCGCAATACCCAGAAAACAGGTATCCCTATTGCGGAGGCTCAAGCTTCAACTTTCTTTGGCGGTACTGCAACTTTGGTCGCTCCTGAATCAGAGGTAAATGTTGATTCTCCGGCTGATGAAAGTCAAGATGGCGAATAGTTATTAGTCATCAGTCATTAGTCATTGGGCATTGTTGACTGTTGACTGTTGACTGTTAACTAATGACTGATGACTAATGCCAACTGCCAACTGCCAACTGACAACTGACAACTGACAACTGACAACTGACTTCTTCATTACCAATTTCTTATGCAAATTCCAGCGATCGATCCGGCAAAAACAGCCCTAAATTACCACCACGAGGGCGAAGTAGAAGCACACGGTGTCGAGCATCCCGACCACCGAATGTTAGGGGTAATTGTGTTCCTGTGCGCTGAAGGCATGATATTTTTCGGTATGTTTGCCGCCTATTTGATTTATCGGGCGATGGCCCCCGTGTGGCCTCCTGAAGGTACGCCGGAGCGCGAGTTATTGCTGCCGGGAATCAATACGGTAATTCTGATTGCTAGCAGTTTTGTGATTCACAATGCGGATACTGCAATTAAAAAGAATGATGCCGCCGGAATGCGGAATTGGTTGCTCGTAACTATTGCTATGGGCGCAGTTTTCTTGTTCGGTCAGGTTTACGAATACGCTCATTTAGAGTTTGGCTTGACGACTAATTTGTATGCCAGTTGTTTTTACGTTTTGACTGCTTTTCACGGCTTGCACGTTACCTTGGGAGTGCTGTTTATGGTGGCGGTGGTGTGGCGATCGCGCGCGCAAGGCCATTATTCTAGCGAGCACCACTTTGGCATCGAAGCGACTGAGATTTACTGGCACTTTGTCGATGTGATTTGGATTGTTTTGTTTCTGTTACTGTATATTTTGTGATCTCAGAGGCTTTTCGACCTCTGCCACAAGAGATTTGTATGGCCCCCCATTGGGGGGTTTTTTATTGTTTGGAGAGTGCGATCGCCTTTCATTCACCCTCTCACAGCCGATCGCGCTAAACTAAAAGTAGCAATTCTCCTATCCAGCAGCATTGAGAAAATTATGCAGTGCGAATTGTGCGATCGACAAATGGAAGCATTAACCGCCCATCACCTCATCCCCAAACAAAACACCAAGCGGAAAAACGAAGATCCAAGCCAGACAATCGACATTTGCTCAGCCTGTCACCGCCAGATTCACTCTCTATTTGACAACAAACACCTCGCCCAAGAGCTCAACACCCTGGAAAAGCTCAAAAATGACCCAGAACTCCAGAAATTTGTCTGTTGGATTAAGAAACAAAAAACCGACAAACGTATTCAAGTACGCGGTAAAAAAGCTCGATCGTAGGGCCAGAAATCAGATATATACTCCGGGACGCAGTTACTGTCTGAAGCCCGATTTCTTCATAAATTTTTCGTTCCTTAACCCAAAATTTTACAGAGAAACCCGGTTTGTTTGCGTAAATCCTAGTATAGTGATTTACTTATTGGTAACAAGCTGCCAACAATTATTATGAACCTCACCTCCCTCGAACTCGCAAAAGACCGAGCGCGCATCTTCAAAAACTACCTCCAAATGGAAATAGATGCCAAAGCTAACATAAACAAACTAGCTTTTTTAGACAGGGGCATTGAAAAATCCCCTTACCAACAACACATTAAAAACTATCCCGATTATCTCAAACAGAAACCCGACGGCTTAAAAGTAATTAGCTCTATTCCTGGTCCCAATAATCCCCTTAAACTTACCCCGTTTCCCAGCGTGGGAGAACTACCTCAAATTAACTCTCAAGGTTTAAATTTTTTGCATGCAGAAATTAAGGAAGCCTGCGTTTGCATTGGTACTTTTGTAGACGGCAAACTTCAGGCGCAGTGGCTGGGAAAAAACGCACTTACCAATGCTGAGCAGTGGAGTGCCACTAAAATTATCGCACTCCTTAATATCGTCAGTCAAATAAATAGCAAATATCCCGACTGCGACATTGACAACTGCGTTGTTAGAGATGGCAACGGGCTAAGACACGATTTTTACTTTTACGATGTAGCAAAAGACATGATTAGCTATGCCTCAAATATAGGAAGTTCAAACTCCTTAGCTGCGATGTTCAAACGCTTCGATACTCGCATAGGACTAGAGCAATGGCTGAAAAGCGCTACTGGCAATAATGACCTAATTTTTCGCGGCGATTACGGCGAAAATCCTTATCTCACCAACCCCAAAATATTCGATCTCACCAAAAAACAAGTGCTGCTAAGTGCCGCATTAAACAGCACCAAACAAAAAAATTCCGTATCTGCTTATGACTTGACCAGGCTAATTTCCATGTTAGGATGGCACTTCCACATCGAACAGCGATCGCGCATGAAAGCATCTCAGTGGAACAGCTTAGAAAGCATTGTCAGAGCAATGGGACACGACAGCGCTCGATATGTGGACGTAGCAATTAAAACTTTGGGGATGGAGGGCCTGATCACTTCTCCAGTAATTATCTCAAAATTGGGTTACGGACTGAGCTCGATCCGGGGAACCCTCGAAACAGTTTATGTGGCTTTAGTGCGGTTTGTTGACGAGCGGCCCAAAGCGGCGGGAAAGCCGGCAAAAGTCAGAACTTTAGCCATGAGTTTGCGGGCAGAAAAAGCTGTAGGCGGTTCCAGCAGTGTCGATCGCTTGGCGATCGAACAAGACGCCAGAGTCGCCGCCGAAGTCACCGAGATTCTCCGCCGGTTGTTTGCCGAAGAATTTTAAAGGGGGGCGATCGACTAATTAGAAAGTCGGTGAAACTTGCGGTAAAGCATCCTCTCCACCGGCTTTCCTCCCCGCAAATGTTGCTCAGTTATTGCCGCAACTTCTTCAGGGCAAACGGTATTGTACCAAACCTCTTCTGGCAGCACCAACACCATCGGCCCGTTGCCGCACTGTCCCAAACAACTGCTAGCAACAACTTCAACTTCTGAGGGCGACAATTTCTGAAAAGCTGCCAGTACCTTTGCTGAATTTTGCTTGCGACAAGTGCGGTTTTGGCAAACAAGAACTTGCCTAGAAGATTGGATAATTTTCATATTTTTTACTTGACATTCTGCTGCATATATGCTATTTTTTTATCATGGGAATAGGTGCGCGCATATACGCCCAGATTTTATATACCCAGATTTTAAGGTGCGCCGCAGCGCACCCTACGGTTAATCTGGTGACAAACCTTTGGAAGCCAACCATTGTCGATCGAACAAACGCGACTGATACCGAGCCCCGCCGTCGCAGAGTACCGTAACAATCGTATGTCCAGGCCCCATTTGCTTCGCTAAAGCCACGGCCGCCCCTACATTAATCCCCACAGAACCGCCCATAAACAGCCCTTCTTTCCTCAGCAGTTGGTAAATCACCCGGACAGCTTCAGTATCGTCAATTTGAATAGCGTCGTCTACCGGGGCATTCTCCATATTTGCAGTGACGCGGGTGGTGCCAATTCCCTCAGTAATCGAACTGCCTTCGGTCTTAATTTCCCCAGTTTTGAAATAACTGTAAAGCCCGCTGCCCATCGGGTCTGCCAAGACAATTCTAACAGCAGGATTTTTTTCTTTCAAAAACATTCCTACGCCAGCAAAAGTGCCGCCTGTACCAGTAGCTGTTACCCAAACATCAATTTTCCCGTTTGTTTGTTCCCAAATTTCCGGGCCAGTTGTCTCGTAATGAGCTCGGCGGTTGGCTAAATTGTCAAACTGATTTGCCCAGACTGCATTCTCCATTTCCGAAGCCAATCTTCCCGACAATTTGACATAATTATTCGGGTCTTTGTAAGGAACAGCGGGAACAGTCCGAACTTCAGCGCCCAAGGTTTTCAAAGCATCGATTTTTTCTTGAGATTGGTTATCGGGAATCACGATCAAACATTTGTAACCTTTAGCGTTGCAAATGTGGGCCAAACCGATGCCTGTATTGCCGGCAGTGCCTTCAACAACAGTGCCGCCCGGTTTGAGCAAGCCTTTTTCTTCTGCGTCTTTGATGATGTATAAAGCGGCCCTATCTTTAACGGAACCGCCGGGATTTAGAAACTCTGCTTTGCCGAGAATTTCGCAACCAGTTTCATCGCTGAAGCTGTTTAAGCGAATTAGTGGTGTGTTGCCGATTGTGCCTACAAAGCCGTTTTTAATATCCATATTTTTGGCGTGTGTGTATCCTATGATTAATTTTTACAATAAGTTGATATTTATTGCTAGCAGTTCTACCAAATTTTGCTCATATTGAGTATGAATCCCGGCAAAACGGAGTCGCCGCTGACTGTCGCGGGATTTTCCAAACATTCCTCTGGCAAACCAGGACGGTAAATATAAACTCTGCGATTTTTGCGGTCAATTAACCAGCCTAACTGCACTCCTGGTTCTCTCATATATTCTTGCATTTTTTCTTGCAATGGCTTGAGATTGTCAGAAGCAGACCTGAGCTCTACTACAAAATCGGGGCAAATAGGTGCGAATTTATCTTGCTGTTCTTGAGATAAAGCATTCCACCGTTCCAATTTAATCCACGAGGCATCTGGAGACTTGTCACCCATTGCAAGCTTAAAGCCCGTACTGGAGTCAAAACAAATACCGGTTCCATCTTGGCGAGCCCAAATATACAACTCTCCAAAGACGCTACCGCTGCGATTTCCTGTTGTTCCACCAGTAGGAGGCATAATTAGCAATTCTCCCGATTTGTTGCGTTCAATGCGTAACTCACTATTGATTTGACAGAACTCGAAAAACTCGTCGTCTGTCATTTGCAATTTGGGCGGTATTCGCAACACAATTGTTGATGACAGCATTTAGCCTTTCCTCAAATCTAAAGTGTTTACACAAGATTGCACAATTTCTTTGTTTGTAGTGAGGACTAAAGTCCTAAAAAATCAGGATTAAGGACTCAAGCCCTAACTACAAGCTGGTTGAACTGGCGAATTATAGAGGTAAGGTGTGCAGTACACACCTTACAAAATTAGGTTCTGCGTCTAGGAATGTTAAACCTATTTATTCGGCTGAGGAGTCATCCGCAAATAAGGCTTAATCGGCGTATAACCTTTAGGAAATTTCTCTTCCAACTCTTTCGGGTCGGTAATCGAAGGTACGATTACGCAATCGTCGCCGTCTTTCCAATCAACCGGAGTCGCAACGCTGTAGTTGTCCGTAAGTTGCAAGGAATCAATTACTCGCAAAATTTCATTAAAATTCCGACCTGTGCTCGCCGGATAAGTAATGCTCAAACGCAATTTCTTTTGCGGGTCAATCACAAAAACTGTGCGGATTGTTAAGTTGTTCAGCGAGTTGGGATGGATCATGTCGTAAATGTCGGAGACTTTACGATCGCCATCTGCTAAAATCGGATAATTGAGGGTGACATTTTGAGTTTCCTCAATATCTTTAATCCAGCCCATGTGAGAATCCACATCATCGACGCTGAGGGCAATGGTTTTGACGCCCCGCTTTTCAAATTCAGACTTTAGACGGGCCACTGCACCGAGTTCTGTGGTGCAAACTGGAGTATAGTCTTTCGGGTGAGAAAACAACACGACCCAGCTATCGCCGGCCCAGTCGTAGAAATTGATTTCTCCTTCCGAGGAAGCTTGGGTAAAGTTGGGAACTGTATCGCCTAATCGCAGAGTCATAACTGATTTCCTCTAATTTTATTTAAGGACTGTTCCTTATCATGCCATAATTGCCCGGTTTCTCGATCGAGCTGTAAAGGATTCTAAACTTTTTGGTCGATCGATCGGCAATTCCACTACTGTAATGTATGTGTGGCTTATACCGCTAAATTTTCTTGCTATGCTTTACTTTCTGCTGAAGGCAATACAGCCTATTTTAGTCCCGCTGTGTTTTGTGTCCGCCTGGGGTTTAGTTTTTTTGCTGTGTTTGAGTGTCGGGCGTACTGTCACCGACTCGCTGCGTCGAGCTCAGCGGATGCACCAAATCCCTTGTGCTAACTGCGTATTTTTCACCCGCGACTACCACCTCAAGTGTCCCGTTCAGCCTACTATAGCTTTATCTGAAGATGCGATCGACTGTCCTGATTATCGAGGGCATTCGGGAATTTACGGTTAAAAAATCCGGCCGCCGCTTTACATATTTCTTAACATCTCTCGCTCCTTCAATTAAACTTAAGTTGTGGTAAAGAGATTTTCAGGAGTGTGGAAAGAATGCTAGTCCAAAAGCTAAATGCCTGCGACGAGTTTATTGCTGGCGACGGTACTCAACTGCGAGAATTACTGCATCCAGACAAACAAGCTGTAGATTTGCGTTACAGTTTAGCCCACGCCACTTTGCCACCGGGACAAACTTCTGTGCTGCACTCCCTGACAACTTCTGAAGTTTATTACATCCTCAGCGGCGTTGGGGAGATGCACATCGACGACGAAAATCAATTCGTGGAAGCCGGAGATGCAGTTTACATTCCCCCCAGCGCCAAGCAGTTTATTTACAACTGTGGCACAGAGCCGCTAATATTTATTTGTATCGTCGATCCCGCGTGGCGAAAGGAAGACGAGACAATTTTCCAGTAATTTTCTAGTTTTTCTCCTTTTAGGGTCGTTACCCGGCTCTGCCCGGTAACGCCTATCTAGAAGCTCTGCCTCTACTGAAAAAAACATCACAAACCGAAAATCTCTTTTAACAACAACAGCACCCAGCCATATGTACCGAGTGATTTCCTCTTTTTTCAACTTCGATGTGGAGTTGCAATAATCCTCAGATTCAGTTGCATTGCTCCCCTCTAATTAGTTGAGGAAGTGTCAGCTTTGTTGGTGGGTGCTGCTATTGGTTTTTGATGAGACAGATGTGAGATTAAACAGCGTTTTTACTCCTTAGATTCTATTGTGAACTTCGCTGTGGTATCTAGAGGTTGTATCTGTCAGAGAAGCTTTTTGTTCGCTTCATATTATTAATTTAGCACCTTCTTCTAGAAGCGCAAGTACCTGCAACTAAACTTTACATTTTTAGAAGTAAGGGTGGATAATTATGAACTTAAATTAAGCATTGAGCTTTCTAGCTGCTCAGCTAAAATAGTAGAGTTCGGCTGTGCTTGCTGCTGCGAGAAACGGCATAATATTTGTATGAAAACAACCAAACTCATCAAACTGTGCGCCTTATCGATCGGCATCTTCCTGCTGTGCAGCAGTGCAGTGACAGCGCAAACGACGGCAAACCCTCAACCTCCGCAAACTTACACGAACCAAGAGATTCTGCAACAGTTGGTAAAGGCAAAAGTCGTGTATCTGGGAGAAACCCACGATAGCGCGGAAGACCATCAAGCTCAACTGGCGATTATCCGAGAAATGCAGCGCCAAAATCGGAAAATTGCGATCGCGATGGAAATGTTTCAGCGTCCCTTTCAAAGCGCGATCGACAACTACTTAGCAGGTAAACTGACTGAAGAGCAATTAGTCGAGCAAACAGAGTACGATCGCAGATGGCGTTTTCCCTGGGAATCTTACGCCCCCATTTTGCGGTTTGCCAAAGAAAATCAACTACCCGTCCTCGCCTTAAATACACCATCCGAAGTAACGAGAAAAGTTGCCAGTCAAGGTTTAGAAAGCCTCACAGCCGAGGAAAAAAAGCACATTCCGCCAATATCCGAAATTCGCACCGACAACGCCGAATATCGGCAACTGCTGCTAGAAGTTTACCAGCAACACCAAAAGGCTGAACAGGGAAATAGTAGGGGTTTTGAAAGATTCTTGCAAGCCCAAGTTTTGTGGGACGAAACTATGGCGGAAAAAATAGCTGAATTTTTCAAAGCAAACCCCGACTATCAAGTTGTGGTGTTGGCGGGTAAAGGACACATTATTTACGGTTACGGCATTCCCAGTCGCGTCGAGAGGCGTTTGGGAGTCGGGAATGTAAAAATGCGATCGGTTTTACTCAATTCCAGTGACAATCCTGTTTTGTCGGCAGATAGACCCATTGCTGACTTTGTTTGGAATCACTCGAAATAGTACAATTATACGCGGAAGCAATAATCAGGAAAAAATCAATGACAAACAGACCAAAAATACTTGCATTTGCCGGGAGTACCCGCGAAGCATCCTATAACAAACTGCTGGTAAAAGTGGCGGCTGCTGGTGCTACTGCGGCGGGTGCAGAAGTTACTTATGTAGATTTGCGCGATTTGCCGATGCCACTATTTGACGAAGATTTGGAAGCAAAAGAGGGAATGCCAGAAAATGCCCGCCATTTGAAGGAATTGATGGTAGCGCATGACGGGTTTTTGATAGCTTCCCCTGAGTATAACAGTTCAATTACGCCTGTGTTGAAAAATGCGATCGATTGGGTATCGCGCCCAGCACCGGGTGAACCGGGATTGGTGGCATTTACTGGCAAAGTAGCAGTAATTATGAGTGCTTCGCCAGGTGGAATTGGGGGTTTGCGGGGATTGGTTCATTTGCGATCAATCCTGGGGAATATTAACGTATTGGTACTCCCGGATCAGAAAGCAATTCCCCAAGCTTTTGAAGCATTTAATGCTGACGGTACGATGAAAGATCCCAAACAGCAGGACTCTGTTGAGAATCTCGGTGCTAAGTTGTCTAATGTGCTGTCGAAATTAATCGCCTGAAGCAATAAATTCATTTTGCAGTAGGGACACAGCAATGTTGTGTCCCTAATCCTAGTATCTGTTATCTTGCTGGCTGGATCAAGTGCGATCGCCAACCGCATAATTTTCTGAGTTTCTTCCCAGGTTTATTCTTGTATTTTCCCAGAGGCTAACTCTTCGACATAGCCAATATACCGCTCATCTACTTTTCCAACACCGCAGTAAATCTATTTACCCTTGTGCCTCTACTTGAAAACGGGTATAATTTTATTTCCGAGAGATAATAGGTAGGGAAAACTTACCACAAATTGTAGCAGTACCGCATCACCCGATCGACGTAAAACAAAACCACCCGATCGCAGATTGGCAGAAATAGACAAGAGTAGGCATACTTGAACCATCGGTCATCGGTCGGTATATTTCTTCCAAACAGCAGGGCAGGCGTGGGAGACTCCTCCGTCACGCCTGCCCTGCCGTTTTATTTAATAATTGTTCGATTTCCTACGGGATAGCTTCGCTTCACCTAAATTACCCCATTTTTCTCTTCTTCCAAGCCTCCACAAACGGCAAAAATACCGACACCAACTCCTGCCGATTCATCACCAAAGTTGGATAACAAATCCTGCCGTAATTCTTCCCCACTTCCAGCGGAAAAATCGCCTGGGATTCCAGCGGTAGCCAAACCGCACCAGCAGCCTTCACAATTACCCAACTCCCCGCAATATCCCAAATTTTCGGAGTCGCTTCCACCCCTCCCATAGCCACACCCGAAGCCACAGTCAAAAAATTGTAACTAGCCATACCCAACATCCGAATTTTACTCGGAAGATGAGGCCCGATTCCCACACTCCGGGAACACAAATTAAAAATATGATTTCCGCTCATTTTATCAGCCGTGGGACAAATCGGCCGATTGTTCAAAAACGCACCTTGAGGCATATTTGCCAATACATTGTCGCCCGCCAAATCCCCTGCATAAAAACCGTGAAAAGATTGATTCACCGGCGGCAAATGCACGCAGCCAAAAACCGGAGTTCCGCGATACAATAAACCCAAAGAAATCCCCCAAATCGGAACTCCCCGAGCAAAATTAGTCGTAGCATCCAGAGGATCGACAACCCAACACCATTCCGTATCTGGGAAAACGTGTTCTCCTTCCTCGCTCAAAATTCCGTGACTGGGAAAAGTAGATGCGATCGCACTTCTAATCTCCGCATCCGCCCAATTATCAGACTGCGTAACCAAACTCCCATCATCCTTCTCATCTGCTTGTGCAGAACCAAAATCTTTCAAAAACTGCTGGCCGACTGTCTTGACAGTAGTCTGAGAAAAACTTAAAATAGAATCCCAAAAATCTTTCATTTGCAGTTTTTTTGTATTAAGGACAGAAGCCCTTGATTAACCAGAAAATGAGGACTAAAGTTCTCACTACAAACCTTAGTCTAATTCATTTTCAAGAATAGTGGCGATCGCACTTTTAGCATTATCCTGAAACTCCCCAACATCCACCCTACCCAACAGCCAAACAGCCAGAATCATACCCACCGCCGGCACTGCAAAAACCAACCCGTAAGCTAACATCGGCACCCCAAACAAACTTCTGCCCAAATCCAAAATAGCACCGCCACTAATCGTCGCCACACCCCGCGCCATCGCCTGCGACAAACCCCAAGCGCCAATAAAAGTCCCCGCCGTTTCTGCAGCCGTCAAATCCAACATCAAACTCAGCGCACCCGTCGTCGTAATTCCCGAAGCAAAACCAAACAACATTAAAGCCGACTTAAACACAATTGGATTTCCTGTGAATCCAGATAAAATAATTAAACCAAAACAAGTAGCCACCGACAAACAGCCCAACCTAATCGTATTTTGCTTGCCAATGCGCGGCACAATTAAAAAACCAGTTGCGCTCAAACCGATCAGAGTACCAGTACCATAAATAGCATTCAACCGAGTAGTTTCCGAAATCGGCATCTTAAAAATTTCCCCGCCGTAAGGTTCCAAAACCGCATCCTGCATAAACAAGCAAATTGTCATAATTAGCAGGAAAGTAAAAAACAAACCGGTTTGGCGGCTAGCAGTCAAAATCCGCAGCGCACTTCCCAGAGTAATTTTATCTTCTCGATTCACTGCGGATGATCGCACCCCGTACCGCGAATACTTTTTCTCAACCCCAAAAGTCGCAATCCCCACCAACAGCAAAACAAGCGCCGGCACCTTCACAAACAAACCGTTAATCGAAGCCTGCAATACTTCCCGCGACACATCCCCATCAATTTGCTTCAGCAAACCGCTGCTAATAATCGCCCCGATAATAATACCAACCATCAGCATCGACCACACCACACCCACCAACTTCGATCGATCCTCCTCATCGGAAACATCCACCAACAAAGCAGCAAAAGGAGTCGAACTCGAACAAATAGCAATACCGTAAAGTGCAAAAATCAAACCCAACAAACCCACCCAACCGTAAGTAGGAGTAGTCCACCCCACAGCCTCCAAACTGCTACCCAAGCGCCACATCACCTGCACCGCCAAAAAAGCAGAAATCACAAACAAAACCCCGCCCATCCACACATAACCCGTGCGGTGATGGCCAAACAAAGGCCTAGCATCAGACATTTGCCCGAACCACACCCTAGCCGGCGCCACAAACTGGTGCATGGCCAGCGTACCAGCCACCACAGTAGCCGGAATCGCCAACTCCTTAATCATGACGCGATTGAGCACCCCCAGCGTCAAAATCGACATCATGCCCAATCCCATCTGAAACAAACCCAATCGGAACATAGTCAGCAGGGTAACTCTCTTGATAGCAGGAGTCGCGGAATCTGTTAATCTTGAATCTGGTAAACGGTCGATCGACATAACTATTCAAATAAACACAGCATTTGAATTTATAGTAACTGAGATATCGCAACCCGCCGCCTTTCCTCCCCCGGCTAGAAGCTTGATCGCGATTATTCGTATAAATTCATATAAAAATAAAGAGAATCAATAACTGTGGATTTACCAACCGTGACAACCATTACCCTAGGACAAAATGGCCCAGCCGTCCTTCCCCTGTGCGTCGGAACTTGGGCTTGGGGCGACAAACTATTTTGGAACTACGGCAGCAACTACGGCGCCGCCGAAGTCGAAGCAGCATTCAAAACATCCCTAGAAAGCGGAGTCAACTTCTTCGACACAGCCGAAGTCTACGGTAACGGCTTGTCAGAAGAATTGCTGGGGCAGTTTCTCAAAAAAACCACCCAGCCCGTTCAAATAGCCACCAAATTCGGCCCCGTACCTTGGCGGATTACAGGAAAATCAGTTTCCGACGCTTTGAGTGCCAGCTTAAAACGCTTGCAAGTAGAACAAATAGCCCTCTACCAAGTACACTGGCCCTTCACTTTTTTACTGAGTCAAGAAACCCTGATGAACGCCTTAGCGGATGAAGTAAAACAAGGCAGAATTCAAGCAGTAGGAGTCAGCAACTATTCAGCAGAACAGATGCGCCAAGCCCACAAAATACTAGCAGCCAGAGGCGTTCCCCTAGCAACAAATCAAGTCCGTTACTCCTTGCTGTCGCGGCAAGTAGAAAAACAAGGAATTGTGAGTGCAGCCCGCGAATTGGGCGTCACAATTTTAGCTTACAGCCCCTTAGCCCAAGGATTGCTCACCGACAAATACACAGCCCAAGAACCACCTACAGGAGCCCGCAAAATGGACTCCCGCTTCAGCAAAAGCGGCCTCGAAAAAATTGAATTAGTCATGTCTACCCTGCGAAAAATGGGCAGAAAGCGCGATCGCACGCCCGCCCAAGTTGCCCTAAACTGGTTGATATGCCAAAACGGAGTCATCCCCATTCCCGGCGCCAAAACCGCCAAACAAGCCCAAGAAAATGCAGGCGCATTAGGCTGGAATTTGAGCCAAGATGAAGTCAATCAATTAGAATTAATGACACGTCCTTGGCGAGAATAAATTTGTTAATTTTTAACTTTTGACTGTTCGCTGTAGGTTGGGTTTTACTTCACTCTATCCAACCTACAGTTCACTTTCTTCTCCCCTCTTCCCTCTTCCTTCTCCCTCCTTCTCTCTTCCCTCTTCCTTCT
Source organism: Microcoleus sp. Pol11C2 (assembly GCF_036701505.1). NCBI lineage: Bacteria > Bacillati > Cyanobacteriota > Cyanophyceae > Oscillatoriales > Microcoleaceae > Microcoleus > Microcoleus sp. Pol11C2. The sequence goes on from NZ_JAUBQX010000049.1 coordinate 30,345, forward strand.
TCCTTCTTCCTATTACTATGAAAATTTTAACATACTGGGGTTTCACGCGCGAAGGCTGGCGCAATAACAGCCGCGGCGAATATTTAGTCCTGCTTCAAGGAGGATTGCTCACAGGATTTGTAATCTTACCAGTTTATCCAGTGCCAGGATTAAAAATTCAATCCACTCCATTGCTTGCTCTTACCTGGATTGTAGCAAGTATTCTCGGCTTAAGCGCTTTAGTTTTAATCATCAAAGCATTGATAGACTTAGGAAAAAATCTCACACCTTTACCCTATCCCCTAGAAAACGGAAAATTAGTCCAAACAGGAATTTACAGAATAGTGCGGCATCCATTATACAGTGGTTTAATTTTAGCCGCTCTCGGCTGGACACTTTTTCAAATGAGCATATCCCACTTAATAGCCAGCGCCATATTAATAATATTTTTCGACATCAAAGCCAGCCGCGAAGAAGCCTGGTTAACCGCAAAATATCCAGACTATTCAGAATACAGGCAGCGAGTCAAAAAACTCATTCCCGGAATCTATTAACACAGCCCCTCTGCATCTTCGTTAATCTGCTTCAATCTGCGGTAAAAAAAATGAATAATAACAAAAACCTACAACTTAAACTGCTAGCATTAACACTATTTTTATGCTTATCACAGCAATTAACGGCGTGCAGCTTTCTCACAAAACCCTTTCAACTTCCCGCCTCAGCCAAAAAAGAACCCTGGCCCATCCAAACAGGCCTCCGAACAGGCATCCTTCGCGACAACATACCAACAGTCAACCGCGTTGTTTTAGTACCCGACGAAGCCACATTCTTAGCAGCAATCCAAAAATGGAATCTCAAAGGAAACTGGCCTATTCTCATCGAAGACAAGAAATATGCGCCCATGTTTGTGCAGCGCTTTCAACCCGAAGAAATAGTCCGTTTGCCAAGTATCAAACAGCAACTGCCAAAAAATCAAAAACTCCAGCAATTAATGCTGAACGCCGCAGCAGGAGCCTGGAATGCCACGGATACTCCAACCTTAAAAGCAAAATGGACGCAACTCGGCTGGGAACCCCCAGGAGTAGTAATCACATCAGAAAATGACCCTGCACGCTCAGCCGCAGTTGCCTTAGCAGCCGCTCACGGTCAACCTTTAGTCTTTCTAGAAGGCAACTTCGGAAAACCCAACGATACCCTCAATAACACACAGTGGAAAACTCTGCAAACAGGAATTACAAAAGCCGTCGAAGCAACCGGATTTTTTTACTCTCAACTCGCAGACCCGATCGACACAATAACCATTGTACGCCAACTAGCAGTCAAATATCAATCTCCTGAAAAACCCGACGAACAACTAGCCGTTACCGACGGTTTGGGAAGACACCCCAACGGCGAACGCTGGGCGGCTGTCGGCTGGATTTACGGTTCCGAGGTGCGATCGATCTATCAAGCCATGTGTGCCATATTTTTAGACAGCCAAACAGCCATGCTTTATGATAGTTACCCCAAGGAAGGAAATTGGGGAAAATATGAAATGGAGGAAGCAGCTAGCGGACTAAAAACCATAGGTTTGAATGTTGAATTAGTGCAGAAACCAGAATCGAGCCTGGAAAAGTGGCGGAGTTTAGCCTCAAAACCGTGGACATTTGACTTAATATTAATGAATTCCAAAGGCTATCCAAAATCATTCCAAGTCGGCAACGGCGACGCTTCAGTTGAAGACCTACCAAAACTTCAATTTCCCGCAGCAATCCACATGATTCACAGTTGGTCAGCAGCAGCGCCCGATGACAAAAACACCGTTGCCGGGAGGTGGCTAGAAAATGGTGCTTACGCATATATTGGCAGCGTCAACGAACCTTTTTTATCGGCATTTATCCCACCTAAATTAATGGTCGATCGCCTAAAGCGAGGAGCACCCTTTTTAATCGCAGCACGCCAGCTAGAATCCCCTCCCTGGAAAGTCGCCACCATCGGCGATCCGCTAATGTCGATCGCCAAACCCCGATCAAGAATCCCGCCCAGTCAACAACCGATGTGATAGTATGCGCGAGCAAGGGATTTAAAATTGGAGATTTGTGGTTTGAGATTTGTGGTTGTAAGGTAAAATCTCCAATCGCCAATTCTTTAATTTGAAAGTTGTTTTTTACTGAGTTATATGATATTGCGAGTTAACTGATCCGATCTGCCTAACCACCCCCACGGTAAATATAGTTAATTAGCATTATCGCCAGAGTATATCTAAGTTTGAATGTAACTGAGCATACAATCACGCCAAATCCGCCGCTTCTCAGAATCAGTCATTCCACCCCAGCAGCCAGCCCCAAAAATTTACCCTAAATTACGCCTTAATTAAGTTGTCAATTCCCCTAAAATCACTCAAAATGAAAATAAGAAATAAATTGTAATATTATATAACTTCTCAACGAAGAATTAACCGCTAAATGAGAGCCATCCCTCCTGTGGATCTGCCGCCACCCGGGCCAACCGCAGCAACTCCCCAAGCCTCCCGACTAAGTCCGCTGTTCACCCGCCTGCACCCGAGCCCAGAAACCCTCCTGCTCATCCTCTCCCTAGTCATCGGGGGAGTTACGGGTGCAGGCGTCGTCACCTTTCACTACCTAATCCACTTCATCCACAGCTTGATGCTGGAAGACTTCATGGGGGCGATCGCGTCGAAAGGCTCTTGGACGTTAGCCTGCATTCCCACCCTCGGCGGAGTCATCATCGGGCTGATGCGGTGGCGATTTCGCGACTTTGGCCCGAATATGTCTTCCTTAATTGCAGCCACCCGCGGCCTGCAAGAACTCTCCCCCCTCAAACCCATCACCAAAATGGTGGCAGCCTCAGTTTCCCTAGGCACCGGCGCCTCCCTTGGCCCGGAAGCCCCCAGCGTCGAAATCGGCGCCAACTTCGGAATGCTGCTGGCTCAAGTTTTACAGCTATCCCCAGAACGGCAGCGCTTGCTCCTCGGCGCGGGAGCAGCAGCAGGTTTATCTGCCGGGTTTAACTCTCCCATCGCCGGAGTGTTCTTTGCCTTAGAAGTCGTGCTCGGCAGCACATTCGCTACTTCGTCAGTCAGCGTAGTCTTGCTCTCCGCCGTAGTTTCCGCGCTCATCGCTCAAATCTGCTTGGGAGCTCAGCCTGCCTTTTCTTTGCCAGTCTACGATGTCCGCAGCCCCCTAGAATTGCCTCTGTACATGGGATTGGGACTTTTAGCGAGCGGAGTGTCTCTAGCCTACACAGAAGCAATTCAATTGGCCGATCGCTGTTTTCAAGGAAAAGTCCGAGGATTTGCTTGGCTCGGACGACTGCCCCGGCCGCTTCACCCGATCATCGGGGGGGCCGGAGTCGGCTTAGTCGCCCTGCAATTGCCTCAAATTTTGGGTGTCGGCTACGAAACAGTCCAAGCAATGCTTCAAGATGTTAAATTTTCCTTGCCTTTGCTGCTGCTGCTGCTGTTTGTCAAACTGGCTATGACCGCAATCAGCCTCGGCAGCGGTTTAGTCGGCGGCATCTTCGCTCCGGCGATGTTTTTGGGAGCTTCCCTGGGTTCGGCTTACGGCCTCTTTTTGGAGATGCTGCCGGCAATGAGCGATCGAGTCGCCGGTCCTGCCGCCTACGCAATGGTGGGAATGGCCGCCGTCCTCGCCGGCAGCGCCAGAGCACCGCTGACAGCCATCCTGTTGATGTTTGAATTAACCCGCGATTATCGAATTGTCTTGCCTTTGATGGCAGCAGTCGGATTGAGCGTTTGGCTGGTCGAGTGGGTCAACCGCCGATCGACAGCCCACAGCCTCAACCTTCAGCAAATGGGCGTAGACGTGGCTCTCAATACACCGATCAAAGCCAGAGAACAGTTGCAGGATTGGGAAGATGTTCTGGGCGATCGCATCGTCACAGAACTGATTTCTTGCCAAATTCCCATTGAGGGCGAACACAGTATCGATCGACCAGCACCCACCGACGCCCCAGTGCTAGCCCTAGCCAACTCACAATCCTCGGAAAAAGTCAACCCCAATAAAGAATAAAAAACCGCGTGACAGCAGAAACAGACGAAGAACGGGAGAATTTAGAATTCTTCCCTCCTCCCTCTGCGTTCTCTGCGCCCTCTGCGGTTAATTCCTCTTCCTTCAGATTTCAGCTAAAATAACCAAATATTATTAACAATAGGCAGAGAGGGGCTTCGGTGGCAGGAAACGAGGCAACTGCAAAAAACAAAAGTCAAAAAATACCCGGAAAAACCCCCTTGGGCTCCACTCATTACAGCTTGTTAGGGCTGCATCCTTCCGCATCGCCGATCGAAATTCGGCGATCGTACCGGGAACTGAGCAAACTCTACCATCCCGATACCACCGAGCTGCCACCTGCAGTCGCCACCGCCAAATTTCAGCAGCTCAACAACGCCTACGCCACCCTCAGCAACCCAGAACGTCGCCTCGCCTACGACCTCAAAATAGGCTATTCTCGCGTGAACGTGATTCAGCCGCCGCCCGGTTTCAATACTCCGGTTTCGGGATCGGGCAAAAAAACTTCCAACTCCGCTTACCTAGACCCCACGGATCGACCTCTTTCCCCCGGGGAAATGTTCGCCCTGTTTATCATGGGAGCTAGCTTAATCGGATGTTTGTTACTGGCGATCGCGATCGGCTTAATTCGTGGCAATTAAAGCCTCAAATCCCAAATCTCCAATCTAAAATCGGAAATCCTCAATCCGAAATCCCCAATCTAAAATCTAAAATCTAAAATCTAAAATCGTATGACTCTTCCTTCCGCTGACACTCCTTTGTACAACCACCCACTCCCGGAAATCGAGCAGTGGCTAAAAAGCCGCGGCTGCCAGCAAGATCGGCGAGAACTCCACTGCTGGCAGATCGAGCAACTTACATGGAAAGCAGAACTCTCCCTCGATATCGACCAACTCACCGTCCGCTACATCGATGCTGGAGCCGACGGCCAAGACATTCAGCGAGCATTCAAATACTCCCTCTCACGTCAGGACATTGAAGCGGCCGTTTTCTCCGGCCCCTAATTAGATTTTAGATTTTAGATTTTAGATTTTAGATTTGTCCTCCAATCTAAAATCTAAAATCGTTATGTTGAGCAGGAGATGAGTGAAATTGGTATGAGATTTTAGATGGGGAATCCAGGTAAGAAGCATCAACCGTGCAAGCATTTACATGAGATTGCGATCGTCCCGCTCACTGTATTGTGCTGTGCGGGACGATCGCACGTGGCGTAAAAACGTTTTTTACTTTCATGGAGATGCTCGGTCACAATCGACACCTACTTGGAAACTGAAAAATCAACCAAAAAATCTAAAATCTAAAATCCCAAATCCAAAATCGTTAGACTTTGCCAAATCGGCGACTGCGCTTCTGATAATCAGACAAAGCGCGGTGAAACTCCGATCGATCAAAATCCGGCCACAGCGTCTCAGTAATGTAAATTTCCGAATAAGCCATTTGCCATAGTAGAAAATTGCTCAACCGCATTTCCCCACTCGTCCGGATCAGCAAATCCGGGTCACAAACATCAGCAGTATACAAATAGCGTTTAAATAAAACCTCATCAATCTCCTCCGGCTGCAACTTGCCCTCTTTCACCTGAGTGGCGATCGCCCGACAAGCTTGTACAATCTCCTGACGCCCCCCGTAATTCGTCGCCACCGTAAACAAAATCCCCTGATTGTGCTGAGTGGCTGTCACAGAACGCTCGATTTCCGCCTGCAAAGACTTCGGCAAAGCCTGCAAATTCCCCATAAATTGAATTTGCACGTCCTCGTCCACCATCTCCCGCAATTCTTGCCGCAGCTTACCCTCAAACAAACTCATTAAAAAATCCACCTCTCCAGCAGGCCGCCCCCAATTCTCCGTCGAAAAAGCATAGGCAGTTAAAGCTGGAATCCCCCAATCTTTGCAGCAGCGCAGCAGTTCCTTCAGAGTGCTAGCTCCTCGGCGGTGTCCCGCAATCCGCGGCAACCCCTTCTTCTTAGCCCAGCGCCCGTTCCCATCCATAATCACTGCTATGTGCTTAGGCAGTAGTTCTTGTTGCAGATCCTCCGGCAACTTTTCCAAGCAAATTCCTTGACTCATGGTTTCTCCCGATTACCCGACTAACGGCGCAGTATCCGTTTTAATAGCGTCACTCCCTTCAATCCTATCTGGCGTCCGAGATTGCCGATCGGAATTGGAGGCACAGCTCTTTCTCCCTCGGACGGAAACAGCTTTGCTTCCAGCAATTCCTTAAGTTTGTTGCTAGTCAAAGGTCGATTTAAACTTCCCATCTGGGCTAAAGAAATAGAACCCGTTTCCTCGGACACCACCACGCACACGCAAGCTTGCACCCGTTCCGTAATCCCCATTGCCGCCCGATGGCGGGTTCCCAACTGCCGCGACGCAGTGCGATCGGACAAAGGCAAAATTACCCCCGCCGACACGATCCGCGAACCTCGAATCAAAACAGCTCCGTCATGCAGCAAAGTTTGCGGCTGAAAGATTGTCTGCAACAATTCTTTAGAAACTTCAGCATTTAGCTTTAGTCCCGGCACCGAAAAATCTCGATCGTCGATCGGAGAATCTGTTTCTATAATTAGTAAAGCGCCCGTGCGGTTTTGCGAAAGTTCTTTTACTGCGTCCACAATTTCATCTATTACGCTGTCCGGTTCGGGTTTTTGTCGGCGATCGCGTCCAAACAATTGCCGAAATTCCCCCCGACCCAATTGTTCCAGAAATCGGCGAAACTCCGACTGCAATATTACCGCCATTGCCACAGCAGAACCAGTCACCAAGCTGTTGAGGGCAACGTGCAACAGCCTCAATCCAGCCCAGTTGCTCACCGCCGCCGCCAGCATCAAAATAATAAATCCCCGTACCATCCACAGCGTTCTGCGCTCGCCAACAATGACGAGCACCAAATACGCAAGGGCAAAAACCAGTCCAATATCGATCCCTTGAATCAATAAGGACTGAACGAGGGCCAAGTCAAAGCCAGATTGTTGATTGTTCATGGTTCATCGAACGCTACCGCCTGTGAACCGCGAACCGTGATGCACTCGAACCCATGAACCATGAACAGTTGTTATAAGGAATATGCTGAAAATCCCCGTGTTTTTAGACCGGGGAGTGTCAATCCAATCGCGTGACTGAACAAGGCAAAAGTTAAAAGTGAAAAGGCAATCATCACTAAGTAAACATGGATTGTCTTTCTTTTAACTTTTAACTTTTAACTTCTAAGTTTTTACTTTTGAGATCCGAGTCGTTCAGGAAGGCGGTCAAGCCTCAGCAAATCCTGGTAAGTTTCCCGCTGTATAATCGTGTTAACTTCCCCATTTCTAACTAAAACCGCTGCCGGTCGGGGCACTCGGTTGTAGTTAGAAGCCATGCTGTAATTGTATGCCCCTGTAGCCGGAACGGCGAGGACATCTCCTGCCTGACACTCTGGCAATTTGGCATCTTTAATCAGAACATCGCCTGATTCGCAGTGTTTCCCAGCAATTGTCACTGTTTCCGTTAAGGGAGCAGACATTTTGCCGGCTGCGAGGACTCGATAAACTGATTGATAGGTAATAGGACGCGGATTGTCCGACATCCCGCCATCGACAGCTAGATACGTCCGCATTTCCGGAATGACTTTTTTAGAGCCAACGGTGTAAGCTGTAACGCAAGCTGTACCGACGAGCGATCGACCCGGTTCGCAAAGCAATTTAGGCAAGGGCAATTGCTGCCGCTCGCAAGCTGCTACAACTGCGGAGCAAATTGTACGAGCCCAATCTTCAATGCTAGGAGGATCGTCCGCTTCAGTATAGCGAATGCCCAACCCACCGCCAATATTAATTTCTGTTGCTGGCAAACCATAACTTTGTGCTTTAGTCAAGGCCTGAATTATGACTTCAGCTAAATCGTCATGGGGTTGCAGTTCAAAAATCTGAGAGCCGATGTGAGCGTGCACTCCCACGCAAAATAACGACGGCTGTTGGCTGATGAATTTAAATACTTGATCGAGCGAGTTGGGATCGAAGCCAAATTTACTATCGATTTGACCCGTCTGAATGTACTCGTGGGTGTGACACTCAATTCCAGGAGTAAACCGCACCATAACTCGTGTTGGCCCACCTGTGAGGCTGCTGACACCCAATTCTCCCAACTCTGCTAGAGTTTCTAAATCCCACCAATTGTCGGCTACGGTAATGCAGCCGTTTTCGACAGCTAGCTGCAGTTCCTGGCGGGATTTGTTATTACCGTGGAAGTAGATTTTGTCGGGGCCCACGCCTGCTTGCAGTGCAGTGTGGATTTCTCCGGCGGATACGACATCTATGCCTAAACCTTCCGAAGCTGCGATCGCGCAAACTGCCAAACAACTCCAAGCTTTAGAAGCATATAGCACTTGAGATTCGCCCGGATAGTAACGCCTAAAAGCATCCCGGTACTGGGTACAAGCCGCCCGCAGCGTTTCTTCATCTAAAATGTACAACGGCGAGCCAAATTGCTCCACCAAAGCTGTCACCTCGCAGCCTCCGATTTCCAACCGATCGCTGCTGTTAACACTGGCTGTCAGCGGTAACAGTTCTTGATTGGGCGATCTATTTTGCAGGGCTTGTTGAGACTCAGACAGATACTTAAGTCCCGATTCGACCCCAAAAGATTGAGTTGATACCATCGCGCAATAACTATCCTAGGTTATTAGTCAGCAGTCATTAATCAGCAGTCAGCAGTCGGCAGTCATTAATCAGCAGTCATTGGTCGTTGGCAGTAGACTAATGTCTGGAGACTTGTGAGTCATGACTCAAAACTAGCAACAAACAGCTAATCGCTACTGTGTTTTCCAGTGTACAATTTACAGCCGTGCGTTTTCTACAAATTAAACATCTCACCACCGAAGACCTCAACAGTGCAGTTGAACTCGATCGGCTCTGTTTTGGCGGACTGTGGACAATCGAAGGCTATGGGCGCGAGTTAGGCAGTCCTAACAGCGATTTACTGGGTTTGTGGGCATCGGAAACCGAGGTCGGCGCATCAGAAGGATTCGAGAGCGAACTCGAGTCGAGCGAGCCGAACAGCATTCTGAACTCAAAATCGCTCAGTATTGAGAGTTCCTCGCCACCAACTCCCAACTCAAAACTTACCCCAACCCTGATCGGTTTGGGTTGCCTGTGGGCAATTTTAGAAGAAGCTCATATTACAATTTTGGCAATTCATCCTGGCTGTCAAGGTCAGGGTTTAGGACAAGCTCTGCTTTGGGATTTATTAAAAAAGGCTCACTATAGACAATTAGAAAGGGCAACCTTAGAAGTGCGGGAATCTAATTTAGCCGCAGTTTCTCTTTACCAAAAATTTGGGTTTAAAGAGGCAGGACGGCGGAAAAGGTATTACGCAGACACCGGAGAAGATGCTCTGGTAATGTGGCGCAGCGGCATAGAGAAACCAGAATTTAAGCAATATTTGGCGGTTGAGAAAGTGCAGATGTGCGATCGGCTGCATCAGAAAAACTGGCATTTGGCGATCGATAGTTTTGAGTGTTGAATGTAATTTATTGCGCGTTTAACTTGTATTGCTGGGAGGATGGCAAAGAGGTCTAGGAACTCGACATAATAAGGCTTACAGCCCTGCAACCACGTTGGTAAAAGCGACGTTTCTTACGAGTTAACTTCAGTAAGTCTTGCATATCTCATGAATATTGAGCGAGACAATTTACCCAAAGCTCTCTATGTAACTTGTTAACCAATAAGTAATTAATGGGAAATTAGTGCGATCGTTAATTGAGGTACAGGATAGAAATTTTTGCAGGAGGCGACGGCGACTTTCGGTTGTAATTGGATATGTAAATAGCCGTGCGAGCCGTTTTAATCTCACTTATTTCTCGCTGTTTTAGCAGGTTAAGTCAGATTGTGAGTAGAATAAACTGAGCGTGCGTCAGTTGTTTTTGTAAGTGAATTTGATACAAGGTTGGTAACATTATTTTGGGGATAGGAAGCGCGTGTAACAATTCGCCTGCCTATCTTTTTTTAGCATAAGCGAGGCTCAATCTTTACTCGATCGGGGTTTCAGGCGGGTTGTCACCCCCCATAAACCCACCAAATCCTTTTTTCTGAGGGATTTTAATTGCTCAGAAAAATACTCGTTGACCGGGCGCTATCTTCACGCTTGTAGCAACTTCGCCTTTCTGAGGATGAACCGCAAGACAGTCTCTTCCCTAGAAATAATATCCGCTGTGCCCGCCATACCTGAGTGAATTGCACACTTATCCCCACCAGAAATCAACTCAAGGCTTTCAGGCTGGAGAGTCACTTCGTAGGTAGCACCGCCTGCTGCTGCATTACTGCCTAGAGAGCCATTAGCATCTTTTGAAAGCATAGAAGAGTCTGGAGAAATGGCTGTAACTTTCCCTTTGAGTATCCCGAAATCAGGATAAGGGCAGCCATCAACCCGAATGTCCGCTGACTGACCAATTTTTATATTGTCTCGCTCCTCAGTTTTAACTAAAGCTTTGAGTACCAAAGGAGCTACATTTGGGACAATTTGAGCAATCACATCGCCGGGGCGTACTACTTGCCCGGGGTTGCGGAGATTGATTTGCTGAATTGTGCCTGCTACGGGAGCAGGAACCACAGCAGTTTTGAGGTCAGTTTCAAGCTGTTGGAGTTGTAGGGAGTCGCGCTGAATTTGACTGTTGCTCTCAACTTGTTGCTGAATTAGCTGCTCTTTTTCTTGCTTTAATTGCTCGATAACTGCTTTTCCTGTAGCCCGTTGCTGAACAATTTTCTCCTGGGCCATTGTCACCGTTCCATTGTTAGGATTGAGGGAGGCTTTAGCTGCTTGCAATCTCGCTTGTGCGGCCTCGATCGCTTGTTGTTGCCGTTCGATTGTTTTTGTTTGCCCCTCAACAACTGCTGTTTTCGATGCTAGGGCTTGTTCTTGCTGAGCTACTTCTAATTGCGCTTCTTCTAATTTATCCTTAGGAATTGCTCCTGCTGCTGCTAAGGGCTGATATCGCTCTCGCTTGGTTCTTGCCCCCTTTAAAGCAGCTTCGATTGACATTAAGTTGGCTTTGGCTGATTTCAAATCCGCTTGTGCTTTTTCCCATTCCTCTTGCGCTTGCCTTAAGTTCGCTTCTGCTTCATTCACTTCAGCAGCAGTGGTAGCTTGTTTGTCCTGATAGTCGCGCACTGTGTGGCTCAGTTCAGCTTCAGCTAAGGCAATTGTACTGTTAGCCCGATCGCCCTCAGCAGCAATTCGACTGTTTAAAGCGCGAATCTGGGCGTCGAGTTGAGATAATTTCTCTTGGCTTTGCTGAATATTTCCTTGCAGTTGCTTTTTTTGGGTTTGCAGTTCAGAATCGTCAATATAGGCTAGCGCGTCCCCTTTGGCGATCGCCTGATTCTCCTTCACCTCTATTCTTTTAACAGTCCCTCCTCTGGCCGCCTGAACAATTTGTAATTCTCCGTAGGGGCGCGCGGTTGCAGGAGCTTTAACAGTAACTTTATATTTAGTGACAGCAGCGAGGCCAATGGCTAAACCAACAGTTCCCACAATAAATAAGCCGCCTAAAGTCGTCCACCAACTAATAGGAGGAAGGAACTCTTCGCTGCTGACGGGGCGGAGTAATTCTGAAGCAGGATCGCTAAACATAGACACAATTAAGCTGTAATTATCGCACTGCAAAAGCCCGGAATAGCAACACATTGCGATCGCCGGACTTGAATCAATTCTTTTGAAATTTCTACCAGCTCTAACCACCAGGGAATTTATCACCTTGGCAGAGCAGCATTCTCTGAGCGATCGTTGAGGTGCACCTGAGTTGTATATCGCTCACTTTGCCCAGCGGTTAAAGTTAGGGCTGGTGTTGGAATTTTGCCGGAAAGTGCTGGGATTGCCTCTGCCTTATTATGAGTCTCACCGCAGTGGTGAAATTGTCAGCCACCTGCGAGATATTCAAGCAATTAACCAGTTAGTTGCCCAAGTAGCGGTACTCTCCCCAGCCAATTTTTGATAGCCCTTATTTCGCTGAATTTCATGCTATTTTATAGCATGAAACTGACTCTGGCTGCTGGTGCTTTTGCACTCATTATGACTCTATCGGCTGCAATTTTTCTGTCACCGCTACAACAAAATACTCGCAGCGTTTTAGTGACCGAAGCCGCAAATCAAGGCGTCTTGGTAGAAACTTTTAAGGGAGCGCTAACTCTCAAAACTACTGCATCATCTCCCCAATGTTGGGAAGAATTCCAGACCAGATTCGGGCGTTTAGCTAATCTCAGTTTTCGGACGATTCAAATTAGTATTATTAACAATAGCTTTTCGGGGCTGGTTTCCAGTCTCGGCAGCGTTGCTTTACTGTGGCTGGGAAGCAGCCTGGTGATTGAGAAGGAATTAACGATTGGTCAGCTATTGGCTTTTAATAGCATGAATAGTAATTTTCTAAGTTTTATTGTTACAGCCATTGGATTGGCAGATGAATATTACCGCGCCAAAACAGCAACGGAGCGGCTTACTTAAGTTATTGACACGATTCCTGAAATTCAATCTGATTCTCAAAAGGAATTTGTAAAAATTTCTGCAAATGCTGAAATTGTGTGCAGCAATATCAATTTTTACCACAATGGTAGAGTAAGTCTTCTAGAAAAGTTTTCTGTCACTTTTTCAGGTGGTCAAGTCATTGCTCTGATTGGCCAATCAGGCTGTGGTAAAAGTACATTAGCCAAGTTAATGGCTGGTTTATATCAGCCTCTGTCAGGCAATATTCGCATTGGCATTTATAACTTGCAAGACCTCTCCTTAGATTGTCTGCGGCAACAAGTTGTTTTAGTTCCCCAAGATGCTTACTTCTGGAGCCGCTCGATTATTGAAAACTTCCGTCTCGGCTCTCCTCACGCTACCTTCGATCAGATTGTCAGAGCTTGCCAAATAGCGGGAGCTGACGAATTTGTTAGCAAACTACCTGATAAGTATCAAACGGTTTTAGGTGAATTTGGCGCTAATCTTTCAGGGGGGCAACGGCAACGTTTAGCGATCGCCAGAGCGATTGTCAATGAACCGCCTGTACTCATCTTAGATGAATCCACGAGCTCTCTAGACCCTGTGAGCGAAATGGAAGTTTTAGACCAGCTATTCGCTCACAGGCGCGGTCAAACTACCATTATGATTAGCCATCGCCCTAGGTCGATCGAGCGAGAAGACTGGATTGTGATGCTGGAAAATGGGCAGTTAAAAATTCAAGGGACTTTGGAGGAGTTGCGATCTCATACCAATTTTATGTGAAGTTGCATATAATAGAGAGATAGCTTGTATGGTGCGTTTATGAGTCGTAGTTTAAAAATC